>CAYJHJ010000143.1:0-2509 GCA_964370095.1 uncultured Desulfovibrionaceae bacterium | reverse complement strand
TGGGTATACGCTACACGCATGCAGCAACAAATGCTTATGACGCTTCGATAGATGGTGCAACAATAGTGCATACAAAAAGCGACAGCCAAGATATTTTCACGATTCCTGTTGGTGTAAGCGTTGCGAAAGATTTCATAACTCAAACAGGTTATGTCATTACTCCAAAAGCAGATGTTGGGGTTATTGCTTCTTTTGGCGAGCTGGAATCTACCTCGATTTCTTCAATCCCGAATGTTGCAGGAACTTCGCACTTATCTATGGATACAGTCGATAATTTAGCTTTCAGCGGCGGACTTGGACTTGAAGTGGCAAAAGAAAACTTCAGCTTAGATTTGAACTATACCCTGCAAGCCTCAAGCCACGAAACAAGCCACGGAGTTTTTGCAAATTTCAGGTATAAGTTTTAGTCGTATCTAGTAGATTTAGAGCACTTTTAAAAAAAGATATTGATATAAAGCCTAATATTGTACAACAATTGAAATTATTTCTTCTTTAGTTTATGTTTTTTCTAAAATTTTGTGCAAAAAGAAATAATTTCTTGAAAAGAAGAAGCTTATAGAAAGTAAAAATGCGATTGGAAATTTGAAGAATTGTTACAGGGCTGTGTTGGAAAAATGTATTCTATTAAATGTCTTTGCTTCATTAGCTATGGCAAGCATACTTATAGGAGAAAGTGAAAAATTATTGAATCAAAGCTAGAATAGAGGTATGACAAACCAATTTCAAGAATGAGGAAGTTATTTTCTTTTATTTCAAATACATAACCTGTGTTTATTCCTGCAAAGAATGAAGTTGACGAAAAATCATCACTTGATGTTTCATTAAGAGCAGTATAATCCAGATTGTTTGAAGCGAAAGATAGTGTTGCTTGCCCATTTACATACCAATTACTATTGATGAAATAATAAATAATTTCCGTTCACACTAAAGGCGAAGGAAGTTGCATCATATTCAAGTGCGTTTGCATCGCTGCTTGAATCATTGAAATCAAGGTGGAAGCCAAGAGCAAGCTGTGGATTGAATGAATAACTTGCAGCTGTGTTTGTTATTGTGATTTTTTCTTTATTCGTCATTTTATGATTACATAATTTCTTCCCATGTTTATTGGCTTATATATTCTTTTTCTTGAACATAAAAAAGAGCAGAGATTTCTCCCTGCTCTTTTATTAATTATCTGTTTTTATTGCTTTTTAAAACTTCACTTCCAAGCCCATATTCACGCCGATGCTTTCACGTCCGCCTAAACTGCCTGTTACTTCGCCATAAAGTGAGAAGTTCTCCCATGCTTTTGAAGCACCGATTGAAAGTGTTGCGTAATCATCAACATCTGAGCTTTCTATTGGCAGTCCACCAACGTAGGTAACGCTATCCTCTTGGATAAGGAAGTTATAACTTGCACTTGCATGCACTTGAATATCATTTGCAAAATTTGCCGTGAATGTAAGTGCAGGATTAATGTTCCATGTACCTGTGGTTTCCGGAGAAGTCAACAAGCCTGCAGAGTTTGTGTAATCCTCAGTGTCAACATGAGAATAAGAAAGGCCGAGGCTTGGGCGAAGATTATATTTACCCTCCTCAAAGCTGAAAGTATACGCCGCATTCAAGCCAAAGCCCAATGTTGTTGAATCGTATTCATCAGAAGTATAGAAAGTGTTGAGAGGATCGTTATTGGTGATTTCGTTATTCGTGAGGGCCGCGTTTATTGTTGCCCCTAAAGTGAAATTGCCATACATCAGCGTTGCACCAAGCCCGATTGTTCCTGCCGATTGCTCTGTTTCGATAGTTGAATATTCGCTTTCAGAGCCATTATAAGCGATATATGCTGAATATGCCATTTCAAACATGCCCAAGTCGTAACGCCTTGAACTTACACCTGCAAGCACGCCGAAAGAATCGGTATCTATAGAATACGAGCCAGTATTTGTGCTTTCAAAAGTGGCATAAGGTTGTGCCCATGCTGTCCATTGGTTTTGCATAGAATTGCGAAGAAGGGCATTTTCTAAAATTGCGGGTGCACTTCCTGCCGGCATACCTGTAATAGAGTGGGTATTGTAGACGAGGCTGATGTCGGTTGATGTAGAGAGAGTATGCCATCGGTCTAAAACTACATCTATCAAATCAAGGTTAGTGTGTGTGCTTGTAATTGTGGTAACATTCGGTGCTTGTGCCATGGGGTTTATGCCTGTTCTTGTGAAATCGAGCGTGCCTTGGCGTTGAAGATTTGCGCTTGAAATTTCGTATATCGCAACGGGGCTGTATGCCTTTGTTGTGCTTGCTGTGAAACTATTTCTTGCATTTGTTACAGCAACACTAGTGTTTGCAGGGGCTAAGATTGCACCTACTCCGCCTGCTGTATAGTCTGTCATATTAATAGCAGAAATATTGACGAGTAACGGATCCGCTGAGGCATTTCCATTATGATCAAAAAAGTCGGCTGTGGGCGTTTCGGCGAGAATATCCACATCAATGCGTGTATTGAGAGTAAATAGGGCAGTATCCCAATTTTTCA
>CAYJHJ010000142.1:0-2688 GCA_964370095.1 uncultured Desulfovibrionaceae bacterium | reverse complement strand
TTAGGTATTCTTATTCCGCCTTCTATGGGCTTTATTTTCTATTCAATTATTACCGAACAATCTATAGCTCAACTTTTTGTTGCGGGTATTATCCCTGGTATTTTGCTTACAGCTATTTTTATTGGTATTATCGCGTTTCAAGTAATACGTAATCCTAGTTTAGCGCCTGCGTCAACAGTTAAATATACTATGGCTGAGAAATTGATGTCATTAGTGCGTCTTATTCCTATTGCCTTGATATTTATCTTAGTAGTTGGCGGTATTATGTCTGGTTTCTTCACTCCTGGTGAGGGCGGAGCTGTCGGCGCAGCTGGTGCACTTATCTATTCGCTCTTACGTAAAACAATGACAAAACAAAAATTTGCGGATTCATTACTTGCGACAGCACGTTTATGTGGTAGAATATTTGTTGTAATGGTTGGTGTTAATATATTTGGTACTTTCTTAGCTTCTTCACGTTTGCCTTCCTTGCTTGCAGACTTTGTTGTAAGTATGGAAGTAAATAAATATATTATTATTGCTATGGTAGTACTATTATATATTGTTCTTGGTTGTATTATGAATATTATGCCAATGATGATGCTTACACTTCCATCAATTTTCCCTACAATCGTTGCACTTGGTTTTGACCCAATTTGGTTTGGTGTGCTTTGTGTACTTGTTATGGAAATGGGTATGATTACTCCACCAGTAGGAATGAACGTATTCACTCTCGCGTCGCTTGCACCTGACATACCGATGGGACAGATGTTTAAGGGTATTGTACCATTCTTTGTTGGTATGCTTATCTGCGTGGTATTACTTATTCTCTTCCCTCAAATTGCGTTATTCTTACCTAATATGAGTTAACTTTGCATGTAATGTGGATTGCTATTGTAATAGATTATCCTAGCAGTTGAGTAATCTTATAAATCGAAACTCTATAAATTTACAAACAGTTTATAATAAGGAGTATATATGTCCACCTTTAGTGTAATTCTTTGTGTAGTAAATCTGACAGAGAATATTGACGATATCATTTTCTATGCGCGCGATCTCGCAGTAACAAATAAAGCACAGGTTGTTTTATTCAATTCTTTACCACGTGTTGACAACCTTTATGAACTTGCATTAATTCAAGGAGGTGAAGATGCCCTTCGGAACAGCATCTTAACTAAAGCGAATAATTTTCTTGATAAAATTATTCAGGAAAATTTTGAAGGCATTGAAGTAAAAAAAGAGCTTTCAGAGAAAAATGTGGCACATAACATTACTGATTTAGTTGAAGAATACTGCGCTGATATTGTTATTATGGGCAGCATGGAAACGAAGGGCTTAAGCAGTTTCTTTGTTTCTAACAGATCAAAAGATGTTATTGGAAAAACAAGGGTACCCGTACTTGTTGTGCCAAACGATTTGACTTTAGAATGTACCCCTGAATTTGAGTAATCACTCAGGTTAAGAAATAAAAGAAACGATTATCATTCCTGCGTTATTAGTCCTTCTGGACATGGAATAATAAGTATGTCTGTTGAGCTGTAAGTTTGTGCTTACAGCTCTTTTTTTCTAAATACAATAAAAGCAAAAAACTATTGAATAGACTTGTAACTCTGAGAATTTGACAAAGATTTTATAAATATCTATATTTAGCTATGTCAAAAAGAACACTCTCATCATCTTTGGAGTTTGTGGGAATAGCCACAGCAGATACGAGTAAAAGCGAAGGAGTTCCACTATATCTATCGCCTGTAAATGCTGGATTTCCCTCACCTGCTGAAGACTATATTGAACGAAAGCTTGATTTGCATTCGTATCTTGTCCGCAATGAAGCGGCTACTTTTTTTCTACGTGCGCATGGTAACTCTATGCTCAATGCGTCTATAAATGACGGAGACTTGCTCAGTGTCGACCGTTCCTATGAAGCTAGCCATAATCGTATTGTGATCGCCGCAATTGACGGCGAACTCACGGTAAAAAGGCTTATAAGAAAAAATGGTAAAACTTTGCTTGCTCCTGAAAATCCTGACTACGCTCCTATCGATATCACTAACCACGAATACGTGCATATTTGGGGTGTCGTTACAACCGTTATACATTCTTTGCTGCAATGAGTGGTACAAAACAGATATACGCTCTTGTTGATGCAAACAATTTTTATGCTTCCTGTGAGAGAATCTTCCGTCCAGATTTAGAAAATAAACCTGTAGTAGTTTTGTCGAATAATGACGGCTGTATTATTGCGCGCTCAAAAGAAGCAAAAGAGCTCGGCATTCCTATGGGTGAACCCTATTATAAGGCAAAGCAAATTATTGAAAAGCACAATGTTGCTGTGTTTTCTTCAAATTATGCCCTCTATGGTGATATATCAAATCGCATCATGTCCATTTTAGAAAATAATTGCAAAGAAATTGAACAATATTCGATAGATGAAGCTTTTCTCTTACTCGATAATGCACTTCTAGGAAATATGAAAGAGTACGCATTTGACGTACGAAACACTATACTGCAATGGACGGGTATTCAAGTATCCATCGGCTTTTCCTCCACAAGAACGCTTGCCAAGCTTGCCAATTACCTTGCAAAAAAGAAAAACGGAATATTCTATCTTGATGTGCACGACAAAAATTTTGCACATTATCTTGAAAATATTCCTGTGAAAGAAGTGTGGGGGATTGGTAGGAAATCCACTAAAAAATTAGAAGCTTACGG
>CAYJHJ010000141.1:0-2712 GCA_964370095.1 uncultured Desulfovibrionaceae bacterium | reverse complement strand
TTTCTCTCGTATAAACAACTTCAATTTCGGGAAATTCATCATCAACAATTTCTAATTCTTGATAGCGGACAAAGGCTTCATTCGCTTCGTATTCTGCTTTTACTTCCCAAAGTTTATTCACAAGCTCTTCAAGATTTGTTTCTTCTTGAGCTGAAATAAAATAAATATCTCTTTTATCTTTTTTAGCTTTATCTTGCAAGAATTTAAGTTCTTCTTCGCTTCTTAAGTCGATTTTATTCACAATCTCAAGCTGCATGCGTGTTGCAAGTTCAGGTTCAAACTGTACAAGTTCTTCATTAATTAGATCAAAGCCTTGCCAAGTATCTGCATCCGGATCAAGTGGAATATCTTCAATGCTTAAAATATGTACAAGGAAACGGGTTCTTTCAATATGCTTTAAAAATCTGTGCCCAAGCCCAGCTCCTGCGGCAGCGCCTTCAATAAGCCCGGGAATATCAGCAAGCACAAGCCTGATATCAGGGTCAATTTCATCAACCATAACGCCAAGATTTGGGGTGAGAGTAGTAAAAGGATAAGCAGCAATTTTTGGTTTTGCTTGCGAAACTTTTGAAATAAAGGTTGATTTTCCGGCATTCGGCAGGCCAATAATTCCGGCATCAGCTAAGATTTTAAGTTCTAAGCGTAATGATTTTTCTTCGCCGATTTCACCTTTTTGTGCAAAACGAGGTGCTTGATTGGTGGAAGATTTGAAATGTTCATTCCCTTTTCCTCCACGTCCGCCCTGAGCAACAAGTATTTGAATATCAGGTTCTGACAAGGCAGCTAGAAGCATTTCACCAAGTTCGGTTTGCTGATAGATTTGCGTGCCTACAGGAAGCTCGATAATCATATCTTCGCCTTTTTTCCCATCGCACTGGCTTCCAAGCCCAGGCTGACCGTTTTGAGCATCGTATTTTCTTTTTACACGAAAATCATAGAGCGACAATAGTTTAGATGAAGCTTTAACATAAACTGAACCACCAGCACCGCCATCGCCGCCGTTTGGGCCACCTCTTGGAATATATTTTTCACGACGGAAGCTTAGGCAGCCATTTCCGCCTTTGCCTGCCTTTACTGAAATTGTGGCTGAATCGATAAAACGCATAATTTGTTCCTTGCCAAAAGGCTGAGAAAATAATCAAATAAAATTTCAAAAGTGATTAGAGTTACAATTTAATTCTGATGATTAGCCTGTTTGATAAAACACGAAAATTGTAACTATATGATAAATAAAGGTTTTTCAATGCTAAAAGGGGAAGAGTAAAAACCCTTCCCCTAATAGAAATTTGTTGTAAGTAGAATTATGCAGCAGGATCAATATGAACGCGTTTCATTTCTTTACGATTACGAATATAAGTTTCGTAACGTACAACGCCTTCAACTTTAGCAAAAAGGGTATAATCTCTACCCATACCTACATTGTCTCCGGGATGGATTTTAGTTCCTAGCTGACGAACAAGAATATTACCGGCTAAAACATTTTGACCTGCAAAACGTTTAACGCCACGTCGTTGACCTATACTATCGCGTCCGTTACGGGAACTACCACCAGCTTTCTTATGTGCCATGATAAACTCCTAAAAGTATAATAAAAGTGTTTTAGCCTTTTACAGCATTAATTTCTAATGTTGTGTAATCATGACGGAAACCACGCATTTTACGTGAATCGTTTCTACGCCATTTTTTGAATACGCGAACTTTTTCGCCACGATGATGATCAACTACTGTTGCAGTTGCTTCAGCACCTTCAACATAAGGAGCACCAATTTTAACTGCATCGCCGCCTATCATAAGAACTTTATCTATAGTGATTGTGCTGCCAACTTCATTTGGCATACGATCTACGATGATTTTGTTGCCTTGTGCAACACGATGTTGTTTCCCGCAAATTTCAACTATTGCATACATGATTAATTACCTCCAAGAAAAGGGAACAAAATAATTACCGTAGAATGCTCCTACTGTCAAGAAATATTTTAACATTTTTTAATTTTTTTTGAAAGTAAAAAAATAAAAAAAAATATACTTATTACTATTTGATTTAATATAGTAAATTAAAAAAAATAAAAAAAAATAGAAAAAAAGCCTTTTCAAACTTAAAAATGAGATTATTTATTTCCAGTACATATTTTTTTAAGCAAAAAATATAAAATAAAATTGACAAATTTTTTTGGAGGAAGATTCATGAAGTTTAAACCATTAAACGACCGAGTATTGGTAAAACGCCTTGAAGTAGAGGAAAAAACAGCAGGCGGTCTTTACATTCCTGACACAGCAAAAGAAAAACCATCACGTGGTGAAATTGTTGCTGCAGGTCCGGGTAAGGTTGATAGCAACGGTAAACGTATTGAACTTGAAGTGAAAGTTGGCGACAGTGTTTTATTTAGCAAATATGCCGGAACAGAAGTTAAAATTGAAGGTGTTGAACACCTTATTATGCGTGAAGAAGATATTTTAGCAATAATCGACTAATAAATAGCATAATTTCATTATATTGCTTCGTCGAACAGCAGTTTTATTTGGCCGTGAACAGTAATAGTTCAATCATTTATATAAACTTTTTTCGACTTGCGCAGTAATATAACTTATTCTTTTTTGTTTTTTGTATTTAACTTAATTTTAAAATGAAATTTTTATAAATAATATTTTGGAGATATATAATGTCAGCAAAAGAAATTCTATTTGACGTAAAAGCTCGTGAAAAACTTTCAG
>CAYJHJ010000140.1:0-2731 GCA_964370095.1 uncultured Desulfovibrionaceae bacterium | reverse complement strand
AATCAATTCAATTGGCAAGAAATGTTTTGTTGAAAATTATAATGAATTTAAGACGGCAACAAACAAAAATGCACTTGCACAAAAGCTTTTAAATGAAAATCCAAAAGCAACTTCACTACAGGCTCAAATAACTAGAATTAATTGTGCTTTATGGATTTTTAGTAATAAACTTGAAAAAGAAGCTTTAATAAAAATTATATCTTCAAAGGTAGAGATTTCAACAAAAGAAAAAGCTGAATACTACCTGAAACAAATTCTATAATTTTCCACCAATTGTAAAATTTTCAAAAAAATTTTCCTACGGTATATTTAACGGTATACACAAAAACATCCCTCAAAAACACAAACAATATCAACAACTAGGACAATACTCATTCGTCCGCCGCCTCCACCAAGACAAATTTTGAAAAAGTCCTATAATGACCGTAAGTCCTTATAGGACTTTACTTTTTCTCTATTTAAATTTCTACTTGATTCTATTAGAACACGTTCTGGAATGGCAACACTTCATTTTGCAAACTCTTGCCAGCTTCCTTTATAGGTGCTTAACTCTTCTTCTTTCTCTGCATCATAAATTTTGATATCTGCATCATTTTGTATTTATATGATGCAGATACCATAGGCATTATATTCTTTCTTTACCAGCACAAAACCTCGGCTACTCTAAAGTTATACTTTGAATCAGCCGAGGTTTTTATGCATATAGAAAGGACAATCCAATCTGCTTTTATTAAAGCAAGCTCATTTTTCCCTGTAGTTTTATTGATCGGGCCGCGTCAAGTTGGAAAGCGACTGTATATCAACACTGAAAAACCAAAAATAAATTCAATTCCTGTTGGGTACTTATAGATAGCATTTTATAAAAGCAGATTATATAAAGAATAGAAGCAACTCTTAAAGATTTTATTTTAAAAGTACAAAAAATAGAAGATCTTAGAAGTGCTTCTGATGGCAATCGGAACAACAATCAAGAAAATTAATGATCTTGAAAAACATATTAAAAAAACGGTTGACTTTCCACTCTCAAAAAAATTGAAAATGCATTATCGTAATTTTAATTTTTCTGAAATTTCTCTAGCTCGCTATGATACTTAAATTTTTGAAATAGGCCAATGTGCCGTTGTCAATCCACAGACCAACACCACCTCTCATTTTACTCCCGTGCTTCATATCATTTACCAATAAAACAGGCTGTTCTGAATTATTTACATAGAGGCAGGCTTTTTCTTCATCAACACTTATTTTTATGTGTATCCATTCATCGGGAGCAATGTCACAATAAGATTCATATTTTTCAGGTTCTTCTTTACGAAGCCTGTCAAATTTATAGTCTGGGTAAGAAAAGTATTGTGTCGAATGATTGCGGCGCACTTGATCATCAGCTCTGCCATTTGTAGGGCGAATATAAATACTCTCAAATTTAGATAAATCCGGCGAAATCCTGTATGCAATTCCGACGAAACCGCGTGCAAATTCAGGCGCATTTTCTTCTAAGCTTCCAACAAGATCAACTTCAATAATTCCATTGTGAAAATCAATTGGAATATAGACAAAATTCGCCCCGTCGTACTCATACTTATCTAGCTGATTTGGATCAAAGCGAACACGTATACACTCTTCACTCTTATAGCTTGCGTTGTCGGAAATCACAATATTATCAATCATCTCAGCTGCTTTATTAGAAAAATTATATATCATACATTGCTCCTTTTAGTATATAATAATAATTCACATTGAAAAGGCAACACTTTTTTAGAGATTTTTTAATAGCATTTGTAGAAGCTTTAAACTTATCGATCAAGGTGATGGAAAAGCATTGGACTTCATATATAGGTAATAAGACAATGCATCTTGAGGTTCAACTTTTGGAAAAATAATCCTAATTTTATCATATTTTTTTACTGCTTATTAAAATATTTCATTCCTTCTTCTGGAATAAAAAAAGTTCTGAAAAATCCATCGCGAGAAACTACAACGAATTCGCCGCTTGATTGCAGAAAGTAAGCCATATCTAAATCATCTTGCTGTGTTTTTAAAACATTATCATCTGAAATTATTTCATTTGCACGCCCTTGATATTCAGAAGCTGAGGAATAACCCATTTCAATTCCGTGCTTTTTAAAATGCTCTTCAAGTGATTTTGAATTTCTAAATTCTATTTCACTCTCAACATCTGAAAAAGTAAAAGACAAATTACTTTTTTCAAATTCACGATGCAAAACAGAAACAATTATAAGCAAGCCCGAAAGAATTAAAACAATATTTGATTTTATAATTTTAAAAAAATTTTTTGATTTCTGTGAAGAATTATTTGCTGACTTGAATTTTGTTTTCATTTTAAATATTCCTTAAATTTCTCTCACTCTTATTATAAGATATTGATTATTTTTTTGCAAATCAGATAAAAGTATTATTCCGAGTTGAATTATGATTATAATCTTTTTCTTAATAGTTTAAGTATCATAAAATAATAGGCTCTGCAGTTTGTGAAAACTTGCAGAACCTATTTTTTAGTTACTAATCTATACTATAGAATATGCTATTTCTTGTTAGCAAAAAATAAATGATTAATATGCACCCTTTGAATAGGTTACTTCATAACTATGTGAATATACTTCAAAAACAATGCCAAAAGGATCTTCTACATAACACATTCTGTAAGGTTTTTCATTTGGGTAATATTCACGAATTGGCATTCTTTGCTTTCCACCGTGTGCAACAATTTTTTCTA
>CAYJHJ010000139.1:0-2817 GCA_964370095.1 uncultured Desulfovibrionaceae bacterium | reverse complement strand
TTTTCTGCATGGCAAAAAGTTTTAAGATTTAAAGATTCCTGATAAATATTTTCACTTTTTTTGAATTTCATAAACTATCCTTTTTTCAGTATGTTATATTTACAATAAATAATTTTTTACCTGTAATTAAACTATCTTTTAAATTTCATTGGGTTCCTGCCTTTTATATATGGCTCTAATGCATAGCGTATGGCATCAAAACAGTGATTATGATTATCTTCTACAATAGGTAAAACTTCTGATGTAATTCTATCTACTTTATATGAATAATGTTTTGCTTCAAATAAAGTATGTTTACAGCGTGGATGGATAATAATTTTATCAAAGCCTTTTATTATGGCAATTCCATCTAAAATAGAACCATTCCATTTAGTTACTGCAGAAATATTAAAGCCTTTCTTCTGTATATAGCGTATAGTTTCAGGCCTTGAGGAATCAGCTTTAATCATATATTTTTTTGAATTTGGTATTGTATTAAAAAGTTCTGCAATTTCATCTAGTTCTACATTTTTTGCATATGCTTCATGCTCAATATATAAAGTATTTTCTAAAATAAAAATTTGAACCAATACTGTTGGATCTTTTGAAAAGCCCCAATCGGCACCTTGATAAATTCTTGCATTTTCACATGAACTAAACTCTTGAACTTCATACTTATTTTTGAAAATTTGTGCTTGTGAATATTGCAAGCATTTCCCTTCCCATATGTTTTCATAAGCTTCAAAATCATTTTTTTTGCACCTTAGCAATTCTTCCATTAACACAGCAGGAAACCATGGATTGTCAATATAAGTTACTTTTTTTACGATACTATTTTCTAATTGTTCTTTAACAAAACGCCTATAGGTTTCATCACTTTCAAAATAAGGGTTAAAAGAAATCCAAATTTCAGAATTTTCTGCTCTTATTGTTGGGATAAGAATTTCCCAAGATTTTTTTGAAACATTATGTGCCTCTTCTACCCAACAAATATCTATATTTTCTAAAGATTTAATTTTTGATACTTCATGGGCTAAACCATGGAAAATAAACTCAGAACCATTTACACAAAGAATTTTTTTTTCACTAACACCATAAAAACTTTTTAAATTAAGCCTTTGTATGCTGTCTAACAAAAGTTTGTGCACAGATTCAGAAATTGAGCTTTGGAACTGTCTTGTGCATAAAACTCTTCTTTTACTTTTTGTTGCTAAGATAATAAGTGCCAAAGCAAAATGCCATGATTTAGCCCCTCCTCTACCTCCGTAATATACTTTATAACGAGCATTTATAAATAATTCTCTAAAAGCATTTGCAAATTCAACTCTTGAAAGTATTTGTTTCATTTATATACTACTTTTTTAAATCATTTTATAAATCAGCTTCTTAGATTTATATTTATTAAAATCTTTGATGTAATACAATTTTAATTTATACTTTCCAGATCACCTCTTTTCACAAATCATAAAAAAGTTATTATTTTTACTTAGTTGATGGTTCAATAAATACAATTTCAATTTTACCCTCAAATTTTTTATTTTCATCTTGAGGTTCGTTTAAACCATACATAGAGTTGAGTAAGCGGATAGCAGTAATAACCTCATTATTTTTACCACTTTCAATTACTTTCAATAAGCTTTCCACAGATTTATCTTTTGTCCAAACTTGTTTTTTATTCATAAATAAACTACATAGTTATATAAATTATTCATTGCTAGCTACACCGAAACGCTTATGATACCGAAGGTGATATGAACAATATTCTTTTGAAACATATTTTTCTTTAATTTCATCAACTTTTTCTTCCATTGTATCTAATTTCTTTTCAAATTGCCTTTTTAAATCAAGCAAAAAAAATGCTACTATAGATAAAAGAAGTGTATTTAAACCAAGCAAAAAATTAATTATCAAATATTCATTTTTCATAAACACCTCACATGCTAATAGTTGTGAAACAAAATTGAACGACTTAAATTGATAAAAATAAGGCACATCATCGCAACATATCAATTTGATTGAGAAAATCATACAGTGAAGCTGCATCTCTATTATCAATCCAAAGCCCTTTAATGTCATCAAGTATCACTATCTTTGCTGATTGAAGAATCGGCAATGATGGGATTTGAAGGGTTAATTCCTTTTGTGTTTGACTGCTCAAGCTCGTCAAGTGGCTTAGAATGGAGCTTGGTAAGGAGCAAGCTTGTAGCATCATCAGCAAGAGAAGAACGATCATCTGCATAAGATTTATTTTCATAGTATTTAATGATTTTCTCAATCCAGTTAAGTATTATATTGGCAAATTCTATAAACTGCATTTTCACCTGACTTTTTTATAAGCTCAATCAAAAAGCTCATAACTTATTGATTTATTGTGCTTCTTCATTTTGCTTTGAAGCATTGGTTGCATTCCCAAAGTTAAAAGCAAAATAGTTGATTATATTATAAAAAAACTTATAAATTGTTCCTGAATCATCCACAGGAGCCTTTAAAAATACAGCTACAAATGCTGAAATTGACACCACCAAAGTAACAAACAATTCCCAGTTTTCAATTAATTTATCAAACATAGATCCCCCTTTTTAGTTGTTGTAAAAATACTTTTCTTGAAGCATAAGTTTTTTTACTTTTTTTGATTTTTTTTGCTCATTTACATAATCTTTAAGTCGTTCAACTCTATTCAGCCACCCCTTCAAAAACACTTTATATTTAGGTTTTTGCTTTGATAAAAGTATATAAAACTTTGCTCTTTCTTCGAGCATTTTTTTTGCTGTTATATCAAGCTCTTCTGTATAATCGCTTTTAAGCGGATGCGGAGCTAAAATTGCATCACCTTGAACA
>CAYJHJ010000138.1:0-2871 GCA_964370095.1 uncultured Desulfovibrionaceae bacterium | reverse complement strand
TTCAGAAGAGCCCTGTAAACAAAAAAGGGAATCATAACTAGCTGATTCCCTTATGTTTTTTACAATAAATGTAATGGTACCGAGGGCGAGACTTATTTTTTACAATTTTGTAAAAACCGTAAAAAGAAAAATTATTCCAAATAGTTGCTTGTACCTTTTTGGGTAAAAATTGCATTTGTGACCAAGATTTATGCACAAATTCAAAGTAGCAATTTCTGCAAATTGATTTCAGCAACTTAGAGTATTTTTTACATATAGTTTTGCTTTGCAAAAATCACTGCTAGCTACAAAAAAAATAATACTTCTTTTACTCGTAATTGTCAACGAGTGTATTTTTTGTAAACGCATCACTCTTCTTGACAAAGCAAATAAGAGATAAAAAAGACTAAAAATATTTAGACATAAAAAACCCTCAAACCTCTGCTTTCACAGAGGAATGAGGGCATGTTACAATAAAATAAAGTTTTTAGAATCTAAACTTGAAGTTCAATGAGCCTGTATGGCTGGTTTGGTCTGAACCAAATTCACCGCTATAGCTTGCACCAAGTGTGAAACTTTTATAAGTCCATTCCAATCCTGCATTTGCAAGGAAAGTGGTGCTATCTGTGCTTGCTTCGCTTTTATAGCGTGCACCGAACATGTCAAAACTTGAGTCGATATCGCTTCCTGTCAAGCCTTGCCGCAAACCCTGCACTTTCAATGCAGCCCATTGAATATGCAATTTATTTTGTTTTTGCCTTTGCTGTTTCCTTGGTGGTTCTTGCTGCCTTTGTTTTGCTTATGCGTTTTGTAATGAGGATTGATGTTTCAAAATTCAGAGATTTTGACGTAGAAGTGTTGAACGCAAACCCTCTTCCACCATTAAATCATCAACAAAAATTCATTATTCTCATCTTTATTATTTATATGCTCTGGCTTTTCATGCCTTCACTCTTACCTGATGGTGCTTTGAAAGCCTTTTTGAAAGTGAATACTAATGGTGCTATGTTTGTGCTTCTTGCAGCAGCAGGCTTTGTGCATTTCAATAATAAACCTGCGGGTGATTTTGCTCAAGGTGTTTTATTTAACTGGAATTCTTTCTACCTTGTGGCAACTTCTCTGCTCTATGGTGCGGCAGTTGCAAGCCCCTCTACCAGAATTTCGCTTTATTTGGAATATAACCTCACAGCACTTTTCACAGGCGTAAGTTATCTCACCTTAATACTTGGTGTTATTGTATTGGGGCTTGTCTTGACAAATGTGTTCAATTCTGTTGTAACAGGCCTTATTATGGCTCCTATCCTTGTTTCTCTTTGCAATGGCTTGGGCTATCCGCCTGAACCTCTTATTGTTTGCTTCTTCTTCTCAGTTTTATTTGCCATTCTCACGCCTGCAGGCTCTCCCTTTGCCGCCATGCTTTTTGCCAATGAAAATGTAACTTCAAAAGATGTTATGTCTTATGGATTGTTGGCAACCGTAGTGGTTATGCTTATCACAATGATTGTAGGAATTCCTGTTGCTTCAATCATTTTCTAGATTTCATAAAAAGGACTGATTATGAAAAAAATATTCATCGTAAATGGCAGTGCCAGAAAAGATGGCAATACAGCACAATTATGCAAGGCTTTTGAAGAAGGAGTAAAATCTCAATCAAAAGAAATCGAAGTAAAAGCAATTAATGTTTTTGACTATACATTCTCAGGCTGTAAAGGCTGCTTGACTTGTAAAATGCCAGCCGGCAAAAATTATGGCAAGTGTATTATCAGTGATTCCATCAAAGATTTACTTCTTGAAATTCAAGAAGCTGATGGCATTATACTTGGCTCGCCTATTTATTTTGGCGATATGTCAGCACAATTAAAGGCTTTTTCTGAAAGGCTTCTCTACCCCTCCTTTACCTATAAAAAAAGCTTTTTGACTATAGCTCCAAAAAGGCTAAAAATGGCAATAGCCTATACAATGAATGCAACGCAAGAAGGTTTGATAGAAAGAAAATATCCCGAACTTTTGGGCACACTGCATAATTTCTATAAAATGGTATATACTGAACCTCAAATCTACTATAGTTGCGGCACGTATATGGTAGACAATTTCCCTAAGTATGACATTGAAATGTTTGAAGAAAAAGACAGGCTAGCACATAAAGAAAAGCAATTCCCGCTTGATTGCAAGGCTGTGTTTGAAATGGGCGTGAACATGGCAAAAGAACTGCTTTAGATAGTAGTCAAAACAAAGCGACTAAAGCATAAAATAAAACTTAAATTTCGACATTCCACCCTCTTTTATTTTGATTTTTTAAGTAAACAACTTATTATTTTAAATAGTTTGAGAATAAATTATTACTGCGATACTTTGAACAAGTAAACTATATTTTGACTTTGCACAAGTTGTCAAGAAATTTTCATAATTTCTATAAAGAATTAACACCTTATTCCAATTCACCTCAAACCTTGAGAAAGCTATAAACTATTAATAAAAAAGATTTCTTTTAAAGTTCATAATAATTTGATAGAGCTATACACACATTCTCATTTGTTTTGACACGCTGTGCACGAAAGCTTATTAAAACTGTTTCTTTTATTTCAAAATGTATACAGAACTACAATTAAAAAAACTATTATATGCTATAAAATATCACTTGGATGGAAGTCTTAACTTGCTTCATATGAATACACCTTCTTGTTTGCCTGCCCTAAATGCTTGCTTTTTGAATACGGTAAAGGACTAGAGCATGCTTAACTATAATTGGACACGCTCTAGATGGAAGATTATCGGGCTATGTTTAAATTATTTAAATATAGCCCAGCACATACTTGAATATTTATATTGTTTTAGAAGACTATAATGGAGAAAACTATGGCAACAAAAATCCTTTTAAAAAAATCGCTTATT
>CAYJHJ010000137.1:0-3066 GCA_964370095.1 uncultured Desulfovibrionaceae bacterium | reverse complement strand
ATACATACCGCCATTAACGGCAAGTATTTGTCCTGTAATGTAATTTGCTTTATCTGATGCTAAAAATGCAACAGCTTCAGCAACTTCAAGGGCTGTGCCCAATCTTCCTAATGGAATTTTTTTAGCATAATCAGCTTTCACTTCATCTGATAAAACTTCTGTCATATCGGTTTCAATAAAACCCGGAGCAACTGCATTTACAGTTACATTTCTTGAACCCAATTCTTGAGCCAAAGATTTTGTCATGCCAATCAAGCCGGCTTTAGAAGCCGAATAATTCATTTGTCCTGCATTGCCCATTTGACCGACAACTGAAGCCATATTAATTATTCTGCCCATTTTACGTTTTGCCAAAATTTTTGCTGCTTCACGCATGCAAAGAAAAGATCCTGTCAAATTCACGTCAATAACAGAAGTGAAGTCTTCATCTTTCATGCGAAGAATAAGCCCATCTTTTGTTATGCCTGCATTATTCACTAAAACATGAAGATTAAATTTATCTTTAATTTCATTTTTGAAAAAATCATTAATTTGTTCGCTATTACCTATGTTAAGCTGATAGGCATAGGCTTTCACACCAAATTCTTCTATTTCTGCAACCACTTGCATGGCTTCTTCTTTTTTAGAATTGTAAGTGATAATAATATCAAAACCATCTCGAGCCAAAGCAAAAGCACAAGCCTTGCCTATTCCGCGTGAACCACCTGTTATAAGTGCTGTTAAATTTTGTTCAGACATAATTTTCCTCTTTATAAATTCTAAAAACTAAAGGGAGTATATGAAAAATATTTTTATTTATCAAGTTTTTTATTTAATTATTTTACAAATCAAAAAAATAAATAAATCAATAAGTTATTATACTGTTTCAAAAAGAGCCGATCCCCATGTAAGCCCACCGCCAAAGGTAGTAAGTAAAATTTTATCATCAGCTCTTAAAAGATTCTTTTCAAAAACATCGTGCAAAGCAAGAGGAATTGAAGAAGCAGAAGTATTTCCATATTTGTGAACATTAACAAAGCGAGCCTCAAGTGGCACTTCTAATTTATCATAAACAGCTTCAATTATACGCATATTTGCTTGATGCGGCACAGCGAAACGAATTTCGCTCAAATTAAGGCTATGTTTTTCTAAAATATCTTTGCATGATTGTGCCATAGAGCGTATCGCGTGCTTATACACATCACGCCCTTGCATTTGCAAGAAAAAATCTTCTCTTAATTCATAGCCTACATGCCCTATTAATGCTGTTCCACCACCAATTGTTATCAAATCTTTTAAAGTTCCGTCTGTATAGCATAAAGAGTCAATAATTTTTAGTTGAGGCTGATGAGCATCAGATAAAATTTGGCTGCTGATAACAATTGCTGTTGCCGCATCTCCAAAAAGCACACTTGTTGAACGATCAAGATAGTTCATACGACGGCTTAAAGATTCGCTGGTGACAAATAAAACTTTTGCTTTAGGGTTAAGTGCAAAAATTGAGCGAATCAATTCAATGCCATAGACAAAACCTGAACAAGCTGCATTAATATCAAGTGCAAATAATTGTTTATTTTCTTTAATTTCTAAAGCACCTGCAACAAGGCAGGCCATACTGGGTGTGAGCATTTGCGGTGTGCATGTTGCAACAAAAATATGTGTTAATTCATTAGCTTCTATACTTGCCAATAAAAGAGCTTCTTTTGCTGCTTCAATTGCAAAATCTGCACTGTTTTCTTCTTCTTGTAAAACGTGTCTTTGCTCAATGCCTGTTCTGGTGCGAATCCATTCATCAGACGTATCCATAATTTTTTCTAAATCAAAGTTCGTAAGAATCTTTTCAGGAAGAGAAACTGCCAGGCTATTAATATATAAATTCATACAAGTCTAACTCTATATCCATGTATATTAAGGAATAATTTAAAATCTGTTAATTTATGTAAGAAAAACAAAGTATAATTAAAAAAAACTATAAATTAGTGAAATTTTCAGCGTATGAAATATCTTCATTTTCTTGCAAGTAATTAATAAGTCGGTCGTTAGTGCCGTTTTCTAAGGCTCTAAATGCCATACGCACGCCAGATATAACCGAGCGCACATCAGATGAACCATGCCCAACCATGCAAATGCCCCTAAGTCCAAGTAAGGGGGCTGCGCCGTATTCACTGTGATCAATCTGTTTTTTTAATTTTTTAAAGGCAGCTTTTGACAAAAAAGCACCGATTTTTGCAAGCAATCCACTTCCAAGAATTTCACGCTTGAGAATTGCTGTAAGTGAAAGCGCAAGTCCTTCACTTAATTTTAAAGCAACATTACCTACAAAACCATCGCATACAACAACATCAATATTTCCGGGAAAAATGTCCCTTCCCTCAATATTGCCAACAAAACTTAGTTTATGTGCCTGCTTAAGAAGGTCAAAACTTTCTTTTACAAGCATGTTGCCCTTGCCTTCTTCTTCACCTATACTCAAAAGGCCTACTTGTGGTTCAATACCTGTAAGGCCTTGCATATAGCTTGAGCCCATCAAAGCAAATTGAAAGAGATGAATAGGCTTACAATCAACATTTGCACCAACATCAAGCAAGAGAATAGGATTTTTTTCAGTAGGTAAAAGAGTAGCAAGCGCTGGGCGTTCAATACCGGAAATTCTTCCAATAATAAACATTCCGCAAGCAACTGTTGCACCAGAGTGCCCCGCACTAAAAAGACCCCCAACAGCTTTATCTTTCACAAGACGGCAAGCAACTTGTATGGAGGAGTCTTTCTTTTTGCGCAAGATATCTGAAGGTTTTTCGTCCATAAGAACAACTTCAGATGCATGCACAATTTCATAGTCAACATCTTTTGTGTTGCAAGTTTTTAGGACTTCTTCAATTTTTTCTGAATCACCAACAAGAACAACTTTACCTTTACATTGCCTTGCTGCTTCTATAGCACCCGGCACGACAATAGACGGGCCAAAATCCCCGCCCATTACGTCAACTGCTACAGCATTTTGTATTTCAGACATAAATTATGCGTTATTCTCAATATTTAAAAATTGACGTTCTTTGTATTTACCGCAAGTTGGGCAGATTTAGTGTG
>CAYJHJ010000136.1:0-3110 GCA_964370095.1 uncultured Desulfovibrionaceae bacterium | reverse complement strand
ATCTAAGCAAAGAAAAAAACAGTTAAATTTTATTTGCTTTTTTGCTAATTGCTTGATAATAAAGACTATATAAAATCGTTTTAAAAAACGTTTTTCCGTTTTATTTTTTTACACACTTTCTTTATAAAAATAGAGGGGCATTTGATATGGACTACAAAAAAGAAATTTTTCTAGAAATACTTAATAATTTAAACAAAATAGATGCTCTTACTTCTATATTTAACTTTCTTGCTAAAGAAATACCCTTTGATCACATTGTCTGCTATTCAGTTCACCGTAAAGAGAAGCAAATGACTTTATTTTTAGAATATGGAAAAGAAGTTGAACTTGCTAAAATTGGCTTTTCACTTGAACCACTTATTCCACAAAAGTATTACAAAGAAGTTATGGAAAAAGCAACTAAAGAAGTATTGGTAACCAATACAAAAGCTTCAAATAAAATGAAAAATTTTACAGATCAACTGCTCTATCCCTTCTCTTCATATGCTTATTTTATTTTTGATTATAATAAAAGCGAGGAAAAATTTTTGCTCCTTGCTATAACAAGTAAGCATGAAAACAATTTTACAGCCGAACACAAAGAATTGCTGAATGAAGTTAGACCAGTTCTTCTTACTATTCTTTCACAGTTGTATCAAGATTCACCTGAATCATATGAATTTATCTCACCTAAGGGCAATTTGCCCCAAAACTACCATGAACAGCTGAAAATGTGCCATGACCTAAAAAAAATTGTAAAAACAATTGAGTTACTCGCCACTTATGATACAACAGTTTTGATTCGTGGCAATACTGGTACAGGCAAAGAATTAGTTGCATCAACACTGCATACTTTATCAAATAGAAAAGCAAAGCCTTTTGTGGCAGTTAATTGTGCGGCAATTCCTGAATCACTTTTAGAAAGCGAACTATTTGGTTATGAAAAGGGAGCTTTTACAGGGGCAGTGCAGATGAAAAAAGGCTTTTTTGAGCAGGCAGAAGGCGGTACTATTTTTTTAGATGAGGTTGGAGAACTGTCATTGAATGCGCAAGCACGTCTTTTAAGAGTCCTTGAAAGCAAAAAGATACAAAGAGTAGGAAGTGAAAAAGTAATAAACCTTAATATACGAATAATTGCCGCAACTCATAGAAATCTACTTGCAATGGTTGAAGAAAAAACATTTAGAGAAGACTTGTATTATAGATTAAATATTATTTCGATTGAAATTCCAACCCTTGAACAAAGAAAAAAAGATATTCGAACACTTGCTGAATATTTTTATATTTATTACACGAAAAAAATGCACATAGCAGAGCCTCCGGTATTCACAAATAAAAGTATGCGTTTTTTATTAGATTATTCGTGGCCGGGCAATGTTCGGGAATTGCGCTCAAGTATTGAAAAAGGAATTATTAACGCTGTGCTCGAGCAAAAAGAAGAACTTGATTTTTCTTTTTTACCTGCTAACAAACCAACACAAACACAGCTCAAAAACTTAACTGACGATGAAATTTATAAAGCTTTAGAAACTTCAAAATGGAGGATACAAGGAAGTAATGGTGCGGCAAAAATTCTTGGTGTACCACCTTCTAGCTTGCGTTCACGTATGAGAGCTTCTCATATACCTTTTAAAAAAAGCTTGCATGATGATAAAACTTAAATTAATTCTTTTGAAAGATAATGGGGTTGAGGTAAGGTAAATTGAGTTTCCACACACGATAGAGGGCAACCACCAAAAAAGAAATTGCATATTTCCATAGAAGAAAGTTAATATTTATGTCCCTAATAAATCATTTTCTTCGTCATGCCACCATCTATTACAAGATTTGCCCCATTGATAAAATCGCTCTTTTCGTCAGCAAGAAAGAGGCAAGCTCTTGAAATGTCTTGAGGTTTACCAACTCTATTTGAGGGGTGAATGGCATGCTCACTTTCATCAAGGCTTTCATAATCGCCCGTACAAATATAACCGGGGCTGATAGCATTCACGGTTATAGGCGTGCCAATCAGCGAAACGCAAAGGCTGTTTGTAAGAGAAACAATGCCGCCTTTGCTCATGCCGTAAAGCTCCCAATTTGCTTCATTTTGATGCCAGCGCGTTGAAGAAATATTGATAATACGCCCAAACTTTTCCCCTTTATTCAAGCGAATAAAAGCCTGAGCACAAAGAAAAGCCCCACGCAGATTTGTGTCTAAAAGGCTATTATAGTCTTCAAGGGAAATATCTAGAATATGCTTTTCAAAAGAGGCAATAGCCGCATTGTTTATAAGGATATGCGCTGCGTCGAATTTATTTTCTATTTGAGCAAAAGCTTTTGTAATTTCAGAAGGTTTTGACATGTCAGTGCTTATAAATGTGCAGTGCTCGTGGAACAAAATACTTGGCTCAACAGGGTCAATACAATCAAGAATAATGACTTTATAATTACTTTCAAGAAAAGTATGGCTCATGTGCAATCCAAGCCCACGTGAACCACCTGTGATTATTGCTGTTTTCATATTAGGCCCTGCCTTGATGAATTTTTATTATTATCTGCTTTGCAAGAGCTTTTTGTCAAGATAAAATCTACAGCTTTACCTCTTCAAAGCCTTCACAGTAGAATACATCACATTCAAAACTGCCTCTTGCTCTTTTGGCGAGAGGCTTTCGAGCGTTTCAGCTATGGCAAGAGCTCTTTCTTGAATAGAGGGAGAAGCGACTTGGAATAATGATGATACCGAGCATTGAAGAGCATTTGCAATATCTTGAAGTCTTTCCATCTTAGGTGAAACTATGCCTCTTTCAATTCGGCTCATTGAATCATGCGTGATACACAGTTTTGCTGCCAATTCTTTTTGGCTAAGGTCGAGCTGTTTTCTATAATGCACAATGCTTTTGCCGATAGTTTCTGCAAGTGTATTTTTAGGCATAATGATACTCCATACAAAATTTGAGTATAAGTATAACTCAGAGTGAAATAGTAGGCACTTGCAAATTTTAGATATATTATATCTTTAAGTAGACATAAAAAGCCTAATATGATATAAAAAGACAAAGATAAAAATTTATCTGAAAATTGTAACAATCAAGGAGTACATTATGCAAATGACAAATGAAGAAATTTTGGCAGAAAAAGAAAATTCAACAAAA
>CAYJHJ010000135.1:0-3112 GCA_964370095.1 uncultured Desulfovibrionaceae bacterium | reverse complement strand
AGAAATGTGTTGAAATATCATATACTTCACGAAGGTTTGTTGTAATATGTTTTTCACCTAAGTGGCGAATATCTAGCCATAAGTGCTCACCATAAGGTGATTGCACGCCAAAACCTTTACGCATATGCTCTGTCATACGTCTTGAAACAACGTCCCTTGAAGCAAGTTCAGCTTTTTCAGGCTCATAATCAGGCATAAAGCGGTATTCATTCACATCAAGCAAAGTTCCGCCATCACCGCGGCAACCTTCTGTTACTAAGATATCTGTTGGCACAGTTCCTGTTGGGTGGAATTGAACAGCCTCCATATTACCCATAGGCACAACGCCGGTTTCAAGGGCTATGCTTTGACCGCCACCATCACAAATTACAGCATTGGTAGTAGCTTTATAAATTCTGCCATAGCCACCTGTTGCAATTAAGGTTGCTTTTGCAACAAAGGCAATCAATTCGCCTGTGCGAAGTGAACGAGCAATACAGCCCATGCAATTTTCGCCATCATGTATCAAAACTTCAGCTTGCATACGATCAAACATATTTACGCCAAGCTGAAGAAGTTTATTATCTAAAGTGTAAAGAACTGAGTGCCCTGTTCCGTCAGAAGTATAACAAGTGCGCCATTTAGCAGTTCCACCAAATGCACGAGAGTGAATAAGCCCTTCTTTTTCAGCCAACTCTTCAGCTTCAAATGGCTTTCCGCCTTTATAGTAGGTGTGAACACCGGGAACAACGCGGCTCCAGGGCACACCAAGATAGGCCATTTCACGCATAGCGATTGGACCTGTGTCTGCAAAAATAGGGGCAACTTCTTGATCGCAGCCCCAGTCAGAACCTTTAACAGTGTCTATAAAGTGAACATCAGGGCTATCGCCTTGACTCATTGCAGAATTTGCCATAGCCGCTTGCATGCCGCCCATAGCAGCTGATGAGTGCGAACGACGTGGCGGAACAATAGTTAAACAATTTACGCTAAACCCGGCTTCAGCTGCACTCATTGCAACGCGTTCACCGGCTAAGCCCGCACCAATACATAATAAATCTGATTGAAATATTTGCATATCTTTTTCCTTATAAGTATGTAGGCTTTAGCCAAGAATGAGTGATGATAAACGCATTTCTGCAATTATGCCCAAAAGCATGCACAAAGCCACAAGAATCATTAATTTCTTAGTGTAATCTTTACGATTTTTCATTGTGATAAAGCCATATTTCACGCCCATGCGGAAAATGCCTATGCCAACGTGAAGCCAAGCACAAATAAGCAATGAGAAATAGAATAATGAGCCCATCTCTTGAACCCTTGCCGCAGATTTTGCTGCTGTGATTGGCAAATCAGACATAACCTGAAAAACGTGTGTTGAAGCAAGTGCAAGCAAGCAAACAGCTGTAATAACTTGTATAAGCCATGCCCAAGTTTCAGGATGCTTCATAGCTTTTGAATGTTCAACAAAAGTAAGAAATTCACCTTGCCTAAAAGGCATTTTTCTTGCAGCAATTAAAAAATGTGCAAAAATCAACAATAAAATTGCAGGCGTAACAAGAATTTCTATATATGTTACTTCTAAAATATAGCATATAGCATCAAAAACTCCGGTACCCAAAAGCACCGAAGATACAAGTAATAAATGTCCAAAAATAAAGCACGTCAATAAAAGTCCTGAAATAACTTGATAAAAATCTAATTTCTTAGATAATTTAGGCAAGCCTCCAGGTCTTGTTCTTTCACAAGTATTGTCTGACATAGTCCCTCCATAAATATCTTTAGTATACAATAACATAAAGAAAATTGAGAAACAAGTTTATTTTTGATTTTAGGAATTTTATAAAGAAGACAAATGTCATAACTATTTAATTTTATAGAAGTTATTTTTATAACGTGAAAATTATAACTATCATAACAATTTTGATAATCCTATAACCACATAAAAATATTTGCTTTTTAAACTCAGGAGCAACTTCTGCAAATTGATTAATCAATCAAATTTAAAGCAAAAAAATTACTTGAGAAAAACTTCTATGCCATTTCAATCATTTCTAAAACTTCCTTGTCAGCAGGCATAAAATCATACTTTTTAAAGTCATTTTTAGAAATCCATGCAATTTCATCGTGTACATTCATTTTTAAATCACGTGAACTGCATGAACATAGGAAGAAAGTAAATGAAATCGGTCTTTCATTCACAAGAGCAATAGTTTGTGCATAAAGGTCGTCAATCTTAATTTCTAATTCTAATTCTTCGTATATTTCACGCACAATACACTCTTCAAGGTTTTCACAATATTCTTTTTTTCCACCCGGAAATTCCCAAAGCCCACCCAAAGTATCATCTTTTGCTCTTTTACAAATAAGATATTTGCCTTCGTTAATAATAATTGCTGCACAAACTTCTAATATCATTTATTTTATTCCGGTTTTTTTATTTCTACAAGAGCTGTTACAAATGTGTGTTTTACTACTTTAGCCACATGTATTTTTAGAAATGCTGTTTCAAGATCAAAAGAACTGCCTTCTTCAGGAATTGAACCATAAAGCCCAAAAACATAGCCGGCAAAAGTGTGATAATCTTCATCAGGGAAAGGAAGATTTAGCTTTTTGCTTACATCTTCAAGTGAGCTATCACCTTTAATGTGCCAAACATTATCAACTTCTTTTATAGTATCGTCTATATAATCAATTTCATCTTCGTCAATATTTCCAACAAGATGGCTTACTAAATCAGTCATCGTTACAATACCTGTCAAACCGCCGTATTCATCAACCACAACAGCAAACTGTTCTTTTCTGGCTTTCATTTGTGCAAAAACAATATCTGCATGAACAGCTTCTAAAACAACAAAAGCAGGCTTAAGCATGGTTTTAATAATTTCTTCTTTAGTTTTATTATGCAAGCAGAAAAGATCTTTCATTCGCATAACTCCAACCACATTATCAATAACTTTATCACACACCAAATAACGGGCATGCCCTGTTTGGCATATAGTTTTATTCCAATCCTCAAGACTGTCATCTAACCACAAAACATCCACCTGCATTCTGTGGGTTGTGATTTTTGAAATATCTAAATCATCAAAATTAAATAAATTTTTTATTATAGTATTTTCTTCGGCATCAA
>CAYJHJ010000134.1:0-3142 GCA_964370095.1 uncultured Desulfovibrionaceae bacterium | reverse complement strand
CATATTATATTCATCATGTAAAAAAATATTTTAGAAAAAGAAAAACCCTCTGTCGTAATGATAGAGGGAAAACATAAACTCCCAAAGTTAGGAGAAATAAATTCTCCATTTTACTCTGGCTTATCTATCTCGTTTTATAGCGAATAGATCTTCCTTGTCCTTTTACTATAATAAGATTTTTATCTTTCAAATGCCTAATATAGGTTATTGCGCTTGGTTGTGGTATCGATAAAGCTGTTTGAATTTCAGCACGAGTTGCATAGTCCTTTGTTTGCAAAAATTCTAAAATACTTTTTTCCTTTTTTGTAAGAGTTTTTATCGCCTCTTCTCTGCTATGTGCATCATGTTGCCGATTGAATATGGTGACCTTGAAAACATTTTCACTTACTTCTATCAAAGGGGGAGAAGCACTTTCACGATAACTTTCAAAAATATTAGAAATTCCTGTTCCGGCTAATTGCGTAATATCTAGATGATAGAAAATATTTCCAAGGTTTTTGTTTCTAAGAAATGATGCACCAAGCAGAATATCATTTTTGGAAACACCTGCATGAAGTCCATTGTTATTGATAAATTCAATTCGGTCTGCGTATATGCAAATTAGCGAACTATCAAGATTTTTATAATCACGATGGAGAATGAGATTTATAAGAGCTTCACGTAATGCAAGTTTTGGATAATCTCTTGTATCAATTCTTCGAAGCCCCTTAGTTGTAGCAGACCTACTGTTGTAACGATCTATAAAACTCAAACAATCTTCAATTTGTTGCAAGATAGGACCTTTTGCCTCATATTTCTTTTTGGGAATAGTCTTGTTTATACCTTCAAATACAGCAATTTTTATTGTGTGCTCGCACTTATCAGATAAAAGTAAGGCCAAATTCGTATAGTAATTTTTGTTGTCGACTAAGCCCAAAGATTTCATTCTTTCTTTATCTGAAGTAAAATTCAATTTTTTGCTCATTGAATCCTCAAAAGATAAACTCTGGCTACTTGAGGGGATTTCTTCATAATTTTCTGGAGTTTTGCTGTCAATCATTTGTTGGATTTGAGCCTCAGAAGCCGGTGAAATATGTTTTCCGTACTTTATAAAAACCCCGGCAGGTGACATCCCCTTAGACACTAAAAAGTATGGTTTATTAGTACCTTTTTTGACCGTGATTTGAAGTATCTTTTTTTGTTTTTTTTCTAAGATTGCACACTTTACAAGACTTTTTACTTCAGGGTAAATTGAAGATATTATCTTTGCAATGATTATATTCATGCTGTGCTGTGTATCATTACTGTCGAGCATCTCTTGGCATTTACCAAGTTCAAAGTTTGACACTCCACCATCTGTGTTTAGGCTCGCAATAATGCTCTTATGGATTGTGTTGAATAAAATGTCTTCATCAGTGGTGTCTTTCATTTTTTCTTACCTTCAAATTTCGAATTTCTATATCTAATATTTTTCTAATACATTAGAAAGAAGAAGATGGCAATATTTCTTTTCTAATATTTATATAATTTATTAGAAAGAGCTAAACACCTGTAATACAAGATATAAAGACCCAAGAAAGCAAGATTTTCTTTTTATTCTAAAAATACGTCATAAACAAAGTTGCCTAAAGAATTCAATGAATACCAATCCTACTCATACCAAAATTACGTAAGCCATCTTTTACAGTGCTTTTATCTTCTTCTTTAGCAAGATAGGAAATCTGCTGATACACAGCCTGCAATTTAGCTTGTCGTGTTTCTTCATCATCACAGTTTCTAATAACTATTCCATTACGGTTCATATCTACATTTCCGTTACAATCTATATTACAATGATGAACTAAACCTCTTGCGCTTTCTATCTGCAAAGCTCTTGCCCATGCCTCTTCAACATTGTGAAACACATGGCTGTAAGAACGAATCTTTTGACCATCTAAAAAGAGAACTAAATGGTAATGAGGGTGATGACTTTGATGCTGTTCCATAACCCAAAAATATTTTGGATCTAATCCTTGACGCTTATACTTTTTGCTGATGTAAGCTATAGTTTCAGATAGATGTTGATTATCATGTGTAATAGGGTAATCGTGTGGATAGCGTATGTCAAACCTTATAACTAAGGACTTACTATGGTTATCAAGGTATTGATGAAGAAGATTCACAAGTGGTGTAAGTATTTCTTCACGATAAATATAATTTGGTAATAGATTGAGTGAATTGAAATTGTACATGGTTATATTCCTTTGTGGGCTAGTTATTGTTGTGGGTGTAATAGCTAATTGCTTATAATAACTATATTTGTGTATAAATGTTATATATAAGTACTATATAAGTATTACATAACTCCTAAAAATAATTGAAGAAAAACAAATCCTATTTCCAAGGTGAATGGAAAAATGATTTCAGCTTTTCTTCATATTATTATTGTCCGAATTATTTTTTCCATAAAAAAAGAGGGAAGTATATCCCCCTTGTGAATTGTGTGAATTTGTGAACCTTATGTATTCATCAATATTTTAGCATGAAAAAAGTTCACAAAGCCTCTATGACAATGTGAACTTTTGCATTTTGTGTGAACTGTAAAAAGCGGTCATTTTTTGAAGGTTTCAAGAGCCTCAAAAATTTCTTCTTTAGAAATGTCTTTGAGTTTTTCATATTCTTGAAGGAAAAGTTCAGGATTGGAAATTTTATTTCTTGTTGCTTCTTTTCCTGCCAATGTAGCCTTTACAGCATTTATATAATTGCATACAGTGTTCATTTTTTTACCAATTTTAGCACCAACTTCCTCTTGAATTATTCCGTACTTCTCATTAGCAAGATAGCAGTATAAATAGCTGTAATCTCTAGGGGTCAAGGTTTGTGCCTTCACAGCTTGTTCTTCTGTTGAAGCTGGTTGAGTTTGTTGAGCTATGAGTTGTAAGCTTTCACCCACAAATACCTTCTCAAACCTCACCTTACCAACATTATTAGCAACACCATATCGATCAAATTCAAATGAAAGATCAAAAGAGTTTCGATCAACTCCATCAAGCCTAATGCCTAAGTCAGCAGTTCTCTTTTTTACTGCGCTGCCTTGTAGTTCATTGTCACTATTTGTATGGTCTAAGACAATTACTGTAATGTTTTTGCCGGTTATTTTCTTCAATAGTTTTATAAATGGTTT
>CAYJHJ010000133.1:0-3187 GCA_964370095.1 uncultured Desulfovibrionaceae bacterium | reverse complement strand
CGGCCTTCAGCTCCGGAGGCTGACGCTCTATCCAACTGAGCTATAGGCACAAATAAATAGGAATGTATTATATAAATTAATACATGTCTTAACTTGGTAAAAGCATAATGAAAATAGTGAGTTATTGAAGAGGTATTGTAACCGACTTATTTACTTTTAATCCAAAGCACTGTTCCGTCACTCAGAACAACTTTTTCACGTGAGGGACTTTTTTTCTGCGAAAGCGAATAGAGCAATAAAATCAAACCTAAAGCAATAAGAGGTAATGATAAAACCATGCCCATGGTTAGCCAGTCTCCGTAAAGGTAGCCTATATGCATATCAGGCTCACGGAAAAATTCTACAATAATTCTAAAAGAGCCGTATAATATAGCAAAAAGCCCTGAAACAGCGCCCTCAGGACGGTCTTTTGATGAGTAAACCCAGATAATTAAAAATAGTAAAAAACCTTCAAGTGCAGCTTCATACAGTTGTGTTGGGTGGCGAGCTAAAAGCCCTGCATTTGGAAACACAATTCCCCAAGAAACTTCAGTGGTTTTTCCCCATAGTTCGCTGTTTATAAAATTACCAATTCGTCCAAACATGAGCCCCGGAGCAATAGTTGGAGCAATAAAATCAACGGTTTCCAAAAACCTGTGCTTATGAGCGATTGACCAAAGCAATATTACTAAAAGAACGCCTAATAAACCGCCATGAAAGGACATTCCGCCATTCCATACGTAAAAAATTTCTTTCGGATTTGCCATATAAAAAGCTAAATCATAGAAAAGTATATAGCCTAAACGCCCCCCTAAAATTGCACCAAGCATAATCCAGGTAACAAGGTCATTCACTTCTGCTTTTGTCCAACCCGAACCATTCTTTGATGCTCTGTATGAGGCAAGAAACCAACCCACCAAGAAAGCTAAGACATACATAAGACCATACCAATGAATATTGATAAATCCGAAAGAAAAAGCTATTGGGTCTATATGAGGAAATTGCATATTATCACTCTTTGTTGAAATAATTACTGTATTACACAAAAAACTTTAGCAAAAAGTAAAATAGAAAACAAGTAAAAATAATTTAAAAAAATGCTTCAGGTATTTATGTATTATTCTTATTCCATGCCATTTGACAAGAGATAATAAAAAATGTATTTTTTAATTAATTAATTTTTAAAGAGTATTATATGAAATATTTTTATCTTTTCTTTTGTGTTTTTTTGTCAGCTTGTGCATCCACTTCAATAAGCGATGTACACTTTTATGTTTTACAAAATGAACAGTTTAGCCAAAGTTCAGCTAAAGAAGTTCATGTCAAGCAAGATGATTTTCGCATAGGGCTTTTGCCTGTGCGTATTCCAAACTATTTGAAAAGAAATCAAATTATTTTGAAAGAAGATGAAAGCACAATTGTTAAGATTGAAGAAAACCATAGATGGGCGGAAAGTTTAGAACTTGGAATTTCAAGAATTTTGGCTTTAGCACTCGATAATGAATTTAATGAAACTTCTTTTTCAAACAGAAGTGTTTCTGAATTACGCATGGGGCTTAGTGTTGATGAAAAGATTAATGTGGATATTCTGGCTTTTGAAGGGAATATAGGTTCAAGCGCTCGAATAAAAGCCCAATGGTTTTTAGAAAAATCCTCAGGCGAAATTATTGAAAATGTGTTTGAAAAATCAATTTCTGCAGGAAATAACTATACTGATTTAGTTTCTGCACTTTCTTCCTTGCTTGAAGACATGGCAAAAAGTATAGTAAATGATTATGTAAAATCATATACTAAGTAGTTTTATTCAATATAGCCTGAATCTTCTATAAGATCAATGCCTTCTGCGGCTTGCCTTGCAATTTCATCACAGCGTTCATTTTGCTTGTGCCCGGCATGCCCTTTCACCCAATGAAATTGAACTTCGTGTCTGTAAAGCTCTTTATTAAGTATCATCCATAAATCTTTATTCTTGACGTCTTTTTTACCTGCTGTTTTCCAGCCATTTTTATACCAATTATAAAGCCATTTTTCTGTTATGGCTTTTGCTACATATTGAGAATCAGTATAAATATCAACAAAGCATGCTTCTTTAATATTCTGCAAAGCTTTGATAACAGCTAATAATTCCATTCGATTATTGGTTGTTCTTGTATAACCTTGTGAAAATTCTTTTTCTTTGCCTTTATATTCTAGGATAATGCCATAACCGCCTTTGCCCGGGTTTTTAAGGCATGAACCGTCGGTATAGGCTGCAACTTTCTTTTTTTCACTCATTTTTTACTCGTTTGAAGTTTTTTCTTCGCTTTTATTTTCTTTGTCTAATTTTATAACTTTTGGATCACCAAAAAGGTTAAATTCAGTATATTCATGTGGATTAGTTTCGATTTCTTCATTTTCAAGCAAAGATTGTTGGTATCTTTCCTGCTCTTTTTGTAGTGTTTTGGAATCTTTCATAACATTTCTATAGCCTGCTAAAACACCAAGCACAAGCCCTATAACAAAGCCATAAGGGGAAGTTTCAAAATATTTATCGAAAAAATATCCAAGCCCAGCGCCAACAATTGGTCCTGAAACCATGTGCAAACCCATGACTGAGGCTGTGCCTAAAAGAGCAAAGATTGAGCCTGATTTTTTTGCCATTTTTTCACCTTTTTTTAACTATGAAAGTAATTTAATTTGTGTTAGTGTTCACTTGAAACACAAAGTAAGCAAAAAAACTTTATGCTTAAAATTTGCTTAGCGCAAGTGTTTTGTATATAAAAGGAGCAATTATGTCTATTAAAAATAACGATGTGGTTTCAGTGCATTATGTGGGAACTTACAGTGATGGAACTGAATTTGACCGTTCAAGCCCTGACCAACCTTTAACTTTTACTGTGGGTTCATTTCAAGTAATAGAAGGTTTTGATAAGGCTGTTATCGGCAAATCAAAAGGAGATAATTTTAAAATTACTATTCCTGCAGCAGAAGCCTATGGCGAATACGAAGAAGAACTTGTTTTGCAAGTTCCTTTGTCAGAAATTCCAGAAGGAATGGAAGTTGAAATTGGCATGCCTTTAGCTTTAGAAACAGATCAAGGCGATGTTGAAGTTGTTATTGCCGACGTAACCGAAGAATTTGTAGTCCTAGACGCTAACCACCCTATGGCAGGCGAAGATTTAACTTTCGATATTACTATAGTCTAGTTTTGTAATGAGAGCGTAGCGAA
>CAYJHJ010000132.1:0-3203 GCA_964370095.1 uncultured Desulfovibrionaceae bacterium | reverse complement strand
AAACACAAGACCGGACTTCTCAATTTAGCCGCCGAACTTGGAAATATTTCCAAAATCTGTAAAATTATGAGCTATTCAAGAGATACTTTTTACCGATATTAGGCTGCAAAAGAGGCTGGCAGAGTGGAAGCCCTCTTTGATACCAATAGAAGAAAACTCAAAAAATAGTGTTGAAGTGTAGTGAAGCCATAGAACTGGCTGTAGTTGTAGTCAATTCGCTACGGACTTTCCCGCTTATGGTCAAACTAGAACCATTGATATGATAAATGAGCTACACAAGCATGGGATTTTTATTTTATTTATTTCGCCTTCTGGAGAACAATTCATATATTTCACATCAATAGAACTGTCAGAAAGCTCAGGATACAATACATTACATACATATCATTTAATGCTCCATGACCAATTGATTTGAGGATGCTTTTCTCATTTCGGTCAAGCTTTTCCTTTGTAAAGGCTTACTATTTGTTATTAATCTTGATTAGTATTTAATTCACTTTATGCTTTTAACTTTACTTTTTAACACGTACTTTTGGTGAAAAATAAACTTGCTTTGCTTTTTTTTGTTGAGAAAAACATTTTTTTATATTTTCTGAGGAGACTCCTTGCGTTTCAAGAAGCTCTTTTAACTCATGTGGCAACAAAGCTAAATCATCCAGCATGTGCTGTAAATCAAAAGTGTTTTCTTCTAGAACAATCTCAATGGCTTGGTTCAACAATAACGGTAGTGGGCGAGCTAAAGACTCCTCGCCGTGTTCCTCTTTCCGGTATGCAGAATATCGAATTATTGCGTTTCTGTAATTTTGTTCTGATATTTTTCCAACTTGCTTTCCCCGATATAAAGCCGCTTGAATTGAAACACTCCAAAATTTCTTAATTTCAATGAATTGATTAAAATTAAACTTTGGAGGGCAATCTTCAAAAAAGGTTTGAGAAGGCATCAGAAAAGCTCCTGCAAACATATTTGCTCGCTTCTCAATCAAAGATTCATCAGGCGAAGTTTCTTCATCAAAAAGGATATGAGCAAGTTCATGTGCATAGTCAAACTGTAATCTACTATTTGGGGAAGTCCCATCTACAGCTATATAGGGAATACCATCAAACCATGTCGCAAATCCATCAACACGTAAATCATTGTCATTTCTTTTAAGAAGAACAATTCGAATTCCTAAGCTTTCAACCAAGTTGGCCATATTAGAAATCGGTCCTAGCCCAAGCCCCATATTCTGTCTTGCAGTAGTGGCATTCTGATTCACGATTTGCTCAGTGATATTTTTTGGTGCCTCCTGTGGTATGAAAGATTGCTCAGGAAAAATTAATCCTGCATTTTTCTCCATGTATGCATATAGTTTATGTACTTGAAATGCAAAAATTTTCACTTTTAAACGTTCAACTTGTGAAACTTTTTTTACAGCTCTAAAGTGACATAAAGATTCAGCAGGGACATCAAAATCACTTGTTAACAGTTGTGGGTGTATGTTTAGACTGTCAACCAATTTAACAAAAATATCATACGACATTCCAGATTTTTTAGACTCGTATTGCCCAATTAAACTTGGACTTACCCCCAAAATGTCAGCAAGAAATTTTTTGCTATATCCTTTACCCGCACGAACAAAGCTTAACTTTGAAAGATCCAACTTGTTAAAATAGTAGTTTAATGTTTTGTCCCCAAACATAGCCTCCTCCCCATTTTTTCGCATCAGTTAACAAAGAGTCTAACCGTCTGCAAGTTTTTTTGTTGAAGAACGTTTGATGGATGGTTGAGGAATTACTTCGGGAGCAGGTTCTGTTTTTTCAATTTCCCATTCATTAAACACGTGCAAGGTATTGTAATAAAACTTATCTTTTTCTAACGCTATAATTTTTCCAAAAGATACTTGTCCAACCCCTGCTTCTTTAGAAAAATCATAACCTAAAAGTAAATCATCCTTGGAGTTTAGCGCTATATCCTCAATCTCTTGAGTCAAAAAAAGCATATTATTAATGTTGTTTTTCATTTTCCGACTTCCGTGCGGGAGACGCGTTATTGAGTCCACTCGAGAGATTCCAAATCGAATCACTTTATTATTTCCCTTATAAATAATTCTGAGCGAATTTTGCGATAGTTCGATTGTAAATGGTTCACTCGTCAATTCTTTTTTAAGAATTTCATTGACATTGTCATAAAGTAACGTTCCAACTCCAAAATTGGAATTTTCTACACCAGACTCTGACTCAGAAGATTCAAGCCCAGCTAGTGTAGCTAATGCTCCTTTATAAATTAAAGGAAGTATATTTTTTTGAACATCATCGGTAAAAGCTTGTGGGCATTCTGTCATATTTGTCTCCTTTTTTTCTTAAGATATAAAAAGTAAAGATGAAAATCAAGACAAAAAATGAAGTAAAAAAGTATTTTTCTTGTTTTATAAAAACAGCAAGCTTGTGTTGAAACTTAACGCACTGCAATATATGTTATACTATTATGGTATAAAACTCTAAAGTTATATGCTTCTGCTTCGTGTCCTTTTGCTTGCATTTTCCGTCCACCAATTTAGTGTCTTGTCATGCAAAATAACACTATTATCCCCTAAAACAACATCTTCCCCCCATTTCCTTTTGGCATAGAGCAAAGCTTGCTCTGCCATCTGCTCTGAGAAAAACAGGGTTTTACCAGTATCACGCATACTAGCTCCGCCTTCCATGGTAAAAATGAGAGTACCTTTTTTATCTATGGAGACTTTGGCAGAAGGGGCTATTTTTTGCATAATTTGTACCGCTAAAAGTGATTTTCCGGGTGTAGGATTATCAGAGGCAACTTGCTTGTGAGGTTCAAGGTGCTCAAACCAGCTCTTTTTCTTTACTGGTGTATCTTCTTTTACTTGGTCATATCGGGAGCGTAAAATGGCCAAAGCCGTTTCATTACCGGCCTCTGCCTTTCTCTGCAAAAATGCAATCCATGTGCTGTACGGTATCTTGGCTGTGACTTCTTCTTTCTTGGAGTACATAGCTTTTTTGGCTTCCAAAAAAGCTTTTGCCCTTTTAATTTTTATGAGCCGCATAATGCGGCGTTGGGCAGCATAGTTTAGGCCAGATTGTTTCACTAATTGTGTTTTTTCTTCCCATTTTTTTATGATATTGAAGCGTAGAAGGGCATATTCTGTATGAAGTGACGCTTAGGATTCTTTGCGTTCCGCTATGCCTTGTCGGTACTCCGTAAAAAG
>CAYJHJ010000131.1:0-3395 GCA_964370095.1 uncultured Desulfovibrionaceae bacterium | reverse complement strand
GCGAATCCACCATGTAGCGTAGGTTGAGAATTTATAGCCACGTTGATATTCAAATTTATCAACTGCTTTCATAAGCCCTATATTGCCTTCTTGAATTAAATCAAGGAATTGTAAACCACGGTTTGTGTATTTTTTTGCAATGGAAACCACTAAACGCAAGTTTGAGCGGATAAGTTCTTGCTTTGCACGCATAGCTGAAACAGAGGCTCTTTTTACGCGCCAAACAATTTCTTCCAAGTCTTCCACAGAGTGAGAGCATTTATCTTCTAAACGAGCAAGAATTTCGATTTTGCCGGTAATCATCTCTTTATAAGAGAAAAATTCATCAATGCTAAAACCAAGTTCTTGTGAAGCATTTTTAGGAGGAATTTCTTTTAAATCAATCTGTTGGAAAAGCAATTCCACTTCTTCTTGGCTTTTGCCTGTTGCTTCGATATAGGCATTCAAATCTCTTCTGCAGTTGTGCATTTGGCGCACATAATCTTCAATAGTTTCAACAATTCTGTCGATAAGTGTTTTTTCAAGCTTAATGTCTAAAAGTCTTGTAACCACTTCGTCTTTATAGAGCAGAATTTCTTTTTGTATATGCACAACTTTCTTCTCTAAAGTGTTGCAAGCATTGAGCTTTGTGTATATTTTCTTTTTCTTTTTATAAAGCTGACGAATTTCTTCCAAAAGATTGATAACTCTTGTGCGTTGGCTGATTTCGTCCTCACTTGGGTCATCTTCTTCGATAGTTTTTACAACATCTTTGAGCTTTATGCGGTTGAGCTTTAAATCATCGCCTACATTGATAATTTCTTCAACTGCAACAGGTACTTCAATAAGGGCGAATAAAACATCTTGTTCGCCATTTTCAATTTTTTTTGCAATATAGACTTCGCCATCTCTGTCAAGCAAGGGCACAGCCCCCATTTCACGAAGATACATGCGGACAGGGTCTGTGTTTTTTGCAACAAAATCAGTTGTTTCTTCAGGAACAGTTTCATTTGCTTCAATCACATCTTCATCGTCCATCAATTCCATATCAATGTCGAGTGTAATTTCAGTAGTGATTTCAGTTTCACTTACATTTGTGATAATGCTTTTGCCTTCTTTTTCATTATCAACAATGGGAATATCCATTTGATCAAAAAGGGTGATAATTTCTTCTGCGAGTTCCGCAGTGGCAAGATCAGGCGGTAAAGATTTGGTTATTTCATCAAAGGTGAGATATCCGACACTTCTGCCTTTATCTATTAATTGTTTTATTTGTGGCTGTTCTTTGAGATGGACGTTCACTTTTCCTCCACTTCACATTTTTAGTTGAAAAAAATTAAAGTGTGTATAATATTTATGTGTTAAAATAGTTGATCTTGTTTGAAATAAAGCCTCTAGTCTTCATTTTGCATCTTCAAGCTTTTCATATGCGAGCGGGGCATTTGCTTCATCCCAAAGTGCTGTTAAATATTCCTTTTGGGTTTCTATTGATGGTTTCCCCTGTCTTAGAGCGGCTTGAACAGATTTTTTCTGGACTTTTTGCATGTATTCTTGCACAAGTTTTTTGATGGCAAAAAATTCGCCTTCTTCATCCGTGCAGGGCGGGGCATCGCCTTCTTTGCACATAATCCAGAATTTTTTTTGTTCGGAATTTAAAAAGTTAAAAACCGTTTCAGGTGAATGACTTGAAAGCAAATCAAAGAAAACTTTGGCATAATTTGATTTAAGAATCATATCTGCACCAAGTTCTTGAAGTTTTTTGATAGATTGAGGGTAACGAACACTAAAGGTAAGTATCAATCTATCTCTTTGCAAATCACTTGCTTGATGATTTTTAACTTGCACATTTGCATTTTGCTTTTCTATATACTGGTAATTAGTTTGAGAAGCTGTGTGCAAATGTTCGTTTTTTTGAGCATAATTATTTTTGCTTTGCCTTGCTTTAAGTGCAACCTGATGACGAATTTCGGCTTCGTCTATTCCAAGTTCGTTTGCTATAATACTTGCATAACGAGATATTATTTCAGGGACTTGCACAGCTTGCAAAAATTCTTTTGCCCAAGTTATCGCACTCAGCAAAGATTCATTTTTCTTTGTGCGAATTAAATATCTTAAGCCTTCTTCGGCTTTTTCTCTTAGTGATGAAAAGAGGTTTAGCCCATCTTCTTTTCTTAAAAGGCTGTCTATATCTTCTTTTTCAGGGAACAAAACCACTTTACATTCAAGCCCGCTTATTAAAAGCATTTGTGCTGAACGAAAAGCTGCTTGCCTTCCAGCCCTGTCGCCGTCAAACAAAAGTTCAACCTTATGGCAAAAGCCTGAAATTCGTTTCACTTGTGTTTCGGTAAGTGCTGTTCCCAAAACTCCGATAGCATTATCAAAACCAAATTGATGCAAGGTTAAAACATCCATATATCCTTCTGTAAGAAGAGCAAGATGTTTTAAGCTCATGGCTTTTCTGGCTTGGTATAATCCGTATAGGTGATCGCTTTTTTTATAAATAGGCGTATCTGAAGAGTTTATATATTTTGCTTCTTCCCTTTTCTCATGCTTTTCAGCTTCTTCTTGTGAAAGAGCTTTAAATTCGTCAGGAATAATTCTTCCGCCAAAAGCTACCACTTGCCCAGTGAGGGAGAATATTGGAAACATCAATCTATCTCTAAATCTGTCATAGGCATTGCCGCTTTTACCATGGGAGGAAAGGTTGCTTGCAATGGCATCTTCTTGTGTGAAGCCTGCTTTTGAAATTTGTGTTGAAAGGTCTTGCCATGTGTTTAAGCTATAGCCTAAGGAAAATTGCTCTATGATTTCTTTTGATAATCCACGTGCTTGAATATATTTGTTACAAGCTTCAGCTTCTTTTCTTTTCAAATTTGTATGAAAATGTTTCATAGCAAGTTGATGGATTTTGATGGCTGATTTTTTAAGATTTCTTTCATAAGCTCTTTTCTTATCTTCTTGCGTGGGTTTTGACTGTGTGAGAGAAATTCCAAGTTCTTCAGCAAAGTTTTCAAGGGCTTCTTTGAAGTCATAACCATTGATGCGCATAGAAAATTCAAAAATATCGCCGGCTGCCTGGCAACCAAAGCAATAAAAGGAACCCATGTCTTCATTTACGCTAAAAGATGGCTTTGTTTCTTGATGAAAAGGGCAAGGTGCCATAAGTCTTGAGCCAATATGACGCAAGTCAATATAACGTCGCACATAATCTGCGATGCCAATGCGTGCCTTTATGGCTTGTATAGCTTCATTTCCCTTCATAAACCCTCAAAAGTTTATTTTATCTAAGAAAGGCCAAGGTCATGCCATCGCCGCCTTGATCTTCATTGGCACGCTCGTAATGTGCAATTATGGGCGATGAACGCAAAAAATCATGCACTGATTTTCTCAATGCACCTGTGCCTTTTCCGTGAACA
>CAYJHJ010000130.1:0-3413 GCA_964370095.1 uncultured Desulfovibrionaceae bacterium | reverse complement strand
CACATCTTACACATAAAAAGAATTTTTCAAAAGATATTTTCAATGTTCCCAAAGGACTTCCTAGTGTAGAATTACGCCTTCCGCTTTTGTATACTTTTGGTGTGGCAAAAGGAAGAATTTCAATAAATAAATTAGTTGAAATTACAGCTACCCATGTAACAAGAATTGCAGGGCTTCGCACAAAAGGAAGAATTGAAGCTGGTACTGATGCAGATATAATAATTTTTGACCCTCATAAGAAAAAAATAATTTCAAAAAACGAATTACATGAAGCTTGTGATTATTCTCCTTATGAAGGTATGGAATTGCAAGGTTTTGCAAGAGATGTTTTCTTGCGTGGGCATCATGTTATCGAAAATTTTAAACTAAAAGATGAAATACCGTATGGAAAATTAGCTTTAAGAAAAGCTGTTTCTATGCGATAATTACAGAGGAGTATGATATGTTAGATGGAATCAAAAATCTTACAGCGGCTGATGTTGACGAATTTGTAGCAAACAATGACGGTATTATCATTTTCCATAAAACCCTTTGCCCTATGTGTAAAGTTATGGGCAAAGTGCTTGCAAAAGTAAGCGAGCAAGATTCAAGCATCAATATCGCTTCTGTTGACAGCGAATTAGACACTCCTGTACTTGAAAAATTCGGTGCTGAGCGTGTGCCTACAATTATTGTTATCAAAAATGGCGAGAAAAAAGCTTTGCACGTTGGTGTTATGAAACCCCACGAATTGATTGATTTTTACAAAAAAGCATAGGTGATAAATGCAAAAGTTTGATTTATTAATTATTGGTGGCGGCATCACTGGCATGACAGCCGCAATCTATGCTGCCAGAGCCAATTTGTCAGTATGTATTCTTGAAAAAGAAGTTTGCGGTGGTTTAGTAAACTGGACACATACCGTTGAAAATGTGCCTTCTTATAAAACTATCCATGGTATTGAATTGATGGAAAAATCACGAGATCATGTGGAATCACTCGGCGTAACTATAGTCGAAATCGACGAAGTTGAATCTGTCGACTTAAACGGTGAAATCAAGACTGCTACTACTTCTATGGGCGATGTTTATGGTGCTAAAGCCATGATTGTGGCAACGGGCAGAAAACCGATTGCTCTTCCACTTGAAGCTGAAAAAGGTGGTGAGTGGGAAAAAGTGCATTATTGTGCAATCTGCGACGGTACGCCATACAAAGATAAAGACGTAATTGTTGTTGGTGGCGGAAATGCGGGTTTTGACGAAACTCTTTTCCTCTGCGATTTGGGCGTGAAAAGCGTGCATATTCTTGAAATTTTTCCAGAATGTATAGCCGCAAAAGCCACGCAAGATCAAGCAAAAGCAACTGGCAAGGTGAAAGTAAGCGTTAGCACAAAGATTGTGAAAATCGAAGAACTTGCAAGTGGCAAAGCAAAAGTTACACTTGAAAATAGTTTAACTAATGTCCAAGTTGAAGAAGAAATCGACGGAATATTTGTATTCATAGGCCAAAAACCGCTGACTGAAATATTTGAAAATAAGCTTGATATGGAGAAAGGCTATCTCATTTCAAATGAACTTATGCACACGAAAATTAAGGGCGTATTTGCTGCAGGTGATGTTACTGTAAAGAAGTATCGTCAAATCACCACTGCGATGGCTGATGGGACGATTGCTGCACTTGAAGCAGAGAAGTTTATACGTTTATAATTATTTCATTGATGAGTGAATATATGCAAAAAATAATTATTTGGGATGAAAATGCTGCAAGAGCTCAATTATTACACAGCAATCTGAGTGCTGCTTTAAGTCTTTTTCAGACAAAAGCTCATATAATTATAAATTCCGAACCACCGCATCTAAGCAGAATGAAACTGTTTGGAAGAACACCAATAATAGAAATAAGTAATCATTACTGGGAACTTGGTAAAAATCGCGATTGCATCTCAGTTCAAGAATTTGAAATATTATTGAAAAAGGCTCTTGACTAATTCGAAACATTATAAATGCAAAAAAGGAAGTAGTATGTTTAATTTTTATTGTCGTAGTGTACAGGCCGCTATGAGATTAGGTTCTAAAATCATTAAAACTAAGGAACCAATTCTTGTAAAAGGGGCGAATTCTTCTTTGGGTTTAGCCAAACTTGCAAGAGAGAATAATGTTTCAAAAGTGCTTATAGTTACAGATAAAGGCATTACGTCCTTGGGACTTATGGATAACATGCTCAAAGCTTTTGATGAAGCCAATTTTCCCTATGTTGTTTTTGATGAAACCGTGCCTAATCCAACATTGCAAAATATTGAAGATGCTTTAGTTGTGTATAAAAGAGAAAAATGCCAAGGCATTATCGCTTATGGCGGTGGATCAGCAATGGATTGTGCTAAAGTTGTGGCTGCAAGGGTTGTAAAGCCAAACACACCTATTGTAAAAATGAAAGGCTTTTTTAGAGTATTGAAAAAAATTGTTCCTCTTTTTGCCATTCCCACAACCGCAGGCACAGGAAGTGAAACCACTATAGCTGCCGTTATTTCTAATCCGGAAACACATGAAAAATATGCTATTGCTGACCCTTGTCTTGTGCCGGATTATGCAATTTTAGATCCTAATTTGACTCTAAAGCTTCCCAAACATATTACATCCACTACAGGTATGGACGCCCTCACCCATGCAGTTGAAGCTTTTATTGGGCAAAGTGGAACAGCTTATACCGACGATTGTGCAAAAAAATGTGTAAAACTTGTTTTTGAAAATCTTTACAAAGCTTATGAAAATGGTGAAAATTTAGAAGCAAGAGAAAATATGCAAATGGCTGCCTATTACGGCGGAATTGCTTTTACCCGTGCCTATGTTGGTTATATACACGCTATTGCACACACTTTAGGTGGTTTTTACAGAACTCCGCATGGCTTAGCAAATGCCTTTATTTTACCGCACGTTTTAGAATATTACGGCGAATGCGTGTATGATAAATTAGCAGAACTTGCCGATCTTGTTCAAGTAGCTAATGCAAACGATTCAAAGGAAATTAAGGCAAAGAAATTTATTGAAGCGATTAAAGAGCTTAATAAATCAATGGAAATACCTGAATTTATAGATGTTATACAAGATAAGGATATTCCTACAATGGTAGATCGTGCCTATAATGAAGCAAATCCAATTTATCCAGTTCCAAAAATTCTTACTAAAAAAGAAATTAAAGAGCTTTACCTTATTATCAGTCAAAAAAAATAAGCTATGATGATGCGGATAAACATACGGAGATTGAGTTGAATAATTTAATAATTAAAGATAGTTAATTAGATGATGAACTTCTAGTGATGTGATAGATCCTCCCCCTAAGCCACCTCAAAAATGCCTGCTTTTCGTAGCCCACTTTTGAACCGACATAAACTCTGTTCTCAATTCCTTTACCGAGAGAATCAAGGTTTGCCATTGTTT
>CAYJHJ010000129.1:0-3432 GCA_964370095.1 uncultured Desulfovibrionaceae bacterium | reverse complement strand
TATACTATTTAGATCCCCAAAGCTTTTTCCATTCATTAAGCATTGTTAATGCTTGCATAGGTGAAATATCTTCAGGGTCAAGTTGTTTTAGAGTTTCAATTAGTGGATGATCTTGCGGATTTGTGCTTTCACAAAGGAAATCTTCATAAGGAAGTTCTTCTTTTTCATTTACAGGCAACTCAATTCCGGGTAATGGAAGCAGATTTTCTTTTTCTGACAATAAAGGAGAAATTGACTTTGAATTATTCAACCTATATTGCTCAAGTGATAAAAGAATATGTTTTGCTCTTTGCACTACAGCCAAAGGAATTCCTGCAAGTTTAGCAACTTCAATGCCATAGCTTTTATCAGTAGGCCCGGGCACAAGTTTTCTAAGAAAAACAATTTCTCCTTGCCATTCCCTGATGGCTACATTTGTTGTATATACGCCAAATTGCTTGCCCTCAAGTGAGGTCAATTCATGATAATGAGTGGCAAACAAAGTTCTTGGAGCATGTTCATTTTTTTTAGTAAGGTCTTCAACTATTGCCCAAGCAAGTGAAAGGCCATCATAAGTGCTTGTTCCACGCCCAATTTCATCAAGAATAATAAGTGATTTTTTTGTGGATTGCCTTAATATTCTAGCAGTTTCCATCATTTCCACCATAAAAGTGCTTTGCCCGCGTGCAAGATTATCACTTGCGCCTACCCTTGAAAAAATTCTGTCACTAATGCCAATTTCAGCTTTTGCAGCGGGAACATAAGCGCCCATCTGTGCAAGAAGAACGATTAACGCTGTTTGACGCAAAATGGTTGATTTTCCAGCCATATTTGGACCTGTAATCAGCAAAAGGCGTTTGTGCGAATCAAAGCTTAAAGTATTGGGAACAAAATTTGTTTTGCCTATAAGTGGTTCTATAACTGGGTGTCTTCCATCAATAATTTTTAAATTTAAGGATTTATTAAGACTTGGGCAAACCCAACTATTTTTGCATGCTATTTCAGCAAAAGCTTGTGTGCAATCAAGTTGAGCAACGGCATCTGCCATAAAAACAAGTCGTGAACGAATTCTGCACAGCCCCTCTCGTAGTTCTTGGAATAGTTTTAATTCTAAAGCTTTACGACTTTCAGATGCAGATAAAATATCAACTTCTAATTTTTTTAACTCTTCGGTTGAATATCTTTCTGCATTTCCAAGTGTTTGTTTAATTTGAAAATGCGTAGGTAATTGAACAGGTTTATTGGTGTTTGTAAGTTCAAAATAATATCCAAAAACTCTATTATATCCAAGTTTAAGTTTTGGAAGATTGCACAATTTTTGTTCTTTTTCAAGTTCATTATTAAGAAGGATATCATTGTTTTCCATTAAAGAAATATAATAATCTAATTCAGAGTTATAGCCCTTTTTAAAGATTTTTCCATCAGTTATGGTTTGAGGCACATCTTCATTAATTGCCTTTACTAATAGTGTGGAAACATCAAGCATATTATCCCAATTCTTTATAATTTCATAAAGCATTTGTGGAAAATTATTGAGTTTAGACTTATTATTCTGAGGTAAAAGAGTTTCTTTTTCTTCTTCTGGTTTTTCTGAAAAAGCTAATGTAGAACTTTCATTTTTTTGAAGAGGCGTATTTTCAAAAAGTTTATAAATTCTTGGTAAAACAGTCAAAGCATCTGCTAAGGCTTTTATATCTTTTGGCAAAGCCCTGTTTAAATGAATTTTTGTTGAAAGCCTTTCAATATCATAAAAGGTTTTCAATTCTTCTCTTAATTGAGCTCTTAAATGCGAATTTGCAACTAAAAAAGAAGTAAATTCTTGTTGGTAAAGTATTTTTTCAAGTTCAGCAAAAGGTTGTTTTATGCGATGATTTAAAAGTCTTCCACCGCTTGGTGTTAAGCTGGCATCAATAACATGAAATAAAGTGCCCTGCCCTTTTTTACCGTCAGTTCGAGTAAAAAGTTCAAGATTTTTTTCTGTTACTTCGTCAATCAGCATATACTTTTTAATTTGAAGAGGACGGAATTCTTTTAAGTGATTGATATTTTGTTTTTGCGTTTGCTCTAAATAAAGCACTAAAGCACCGAGGCAACGAGTTAGCTCAACAGAACTTTCAATTCCAAGTGAAGCGGCATCTTGAACTTGAAGAGTTTTTTTTAATATTTCCAGTGATTTATTTTTATCAAAATGTGAACGAATTGGAAGAAAGGTTTTTCTTAGGTTTTCAATAGATCGAACAAAAGAAGGTATTGAAATATTATCTGCCAATAAAAGCTCTTTAGGTGAAATCTTAAAAAGCCACTGACTTAATTCACTTTCTTTACTTGTTTGAAAACCAGTCCAATCACCAGTTGAAACATCAAGCCAAGCAAGAGCATAATTTTTTGTTTCATCATTATAAAAATAAGAAGCAAGGTAATTATGTTCTTTAGCTTCTAAGTTGTTGGCATCTATGATTGTTCCGGGTGTTATAATGCGAGTAACAGCACGCTTAACAAGGCCTTTAGCTGTTTTTGGATCTTCAATTTGATCGCAAATAACAAGTGTAAAGCCTCTGTCGATAAGTTGTGAAGCATAATTTTCCAAAGCATGGTGCGGAACACCTGCCATGGGTATATTAGAATCTTTTGAACGTGCTGTAAGTGTTAGCTGAAGCTCTCTTGCAACTTCAACCGCGTCATCAAAAAAAAGCTCATAAAAATCACCCATTCTATAAAAAAGAAAACCTTCAGGATATTCTTTTTTAATGGAAAGGTATTGTTCGTACATAGGTGAAAGTTTTTCGGGCTTAGACATATAACACTCATTTAGAAATATAAAAACCAAACTTAACACAATAAGGCGTAAAAGTTCGGTTTTATATATTTATATTATAAAGATTAAACTGTAGTTGAATTTTTCAACTCTTCTAATTCGTTTTTCAATTTTTCAATTTCTTCATTAAGTGCCTGTTCGTTTTTGCAAGCATTATCAGAGGAGTGTTTAAGTGCAATTTCAGATTTTTGTAATTTCTTTTCTAAACTACTGTTTTTACTTCGTGCTGATGTGCAACGAGCACTTATTGCAACTCTATCCCAAATAAGCATTGAAAGCACCAAAAGCCCACCGAAAGTGAAGCAAAGCAACATAATTGCATACATAGGAATTGGCATTGACTGCATTACAGGAAGGAAAAGAAGGTCTAAAGTTAGGGTTACAGGTTCATCAAAAGATGCTTGGTTTTGAACAAAGAAAAGCATTACAATGTAAAAAATAATAACTGTTAACAAGACTTTAAGATAACGCATGAAGACTCCATTAAAAAATATTTATAAATTTTTTTCTTGATAATAAAGTAACATAAATTAATACTTTTCGCAAGTTCTATCTTTGTAGATTTAAATTATATACTTTATTAAAATTTTTTGCTTTCTGCTTCTGTAGTACAACTTATTATTATATTAAAAAAATTA
>CAYJHJ010000128.1:1811-3722 GCA_964370095.1 uncultured Desulfovibrionaceae bacterium | reverse complement strand
AGGGCTCTTCTGAATCGAGTAATAATGCGGGTTTTCGAGTACCGTTTATCTTGAGTTTTTTGGTCAAAGCGATTGGTCACAAACTTCAAAATAAACGGATTTTTTATGCCAAAAAACCAAATCAAAAATCATTCTCCCTCATACCTTTACATTATAGGCAATACGTATTACTTTAGATACAGAGTTCCTAAAAGGTATAGGTCGTATACACTTGGTTCGGAAATCAGAATCAATCTCTATGTACACAAGCTTAGAGAGGCTCGAAAGCTGGCAATGCGACTTTATGTAAAAGTAATTGAAGAGTTGGAGGCACGTGCAATGCCAAGAGCGAAGAATAAAAGCATACCCAAGGTAAGTTTGAGCGATAATATTTCCTCACCCTTATTCAATGTCCCTTCCCTCGCCGAAACAAAACCACGTGAAGAGCCTGACTTTCAAGCATGTTCCGAAGCTGCCCATAATAATTTTCTTGCAAACTTCGATGATTTGTCTCAGCCTTACTCTTATGATTCATCTTTGCCTATTACAACAACGCAGTTGGAGAATTTGACTTCCGAAGAAAAAGGAAGTGTGATTGCTAAGCGTAAAACCTATTATATTGGTAATACATGGGAAGGTATGTACCGCGAATGCGATGACTTGCTCAATCTTCCTGCAAAGTGCGAAATCAGTTTTGACGAATTACGCCTTCGCCTGATGGGCTATATTATTTATTTACTTGATAAAGATACGCATGACAGAACAAACAGGAAAGCAGAAGGAATAAATATTTTTGCACACAATATCTTGCCCCTTGAGGGAGGCGAAGACATTGAAAAAAACCGCGAAAACACGTCGACAAAACTTGAAATTTATAAAAACATTGTCAATGACGATAATGCAGTAGAACACTATTTGCCAGCATTTATTGAGATTTTCATAAAAACTAAGCTTGTCAGAAAAAGTGAAGTTTCATGGAACAATATTTACACAGTCGTGAATGAATACACAAAAGCTTTAGTCCTTTACTTTCAATGCCTTCTTGAACGACTTGATGGTAACTACTATAGCGGTGATGAATACAAAGAAAAGCCGCATATCGCTTACCCGATTGATTTCAAAAAATGGGGTACAAATATTTCATTTCCTTCTCAACCAAAAAGTCAAATCTCCTCGGTACAAGCCCAAGTTGCACAAAGCTCTTCTATGCTTGTTTCAGAACTTATTGAAAAGTATAAAAGCTCACAACTTCAAGATGGAAAATGGCAAGAACACACAAAGGGCGACCATCTTTCACGTTTGAACTACTTGCAATTTATGCTTGGTGATGTGCCAATCGATTCAATAAACAGAGAAAAAGCAAGAGAAATGCGTGAAAGAATAAGGAAATTACCACCACGTGCAATGAGAGATAAGATCTACGCCGATAAGACGATTGATGAAATTATCGCGATGAAACACAAACAGTATTTATCGGTAAAAACCGTGAATGTTGTCATACAAGCGATCAATTCCATGTTTGAATGGGCGACAAGGGAAGATTACCTTCTAAGTCAAAACCCTTTCAAGGCACTCAGCTTGAAAGATGAGCGTGACGTCAAGGATTTAGTTTTACCATTTGCAAGTGAGGAGCTTTCTCTTATTCTTTCTGCTTGTAAAGATAGGGCAAATGAAAATCTAGCTCGTTTTTGGGTGCCCTATATTAGCTTGTACACAGCTATGAGGCTTGAAGAAATTTGCCAGCTTGATATTGAAGACGTCAAAAGCATGGAAAATGATGGCATCATCTATTGGTATCTTGAGGTAAAAAAGGGCTATGGCACTGATAAGAAACTCAAATCAAAGTATGCGGTAAGAAATATCCCTCTTTCACAGCACCTTATCGACGCAGGCTTTCTTGATTATTATAAAGAGCAAAAAAATCTTTCTTCT
>CAYJHJ010000128.1:584-1787 GCA_964370095.1 uncultured Desulfovibrionaceae bacterium | reverse complement strand
AATTGTTTCCCTTGCTCACAAAAGTTGCAAGCCGTGATAAGTACGGCCACTCAGTAAGTCAATTCTTTTCACGCCTTTTGAGGGATTTGGGTTTGAAAGAAAAACATAATTTTCACTCTCTTAGGCATACTTTTATTGAGTATTGCGAAAAGCACAGGCTTCGAGACGCAAATACCACGATGTTCAACGAACTTATCGGGCATTCGCAAGACAATTTGGCGAGCCGGCAATACGGAGCAAAGTATACGGTAATAGAGTGTTATGAGAGGGTTATTTCAAAGATTGATTTTGGAGTACAGATAAACAATTATAAAAATGAGGTATTATAATGGATTGGCATAACGATTTCAAAGAAACATTATTCAAAGTAAGTCGGCACCTACTTCCAAATGCATTGCCTAAAAACTTATCAATTTATCTACAAAATGGCGAGCAAGTAAGGCTCACACAAGATGATATTGATAAACGTTCGGTAATTTTTACGACATTGGTTGATCATCCATCACGTTTGATAAAATCTGTATTACAAAATGCTATAGAAACTCCTTTCGGATTTTATCAAGCATATTCTAATGGACAAATGATTACTATCAAAGCAAAGCCTGTATCTACTTTGAATTACAAAAAACAAGGACAAATACAATATGTTGATAAAAATGTTATAAAAAAGAATAATTTATTTTTTCCAACTGATATTATAGAACTTTTTGCAATGAATAAGAAAATGACCTACTCCGAAGCAATAAATGAGATTTACACGCATATTACTGTAAATAAGATTTTGTACCCACAGAGGCAAAAGGATAGTATCAAACTAAAACAAGAGAAAAACCCAATTGCCTTATATGGAATTGATTTTTTAGAACAATTCAATCAGTCTTTTCCCTTTCAATGCGAAAGCATTCATACTTATTATAATGAGTTTGGATCATACATTGGAACATGCTTTTCTGGAACGAATAATGGCAAAAATGTTTTTCTATATTACACTCTTTGGCGCAGTAAAAATTCACCCATGTTGTTTCTTTTACCAAAAGCTCCTGAGCCTCCGTACATGATTTATAATGCGCAGAATATGCAACCGAATACAATTGCAGTTTTGGAGAACGAGAGAGAAGCTGACGAACAAGGTGTGAGAGGACATGTATGTATAAGCATACCTTTTGGAATACATAATTTAGATAAAGCGGACTTTGAACAGCT
>CAYJHJ010000128.1:0-574 GCA_964370095.1 uncultured Desulfovibrionaceae bacterium | reverse complement strand
ACAAAACTCTTCTACTCGAATATAAGAAAAACTATTTTCATGAAAATTTTCTTATACGATTAGAAGAAGTCGCTCATAAGCATAATACAAAAATTGAATTTATAGCTGACAACGATAATAAATATACTATTGCTGAAGTTCGTAAAGACAGCACCTATTTTATACCTAGTCCAATATCATTCGGAAGCGACGGTAACACTGTATCAGGTTTTTCAGATAAAGGAACAAGCATAAAAAACTATAATAGGAAAAGAGAATCAATTGTTGAGCCGATTATCAAAGAAGGAAATATGGTTTGGCTTTTTGCAAAAGAGAAGGTCGGTAAAACTCTAGTGGGGCTTACCCTTGCATATATTATCAGTAAAGGAAATAGAACGTTTGGCCCTTGGGTGAGCTGTGAACCTAAAAATGTGTTGTATATTGATGGAGAAATGCCGGGAGATGCAATCTATAATCTTCTTTCGATGATAATGAATGGTTATAATGATAATTCAGATCCAACTTCAACTCCCTTTGCAACCTATCTTTTCGCAGAAGAGGGGCTTGATTATGATTCAATTCTAGAAGAAGAATG
>CAYJHJ010000127.1:0-3744 GCA_964370095.1 uncultured Desulfovibrionaceae bacterium | reverse complement strand
TGAATATTTTCAAACTGGCCATTATGCAACTACCATTGTTTATTCCCATTGCTTTTATTATTGACTATTTTTTAGTTGCAAAAATAGTAAGAACTATTGCTGTGCGTATTGCAAAAAATAGTTCAAATCCACTAGTTTTTATTTTAGCAATGTCCGGTTTCACAATTTTATTTATGTGTCCAATAATGAGCGGAGTTGCTACTTTATTATTTCATTTTCATGAACCTAATATCTTACGACTATGGCTATACACCACTATGCTCAATTTCCCTGTCGCTATAATTGTACAGCTCTTTATCGTTGGTCCTTTTGTACGTTATATTTTTTCGCTCATCTTTCGGGAAAGCGTAAAAATAAAAGTTTAATTTTATTTAAAAAAAACGAGTCTCCTGTATTACCTTTGTAAATGGTAAAGACATTCCCCACAAAATATATCAAAATATTCTAGAAAAGAAAAACATAAGGCTGCTCCGCAAGGGATTCAGCCTTTTTTTCACAGACTCATTATATGCTTGCTAAGAAATAAAACAAAAAAAGAGCAGAGATTTCTCCCTGCTCTTTAGTTTTTATGATGAAAGTAAAGCTTTTTTAGAATGTATATTTCGCTTCTATCATACCCGTAACACCATCACGTTCGCCAAGGCTTCCCTCAACGCGTCCGTTCAGGCTAAAGCCGTTGATGTGCGCAAAAGTACCACCAAGGGAAAGAACAGCAGTTCCGCCCTCAAGGCTTGCAGAATTGGGGATTGATAATCCGTCAACGCTTGCACGTGCTTCGCTGTCAAACTCATGCTCATAATGTAGCCCGAAATAAGGGCTGAAAGTATAGCTTGCATTTTCAAGCATTTCATAGCTTACAGTTGCGCCAACACGCAAGATATGCGAATTGATAGAGTCGAAATTGAAATTATTGCCTGCAATATGCTGGTCAATAGCTTCTTGATGTGTCCAGAAATATTTGGCGGACATATCTAAATCCCATTCGTCATTGATATTCCAGATATATCCTACACCGACATGCATGCCGTAATAGTTTGAATTTGTTTCATAACTCACGCCTAAACCTGTGGTAAGGTCGGGAATATCGTCTGAGGAGTAATCGGTATTGAGATTACCCATGCGTGCGGAAGCTTCAAAATAAGGCAAGCCGTTTTGTGTGTACAGTTCATAACGCGCGAATAATCCACCGCCGATATAATTGACATTACCGTCAGAAGAAATTGTTCCTGCACTGCTGTTGTAAGAGCCTACGCCTGTTTCAACAACTGCACCGAGAAGAAGCTCGCTGTTATCGAGATACGCATTATAAGCAAAGCCACCGACAAATGAAAGTGAAGTAACATCGGTTTCAACACCGCTATCAAAAGAATTGTATCCACCTTGCATAACTGCAAAAGGCGCCCAAGTATTGTGTTGAGAAGACGAACCTGCGCTCATACCCCCATTTTCAAGGCTTCCCACTGTTTCGGGTGAGCTGCCGCCTCCTTGTGCCGATCCTTGAGCAGTTGGAATGCCAAGGCTGACAAAGGTCTGTGTTGAAACACCTAGAACTCCTGTTGCTGAACCTGTTTGCGAATCAACCACTACTTCTGCAAGACTTTGAGGAGGATTAGGGTTAGGATTGGGGTTAGGGTTAGGATTGGGGTTAGGGTTAGGAGTTGGCGGAACAGGGGCTAACACTTCAGAAATAAATGTTGCTGTAATATCGTGATTTGTAGTATCTTGGTTTACTTCCCATTCTTGGGCTGTGAAAGTTGTTGCTTGACTACTTACTGTTGCCCCGTTGTTACTAAGAGTTCCTGTCATAGTATCAGCATCTATAAGCGTTACAACATCATTTATTTGAAGATTATGCCCACTTTCAATGCTCACAGTGTTTATGTAAGCAGTATCGACGGAATTATAAGCAGGAGCTGAAGTATCCGTCAAATCAATCGTAGCTACACTCAGCACCGGACTTGTAGTGCTTGTATTTTTAGACAAAATAAAGTCATACTGTTCAAATGCTTGTATTTTCGTGAGTTGTGCTGTAGTTGTATATCTGTCCAATATAAGAGTATTTCCTGTAAATTCATTACCGTAATCTGCAGAGCCTCCATAAATATTCAAACCATTCGCACGGAAACTAATAGTTCCATTAAGGCTTACAATATTATTATTGGCTTGAGTTTGAGCTTCACCGCCATAAACAACAGTTGGTAATACGTAAGCACCCGGTGTGGGTAAGGGGGTGTCATCATTTCCAAATCTAGCACCGTCATAAATATATACTTCATTGGAATTTGCTTCGCTAATTACACCAACAGTATCTGCTTGGTTTATACTACCCAGGCTGCTCTGGCCACCTGTTACCCCTGTAGTTTCTCCATAGACGTGTACAATATTACTATTTGCTATAGCATTGCTCATTGTACCCGCTCTATTACCTATTGGTAAATCCCCTGATGCTACACTTTGAGCTTGACCACCTATGATAAAAAAAGCATTGGTATCTGCTGAAATGGTTACAGTATTCTTATTCGCTGTGGCAGTTCCACTTGTTGCAACGCCACTCGCATCGCTTTGTGCATAACCACCTTCAAGGCTAGAAACGTTACCACCTTGAATATTTATAACATTCTCATTAGCTGTAGCAGCGCCTGACGCACCTCCGGTTGATCCGCTTCCTCCTTCAGTTAAAGCATAGCCGCCGTAATAATTATTCTGTAAAGAGTTCAGGGGTTCGGCCGCATTTGTTATTTCAATGCTATTGTTATTTGCAGTGGCTGCTCCGCTTGCACCGCCACTGCCTGCACCTGTACCACCCTTACTTCCGGCGTAGCCGCCATAGCTATGCTGATCAGAAAGTACGGTATCAAGTCGCAAAGTGTTTCCACTGGCTGTAGCATTACCGCCATCACCGCCATTGCCTACGGTAGCATAATCACCACCAAAACTGAGGGCATTACCGCCGTATAAAGATGCTTGTTCAGCATGTGAGGTAATGTGTATATTTATATTTTCACTTGAAATATCTAAAGTGTTTCCATTGGCTGTAGCAACACCGCCATTACCGCCATCGCCTAACGCGGCTTGGCTTCCTCCATAGCTTTCAGCGGAGCTACCATATACGCTTTTACTAGTAGCAGCATTTCTTGGGCGTAGGGTAAAACTATTATTTGAGGCTGTTGCTGAGCCGGCATTATTGCTTGAATTAGGGTATTGACTTTTTACCAAAACCCCGTAGGTATCATAGCCAGAATCGTCTGAAGTAATATCTGTATCATCTGAATGTTCAACATCTCCGCCGACATCGCTTGTGTCATTAGGGTTTTGCGAAATTACAGTTTGTGCAAATGCATTATCAGCACATAATGCGCCCCCCATTGTGAGCATGCCCACAACAGCAAGCGAGCCGAACACATTTATAAGATTACATTTTTTCAAAACAGCCACATAACGATTTTTCAAATTACCGATAGCATTTTTACTTTGCATAGCGCACCTCATTTTATTGGGAAAATAGTATTTTTTAATTTCGTAAAAAAACAGTAGCATGAAGTAAAATGAATTACAAGCAAAAGAAGTGAATATGCATACCTTTGGACAGTGAAATCCGCATGTTTTGAATAAAATTGGTTTAGTGCTTATAGATTCGTCCTCGTAGCCAAAGAAGAAAACTTGCCCTCTCATAGCCTACTTTTGCCCCAACATAAACTCTGTTCTCAATTCCTTTACCGAGAGAATCAAGGTTTGCCATTGTTT
>CAYJHJ010000126.1:0-3769 GCA_964370095.1 uncultured Desulfovibrionaceae bacterium | reverse complement strand
CGGTAATGATTTATATACATACATCAACTTAAACATATCATAGTGCCCACCAAGGTTTCCTATATAGATATTTTTTAATTTTGTATCAAAGACCCTAAGATTATTATTTTTATCTAGAATAAAATTATATGGATGTGCATCTCCGTGATACACTTTTGCCTTATGCAGTTTTATTAGAAAACTTTCAACAATAGAAAAGTTTTTTTCATCATTTAAAAAATCCCCTTCTATATATTCCATAAGAAGAAATTGAGTTTTATTAAATGGGTTTTTTTGAATACCCACACCATAAACGTCAACAAGTTCAGTAAAACCAAGCTTTCTATATTTATGTGTTTTTTCTAACAAATCTAAAACTAGTTTTTTGCGAAAAAGTTCAAGAAATTGCTTTTTAAATGGCTGAGGGTAAAGCTTTTTATAAAGATAGCTTTTACCTTCGATATTGATTTTAGCTATATAGGCAGTCTTTTTATCTATAATTAAATTTTCAAGCGTATAATTACCTATTAAAACTTTCTCAAGCACAGGCATGTTTTCTTTCGAGTAAGAATAAAGAGTGTAATCATTTTTTTGTTGCTCAATTAATTGTGGCATTGAAAATTCCATAAATTCAAGTTTTTGAAAATCATTTTAGTTTGAACTGAAAGAAAACAAGGCTGAAAATGCGTTTATCTGCCTTCCATCTTCAAAAGAGTGTCAAGCACTCTTAGGTTGGCAGAAAAATCGTCTACATCATTACGTAATAAATATTCATATTCTTGCGTAAAGGCTTTTGCCAAGCGATCAAGCACCTCTTCACTTTGCTCTAGTGCTTTTGTTATAGCTTCACTTTTAGGCGAATTGCAATAACGCTTATAACTATCAAGGACAGAATGGGTTGCAGGAAGATAGCGTGATAAAAACTTTTCACCGCCCTTAACATCACGCGAATCTTTAAGCATGCTCTGTATAATAGCTTCAGCAGTTACAATCAAAGTAAAAAGAGTGCCTTGTAATTCTTGGGGCAACCAAGCCTGTTTAGGGTATAAATCTTTAATTGACTGACGAAAATCTTCATACGGTTCTTTATTTTTTTCTTCTTCTGCTTTTGCATTTTCTTCTATTTTCAGCTTGTGGGCTTTTTGTTGTTTTTTCATATAAAAGGCATACGACTGATTAAGAATTAATCCCACAAAAAAGAATAAAATAAAAGAAGCAATTAACAGAACAGGGCTGTTTGGGTTTGGTGTTTCCCATAAAGCCATAAGCAAAAACACAAGAACTATCCATTCATAGCCCATTTTGAATTTTTTAATAAAAACTCTTTGAATATAAGCCTGTAAGCCGCCAAAAAATATTGCCCAAGCAAAAGGCATTGCAAAAACAAGGCTAACAAACAGTTGTGCAAGCCCGATTACTGTTGGCATAAGCCATGTAAATTGAAGGGAATGCCCACGAGCAAAAAGACAAATCAAGCCTAAATATGCGGCAATCATAGAAGATATATTATTAAATGTTTCAAATACATCTGCTATTTGCATAGCACAGATTAGAGATAAGAAGTGTATTAAAAAGCGTATGCTAAAATTCTTAAGAAAAAGCACTGCAGATTGAAAAAAACTTTGTTCTTTCCTTTGATTCATAGTTTAAGACCTCTGAATAACTACTTTCCTGAAATTGCGTTTTGAACGGTTTGTTCTTCTTTTTTCTTTGCAATGCCTTGTAGAGAATCTTTGAGTTGTTGCTCCATTACAATAAGTTCTTTTTCAACTTCTATGCGTTTTTCACGGCCTTCAGAAGAAATGCGTAAAGTTTCGTCAATGGTGGAAATAAGCTTATTATGCACTTCACGTAATGTTTCAATATCAACAACTGAGCGTTGAACTTCTTTTGTAATTTCAATAGATGATTGCTCTAGCATTTCAGCATTTTTACGCAACATTGCATTGGTAGTATCAGAAACTTCTTTTTGCATAGCAGCCGCTTCCCTTTGTCCGTGCAGGGTAAGGGCAAGCACCATTTGGTTTTTCCAAATAGGTATGGTGGTTAAAATACTGGTTTGAATTTTTTGTGCCAAAGCCCTATTATTGGATTGAATTAAACGAATTTGCGGTGCCATTTGCACAGTAACTGTGCGGGATACTTCAAGATCATGCAAGCGTCTTTCAAAGCGGTTGATATCTTCAGCAAAATCACGCATTTTTTGTGAGTCAAGGGCATCACCGCTTGTTTCTGCTAAAGTTTTTAGTTTTGGCAATTCAACACTTCTTGCTTCTTCAAGTTTTTGTTTGCCGGCTTTAATATACATAACAAGATCTTCATGAAAACGTTCGTTATGTCCGTATAATTGTTCTAAAATTTCCACATCACGTAAAAGACCTATCATAGAATTATCTAATTCTTTGCTTATATTTTCTATTTGATCGGCAAGGCTTTCAAATTTAGCTTTCGTTTTTTCAACGCCATTGAATAAAGCGCCTATGATAGGTAATTTTTCAAGGAAGCTTGGCTCTCTGTTCATATCAGAAATATCTACATCTTTCACTTTCACCATAAGGCTTGTTAGAAATTCGCCCACTTGTCCTGCATCTTTAGCTGTAACTCTTGCAAGTAAATCATCAGAGAAACGCGAAATTTCTTGCATTGTATTTGTGCCATAGGTGATATCTAAAGAAGGGTCAGATAGATTGATAGAGTTAACAATATTTTCAATATTTTTTTCTGAATTTTTAGCTACTTCATTGTTTGATGCTGTTGTTTGTATTTCTGCTGTATTGTTCATAATAAATTCCTTTCTTGTCATAAATCATTATTTTTCGCATAGCTTTACGTATAATCACATGAATATTCTAAAATTAATACCTTTCTTTGTGGCAATAGTCAATAAACGTCTTTCACAGGCACAATAACAGAAGTGCTTTGCAGGCAATTAGTATTAGATTTTATGCCTATCAAGTAAAACTTCATGTATGGTGTTTTTTCCCTCAAGCAAGTCAATATGACTATCAAAATAAGCCCCATCGTGGGAGTGCCCATGATAATCTGAGCCAATGCTTTTAATAAGTTTGTATTCATCAGCCCATTTGTCAAGTTGCATAATTTGCTCTTTAGAAAAATTTCTATAAAAAACTTCAATTCCATCAATTTTACAATCTATCATATCTTTTATAAGCTTATGTGCTCTTTGCTTTTCAATACTACATTTTGCAAAGCAAATAATATCAAAGGGGTGTGCAAGAATTGCAATACCACCGGCTTTATGTATTGTTTCAACCGCTTTTTTAGGCTCTATGTGCGATACGCTATAAACATCAAAACCACTAGAGCCACAATAATAATCATCAAGAATTGTATTCATTTTTTCTAAATCAAAGTCAAAACCCAAGATATGACAATATTCACTTTTTTCAAAATCTATGCAAGCAGTCATTTCAATACCTGTATAGCATTTCATGCCAAGTTTTGAAGCAAGTTCTTGAGCTTGCGTAACACCGTCAAGAGTATCATGATCCGTCAAAGCAAAATGTGTTACACCGCAATGATGATAGTGGTTTACAAGCCTTTCTACACTATCTTTTCCGTCACTGTGTAATGAATGTGAGTGATAGTTGACTTTTTTTTGCATTGCTCCTCCAGAATATATTACAAGGAAATGATTTTGAGTTTTTAGTATAGCTTTGTTTCTTCATCTTTTCAAGCTATAATTTTTTACAAAATCTTGGAGGATTAGTTTTATACACTGCATTATTTATAAGAAAACTTATTTAAAAGGATAAATTTCAGCATAAGG
>CAYJHJ010000125.1:0-3800 GCA_964370095.1 uncultured Desulfovibrionaceae bacterium | reverse complement strand
TATGCGTTCATCAGCGGTTCGTGGCAGTAAAGAATATCGTGAAAAAGTGATGCCGGTTTTCGTTTGCCGTGCATTATGTGAAGCTGCGAAGTAGGAGAAATCAGAATGAAAGAAATTCAATTTACATTAAATGGTGAAATCGTAAGTGTAGTCGCTGAAACAACCACACCACTTGTCGATATATTGCGTGATACTTTTCAGCTTACAGGAACAAAAATCGGCTGTAAAGCCGGTGATTGTGGTGCATGTACAGTTATCATGGATAAAAAAGCTGTGAATTCATGCCTTATTCCTATGGGGAAAGTTGAAGGTTGTGAAATTACCACTATTGAAGGCTTGTCAAAAGACGGCAAGCCCGATGTTATCCAACAAGCTTATATCGATCAAGGCAGTGTTCAGTGCGGCTATTGTATCCCAGGCATGGTGCTTTCCACAAAAGCACTTTTAGACGCGAATACCTCGCCCACAAAAGACGAAATTAAAGAAGCTATCTCCGGTAATATCTGCCGTTGCACAGGCTATGTGAAGATTGAAGCAGCCATAGAACAAGCCGCCGCAGAGCTTAGAAAACAAGGAAGCTAAGAGGAGATAAACTATGAAAAATTTTAGAGTAGTCGGTAAATCTATCCCAAGAAAAGATGCCTTTGCTAAAGTCAGCGGTGAAGCCATGTATGCTTCTGATATACATCTTCCGGGCATGCTTCATGCAAAAGTGTTGCGTAGCCCTCATCCACACGCAAAAATTCTCAGTATAGATACTTCCGAAGCAGAAAAATTGCCCGGCGTGAAAGGTATAGCACATTATTGGAATACTTCACAAAACCTTTGGAACGGCGCCGCACCTATGTTCACCACAACACCACAACTCGAACGTGTGCTTGATCAAAGAGTGTTTGATAATGTTGTGCGTTATGTAGGCGATGAAGTTGCAGCTGTTGCTGCTGTATCAGAAGAAATTGCTGAAGCCGCTGTGAAACTCATCAAAGTTGAATACGAAATATTACCTTTTGTGCTCACACCAAAAGAAGCAACTGCAGAAGGCAGTATTGCCTTGCATGGCGATAAAAATGTTACTCCGGAAGGACACAATATTCCTGCTGAAATAGTGAGAATTAACTACGGTGAAGGCGATTTGGAAGATGCTTTCAAAGAATGTGATTACGTGATTGAAGGCGTATACGAATTGCCTGTTGTGAAGCAAATGCAGATGGAAACACACTCTGCTGTTGCTAAAGTTGAATGCGACGGAAAAGTAACAGTATGGTCTTCAACACAAACTCCTCACCCAACACGCTATATTCTTGCCTCTGCTTTCGGCATGCCTGCAAGTAAGGTGCGTGTGCTTAATCCTTATTATGTCGGCGGTGGTTTTGGTGCGCGTATCGGGCTTTCAGGTAAGGCTGAACCCATTGCTATGGCTTTGACTTTATTGACAAGAAAACCAGTGCGTTGCTGCTACACCCGTAAAGAAGACATGATTGCTTCTGATACAAGACACGCAACCACAATGACAATCCGCCTTGGTGCAAAAAAAGACGGCACCTTCCACGCACTCGATCTTCACGGCTTCTTCAATGCCGGTGCATATTGCACATTCAGTGCTGAGCTTCCCGGTGTTGCAGGTGCGATGAACTTGCCTGTTTACAGCATTCCTCGCTCACGCTATATCGGGCATGCTGTCTACACAAATACCACTTGTGCCGGTGCTATGAGAGGTTTTGGTAACCCACAAGGTAACCTTGCTCTTGAACGCTCAGTTGACTTAATGGCTGAAAAGCTTGGCATGGATCCTATGGCTCTTCGTGAAAAGAATGCAATGAAAGCAGGCGAACCATGGTTCTTGCCTTATCCTTGTGATTCTACAGAATTGCGTGAATGTATGAAGCAAGGAGCTGCCGCAATAGGTTGGGATAAGCGTAATTCATTCGACAATTCAGGCACTGTAAAACGTGGCATAGGGCTTGCTGTGGGAACACACGTTTCTAATGCTTGGCCTTTCTGTGTTGACTTTGATAATGCCTATTGTGCTGTACAAGTAGATGGATCTATTCAAGTTTCTACAGGCGTTGCAGAAATAGGAACAGGTTGTTCCACTTCCTTAGGGCAAATCGCCGCGGAAGCATTTGGAGTGGAATATGAGCAAGTTTCCTTGGTTTTTGGAGATACGGAGCCTACACCTTTTGATATCGGTAACCACGCAAGCCGTGCACTTTATGCCGCAGGATTGGCAGTAAAAAAAGCGTGTGAATTAGCCCGTGATAAAATTATGGACTATGCCGCTGAAGTTGGAAAATTGAACAGAGCCGATATTGTTATAGAAAATCATATTATCGGCATTAAAGGCGAAAAACCGGGTACAGATAAAGAATTTGAAGCCGGCACTGCAAAAGCTATAAAGCTTGATGAACTTTGCTATCATGCCCATGTACGTAATACTCAATTCATTGGCCTAGGGCAGATTGTTCCACCTAATTCCCCACCATGGCATTGCGTATTCGCCGATGTTTCTGTTGACACGGAAACAGGGCAAATTGAAGTGCATAAAATTGTCGGCGCACACGATGCAGGTACAGTTGTTAACCCTAAACTTGTCGAGGGGCAAATTGAGGGCGGACTTGTGCAAGGTATTGGTTATGCATTAAACGAAGAAATCACCTATAACGATAAAGGTGTTCAGCAGCACGCAAACATGCACAACTACCTTGTGCCTACAGCCTCCGATATTGCAGAAGTGCAAGCAATTATAGTTGCAAGTGATGATCCACACGGGCCGTTCGGCGCTAAAGGCGTAGGCGAATGTGGGCTTGTGTGCCCTGCTTCTGCCATTGCGAATGCCGTGAGCAACGCAATCGGTAAACCAATTAATCAATTACCTATGACTAACGAAAGATTGTATTCAATCATCAATGATTAATATAAAATAACTAAGGGAAAGAGTTTTGCTCTTTCCCTTTTTTCTATTCAATAAACTGAGGACTTATGCCCATTTTCATTAAAGGTGCAGGCGATTTGGCAAGCGCTGTTGCTCTTAGGCTTTATAGAGCCGGTTATCAAGTGATTATGTCAGATATTTCAAAGCCAACCATGGTACGTCGCACAGTTTCCTTTGCTGAAGCTGTTTACACTGAGGAAACTCAAGTAGAAGAAGTTCGTGCCGCTAAAGCTACTCTTCATAATTACAAAGAATTTCTTCAGCAAGGAATAATTCCTATCTTTGTTGATGTGAGCAATAAAGAAATAGCATCTGTCAATCCGCAAGTTGTAATTGATGCAATTATTGCCAAGAAAAATCTTGGAACATACAAAAATGACAGTTACTTAACTATTGCTCTTGGGCCCGGTTTTACGGCTCCTTACGATGTTGATGTTGTGATTGAAACAATGCGAGGGCATTATCTTGGGCGTTGCATTTATGATGGCTCTGCACTTGCAAATACGGGTATTCCCGGTGAAGTTGGCGGCTACACAAGCGAGCGAGTGCTGAGGGCAAGTAATATGGGTAGTATCATTTGGGAAAAGAAAATAGGTGATTTTGTTAATGAAAACGATATACTTGGTAGGCTCAAAACAAATGAGGGTGAGGAAATTATCCTTGCCACAATCACAGGAATTTTGCGTGGACTTTTGTCAAGTAATGTCGAAGTTACAAAGGGTTTTAAAATCGGAGATATTGATCCTCGATGTAAAGTAGAGCATTGCTTTTCTGTTTCTGACAAAGGCCAATCACTTGGAGGGGCTGTGCTTGAAGCTCTTGTAAAAGCTAAAATATTTCCAATGTAAAAGGCAAAATATTTCATAAC
>CAYJHJ010000124.1:0-3800 GCA_964370095.1 uncultured Desulfovibrionaceae bacterium | reverse complement strand
ATCATGGAAGGAACAGCAAAACCTGATTATTCAGCTGCTGTTGATATGCTTACAAAAGCAGCAATCAAAGAAATGATTGTTCCATCACTTCTTCCTGTGCTTGCACCTGTTGTGCTTTACTTTGTTGTAAACGCAATCGGTGGCCAATCAGCAGCATTTGCTTCTGTTGGTGCTATGCTTATGGGAACAATCGTAACAGGTATCTTTGTTGCACTTTCTATGACAAGCGGCGGTGGTGCTTGGGATAATGCAAAAAAATACATTGAAGACGGAAACTTTGGTGGCAAAGGTTCAGAAGCGCATAAAGCGGCTGTAACCGGTGATACTGTTGGTGATCCTTACAAAGATACAGCAGGCCCTGCTATTAACCCAATGATTAAAATTATCAATATTGTTGCTATCCTTCTTTTACAAATTCTTGCATAATTTATTGATATTATTCTAAAACTCATAGCCTCTAAGATTTTTTCTTGGAGGCTTTTTTTTAATAAAAAGCAATAGTAAATAACATTTTTGTAAATTATTACTTTTTCTTTACAAGTGTGAAAAATAGAGCTATCTTATTAAAAAATTCACTAAAGGAAATAGCATGAGCCTTATATACAAAAATCGTTCCTCACGTTCTTTAATACTTGAAAACAGAGAAGATCCTGAATTATATCGCGATCTTTTTCCATATACTAAAATCGGCAGAATTGAATTTAACGGAAGCTTGCAAGCCCCCTTACCAGCTGAAAAAATGTTTATCACAGACACAACTTTCCGTGATGGCCAGCAAGCACGCCCCCCTTATACCGTAAAGCAAATAGCAAGAATGTTTGACCTTTTGCATAAACTAGGCGGCAAATCAGGGCTTATTAATGCAACTGAATTTTTTATGTATTCTGAAAAAGACAGAAAAGCTATTGATGTGTGCCGTTCACGCGGTTATCGCTTCCCACGCATTACAGGTTGGATTCGTGCCACTAAAGACGATTTGAAAATTGCTCATGATATGGAATTTCCTGAAGTTGGCATGCTTACTTCAGTCTCAGATTATCATATTTATCTTAAATTAAAGAAAAATCGTGAACAAGCCATGAATGATTACCTTGCCTTGGTAGCTCAAGCCTTAGAATGGGGTATTGTTCCACGCTGTCATTTTGAAGACATTACAAGAGCCGACATATATGGCTTCTGCTTACCTTTTGCTAAAAAATTGATGGAACTTTCACAACAAGCTTCAATGCCGGTAAAAATCAGGCTTTGCGATACTATGGGCTTTGCCGTACCATATCCGGGTGCTTCATTGCCACGCTCAGTTCAAGGCATTGTGCGTGCATTTATTGATGAAGCTGGTGTTCCGGGTGAATGGCTTGAATGGCACGGACATAATGATTTCCATAAATCTCTTATAAATGGCACAACAGCTTGGCTTTATGGCTGTGCTTCTGTAAACGGTGCATTGCTTGGCTTTGGCGAACGCACAGGAAACACGCCTGTTGAAGCTTTGGTGGTTGAATATATTTCATTAACAGGTGATGATGAAGTGGCAGACACTTCTGTGATTACAGAAATCGCAAACTTCTTCTCGAATGATTTGGAATACAATATTCCGCCAAACTATCCTTTTGTTGGGCAAGACTTTAATGCAACTTCTGCAGGCGTTCATGTTGATGGGCTTGCAAAGAATGAAGAAATCTATAATATCTTTGATACTACTGCAATCTTGGGCAAGGCTGTTCCAATTATCATCACTGATAAATCAGGGCGTGCAGGTGTTGCTTATTGGATTAATCAAAATATCAAAACTGATGACAACACAGAAATTAGCAAGAAAAATCCTGCTGTTGGCAAAATTTATGATGATATTATGAAGGCTTATGAAACAGGGCGAAACACTTCTTTTTCAAACAAAGAAATGGAAATCCTCACTCGACGTTACTTGCCTGAACTCTTCCCATCTGAGCTTGAAAAAATTCAAAAAATTGCTGGAAAACTTGCTTCAAGCCTTATCAGAAACCTTGCAAGAGCTATGTCAAGCGAAGAAGACAGATGCCTTACACCTGAATGCAATTTACTTGTTAAATCAATCCAAGAATATCCTTTTATTCAATATCTTTATACAACAAATACAGAAGGTATTTTACAAAAATCAGCCTATACAGAACAAGAACCTTATCATGCTCAATATGCTGCCATACCTTTAGATTTCAATTATTCTAACAGAGAATGGTTTAAAAAGCCTATGAAATCTGGCTCTTTGCACATCACTTCTGTTTATCAATCAAACTTCACCTCAGAATTGATTTTGACAGTTTCTTGTGCTATGACAGATGAAAAAGATAACATTATCGGCGTATTAGGTGCTGATATCCAAATAGATCAAATCCTTCGTCGTGCAAGTATTCTTGAAGAGAGTAATGACAATGACGAAAATGATGACTAAAAATGCTAGTTTTAGGAATTGAAACTTCTTGTGATGAAACAGGGCTTGCACTTGTTGATGAAAAAGGCATAAAAGCCAGAGTGCTATCAACACAAATTGATTTGCATGCACTATTTGGTGGCGTTGTGCCAGAGCTTGCTTCACGTGAACATGCAAAGCTTCTTCCTCTTCTATTTGACGAATTATTGGAAAAAGCAGAAATTAAAGCCCAAGAAATAAAGGGGATTGCAGTTGCAAACGGTCCGGGGCTTCTTGGTGCTTTATTGGTGGGTGTTGGCTTTGCAAAGGCACTTGCACTTGGTTTAGATGTGCCTATTGTCGGAGTAAATCATCTAAATGCACACCTTGCAGCAGTTGGACTTGAAAAAGCTCTTGAATTTCCAGCACTTGGAATTTTAGTTTCAGGTGGGCATACTCATCTTTATGAAATAAATAACTTCCATACCTTTAAAGTTTTAGGCAAAACTCTTGACGATGCCGCTGGTGAAGCTTGTGATAAATTTGCAAAAATGCTCACCCTTCCTTATCCGGGCGGTGCTTTGCTTGACAGGCTTGGGCAAAGAGGCGAAGTTGACAAAAAACTTTTCCCTCGCCCTTACACGAAAAATGACAATCTTAATTTTTCTTTTAGCGGGCTAAAAACTGCAGCATCTTTGTTTTTACAAAACAACCCTACAGCTGTTTTGCCAAGTATTTCAAAGAATGAAAACACTCTTCTTACTATTGAAGATCAAAAAGAAAGAATTGATAATGCACCAAAAATTCTTTGTGATGCCGCTGCTTCTTATATGTATGCAATAGCTGACACTCTTGCCATAAAATCACAAAGAGCCTTAGAGAGCTTTGAATACAAACCAAAATCTCTTATCTTAGCCGGCGGAGTTGCTGCAAATTCTTTTGTGCGAGCAAGGCTTACAGAATTTGCTGAAAATAATTCTTTGCAAATATATTATCCAAGCATGAATTTATGCACAGATAATGGCGACATGATTGCCTATCTTGGGCGTTATTTACTTATGAATGGCTTTGAAGATGATCTATCTTTTCCTGCTTATCCACGTGGAAGCATCATGTATTAAAGCATTTATATAAATGTAATAAAAAAAAGAGATAGCAAAAACTATCTCTTTTTATTTTTTAAATTCTCACTAAACTAATAGAGAAAGAATGAATTATTGTTTGCTTGCAACGTAATCAATAGCATCTTTTACTTTCAAGATTTTTTGCGCATCTTCATCAGCGATTTCAATACCAAATTCTTCTTCCATCGCCATAATGAGCTCTGTAAGGTCGAGTGAATCTGCACCTAAATCTTCAACGAAAGAAGCTTCGAGTGTGATTTCTTCATCAGAAACGCTTAATTGATCTTTAA
>CAYJHJ010000123.1:2400-3850 GCA_964370095.1 uncultured Desulfovibrionaceae bacterium | reverse complement strand
CAGGAATAGAAAGTAGACTTAAGGCAAATAAACTATCTAATTCTATAGGAGGCAAGGTTTCAAAAGATAAGCTTTTTGCAACAACACTAAGTATTAAATTATTTTCTTCAAACTCAAAAGTGTGTTCTATAGCTAAATATTCAAAAATATTTGCAAGCTCTTTTTGGATTGCTTCCCTTTCTTTATGCTCTTCAATGATAAAAGTTCTTTGAGCTTCTTCTTTGGCTTGTGTGCTTGAAATAAGGATAAGAGCCAAAATAAAGTCCGCCGGCAAGCTTTTGCCAAGCGTTAATTCTTTAGGCAACATTCCAGCTGATTCCATACGCACAGGAATCCCTTCTTGCCCAGGAATAACCGTAATCATTCTTGCATTAAGTTGTGGCATAAAGGCACGCAAGGAAGAAGTATCTAAAAATCTTAATGGCCCATCACCTACAATTTTAAGGCGTGAAGGCACTTGAAGTGCCATTGCAAGCACAAGATAAAAAGTCAAAGCCTCTTCCCCAACAGGAATAACTTTATCTACATGACGAGAAATTCCTTCACCGCCCCTGCTTAAAACCTTTTCATTTCCTTCCCACCAAAGCTGTCCACCAAGTTGGTTAAATGCTTTTATGGCTGACATCATGTGCGAAGAAAGCTGCACATCAAAGTTTGCCAAAGCCCCACTAGAGGCTGCCAAAGCAAAAAGTATATTCATTTGACGTGAAGAAGGAAAAGCTTTAAGATTGATATTTACAGGCTTAAATTGAGGGGCCAGATTATAATAACTCGGTTTGCCATCAACCAGCATAATAGGTTCAATTTGTTGAAGAAGATTAAAAAAATCTCTGGCAATTCTGGCATCACTCGTAACATAGGCCACACCTTTTTCCCAAGAGCTTCTGAGTTGTTTCTCTAAGTGCGGAGCAACGCGCTTATCACGCTTAACTACTTGTAAAAGTTCCGCTCTTTTAGAGAGAAGACGAAGAATTGATCTATCTACATCAAATAGATTGTCTATGCTTTCAGTACGTCGTGAACCTCTTGCGCGTGGCCTATCATTTCTGTCAGACCTGTCGTTTCTATAAGGCCTATCATCTCTAAATCTTTTTTCTTTTCTTTCAAAACTTTGCGATTGATTATCATCATTTGAAAAAGATGAAGGAGAAAAAAAGTCGTTTTCTCTTGTATTTTTTTGTTGATAATTATCTTGATAAGAAGTCTTTTCTCTTTCGTTATACTTTCTTTCAAAAGGCTGAGATTGCGGCTTGCTTCTTTCAAAAGTATCGCTTTCACTATGGGAAAATTTATTTTCTTGCCCTGAATTTAAATCGTCTTTAAAATTTCTTTGTGGTCTGAAAGCAGGCTTTGAGCGATAATTGTTTTCCCAATTATTTCTGGTGCTTCTGTCATCTCTGCTATATCTAGAACCTCTGTCATCTCTGCTATATCTAGAATCTCTGTCATC
>CAYJHJ010000123.1:0-2300 GCA_964370095.1 uncultured Desulfovibrionaceae bacterium | reverse complement strand
CTCTGCTATATCTAGAACCTCTGTCATCTCTGCTATATCTAGAATCTCTGTCATCCCTATTATATCTAGAATCTCTGTCATCTCTATTATAATGGGCTTCTCTGTCATCTCTATTGCCATAGTTTTGCCCATATTCTCTGTTTTCTTTATAAGGCGGCCTTGAATTTTTTCTATCAACCTGAAAATTATTTTGCCTGCGTGTGTTTTCTCTAGTATTTTCAGAAGAGTTTCTATGACTTCTTCCTTCAAAAGAGCCATTTTCTCTTGTTCTATAAGGCCTATATTCACGGCTTTCGCCAGAATCATAATTTACAGCTTGCCTTTTAGGAAAATAGCTTTCATCGTTGCTATCTTCAGAAGAAAAGCCATTCTCATTTAAATTTTCACTATTGTCCGTGCTCTTATTACTGCCTCTATTTGGTCTAAAACCCATAATATACCTCTATTACACTCTCTGGAAATTAAAATTTCACATTTCTCAATAAAATAAATAAATTAATAAAATAAAAGGCAATAAAAAACATTGCCTTTGCAAATATATTTCAAAAAACCTCTACAGCCATACAATAATTAAGCGTAATCAAAAACTATTTAGACTTTTCAGTGATCTTCAAACAAAGCTCAAACAAAAAAACAAGGCTTTAATTCTAGTGATGAACGTGCTCACCTTTTTTAATTCTGTATGCGATTGCACATATCATCACAACAAAATAAAAGAAAATAAGACCAACACCAATAAAACCTTGCAAAGTAGATTGCATTGCAGTATGTATTAACTCAGCTAACATAGTAACTCCTTAGAAATATCATTGCTGTGATTATGCGAAATAAAGCGAAAAAAGTCAAGCTTAATTTCACTGAGGAAATCCAAATAAGAAAGTGGCTTATGTCAAAAGAAAACATATCAATCCAAATAGATGGCACAGATAGCGAAGGCAGAGGAATCGGACGAGATGAAAAAAACAGAGTAGTTTTTATTCCCTACGCCTTGCCTAAATCATTAATAGAAGCCAAAATCATTGAAGAAAAAAAGAACTTTGCCTTTGCCGAAATAGTGCAAACAATCAAAAAATCACCTTATGAAACCGAAGCAGCATGTGATAATTTTCCAACTTGTGGAGGATGCACTTGGCAGCACCTTGAATATTCGCAACAAGTCTTTCAAAAACAAGAAAATGTTAAAAACGCCTTAGAAAAAATAGCCCACCTCCCTTTACCGTCAAACTATAAATTTCACCCTTCTGAAAGCAGATTAAACTATAGGAATAAAATGGAATTTTCTTTTGGGAGCGAGAAAGAGGGGCAGAAAATTCTTTTAGGTTTGAAAAAAAGCAAATCACATGACATAGTATCAACTGATTGCTTACTAAGCAATTCCTCAACAAATAAAATTGTTCATAGATTAGAAGAGCTTGTAAATTGGCACTCACTGCCTGTTTATCATTCAAGCACGAATAGCGGTTTTTTACGCTACGCTATCACAAGAGAAAGTGCCAAAACAAATGATTTTCTCCTTGAAATCCTCACTTATCCAAATAATTCATATAATCAAACACTATATTCCATATGCAAAAAATTAAAAGAAGAATTTCCAAAAATCACAGGCATAGTACATAGCATCAGGAAAAATAAACTGGATATAGCCTATGCTGAAAAAACCGTTGCAAGGTTTGGAAAAGAAGAAATTGAAGAAATTATGAAAATCAACAACAATAATCTTAGTTTTTCCTATTCCAATCAATCATTTTTTCAAGTAAATACACAAATGGCAGAAAAACTTTATTCACGCCTTGTTACTCTTGCTGAAAACTTAGAAATTCAAACTATTGCAGATATTTATTGCGGTGTTGGCGGAATTGGCATTAGCTTGGCAAAGGCTTTACAAAAAACGAAGAAAGATGTTTTTCTCTACGGGCTTGAGTCTATGCCAAAAGCAGTTCAACACGCCAAAAAAAATGCTGAAAAAGCACAAATCAATGCTGAATTTTCACTGGGAAATGCAAAAAATTTATCAAGTTTTTTCAAAAAAAATCCTGAGATAGAATGTATTATACTAGATCCTCCTCGCCAAGGCATAGATAAGCAAAGCATGAAGACTTTACTTAATCTTAAAAAGCCTTATCTCATACTTGTATCATGCAAAGCTTCTTCTTTTGCAAGAGATATTGCACTCTTGGCAGAGGAATATAGCATTAAACACATTGAATCTTTTGACTTGTTCCCACAGACCCCGCATGTGGAAAATCTTGCAATTTTAAGCTTAAAAAAAGGATAAACTTAATCTTACATGAACTATCTTG
>CAYJHJ010000122.1:0-3854 GCA_964370095.1 uncultured Desulfovibrionaceae bacterium | reverse complement strand
AAATATCTTTTGAAAAATTCTTTTTATGTGTAAGACGCGTGCCATTATGTCTTGAAACAATACAATGAATTAAGCCATCTCTTATTGCCTTCCATAAGGCATCTATGTCCTCAGATTTTCTAAGAGGCGGCGAAACGCAAAACTTGTAGGCTCTTTCATAATCAACTTCATTTGAAAGATAATTATCATCATTTAATATCAAATAATGTGGACTTGTGAGCATGGTGACGGGCAAGCCTTCATTGACTTGTTTGTATAAAATATCTACAACTTCTTTAGTTGTTACTGATTCAAGTGCTAAAGTAAACCCGCCAGCTCGTGCTAGGTTACACATTCGAATAAATGCTTCGCTTTCAGACCAGTTTGGGTGTGTAGTTGCCAGAGCGTAAGGGGCAGTACGTTTTTTAAGTATGTGCAAATCTTCTAAAAGTTTTATAGCTACCTTGCTTTCACAGTCAATAAAAGTTGTAGCTCCGTATGGATTTGCTATTCTTAGAAAATCCATAACTTCTTCGTCTGCAAGTGTGTTTTGTTCATTTATTTTCAAACAATAAGAAGGAAAGCCATTTTGAGTATACTCTTTAATTTTTTTTTCATCAAATTGTTTTTTATTTATACTTTGATGGAATGAATAATCACAAAAAGAACTGTTTTTTAGCTTAGTCAAATAATAACTAAGGCTTTCACTGCTTGAACATTTCAAGTTTTCAACTTCTTCAATGACTGTTGTTGTTCCGCCATAAAGAGCGGCAAGAGAGTTTGCTTTGAAGGCAGAGCTAGAAAATACATTTTTTGAATCTAAGGAAAGTGATGTGTGCATATCTACACCACCAGGTAAGACATAGCATTTTTTTGCATCTATAACAGTAGCATTGCTTTTGTCAATACATTCAGCGATTTCAGTAATTACGCCTTCTTCTATTGAAATGTCGGCCTGCATACTTTTATCATAAGCAACAATGATTCCATTTGTGATGACGGTTTTCATAAAACAACTCTAGTGTACTTATTTAATGAGAAGAATAAGCTTCTGAGAGCTTTTGCTAAAACAAAAGCTCTCAGAACAATAGGATTTAGCACATAACTTGCAATTCTGTCATGAATTCGCGTAATTGGTCGTATAGTTTTTTGGCTACTTCAGGTTCTTTATCAATAATATTGTTTAATTGGAAAGGATCATTTTTACGATCGTATAACTCATCTCTTGCAGGAACTTCACTTGTACTTGTAGGAGTGCAAGTCCATTGATCTTTACCGTCAAGAGAAGCTGCTTCTTTATGGAAGGTTGCTGCATCCATTTCTTCTGGTTTTACTTCTTCATCAGTAAAGTTTTCAAATAATGTCTGTGCACCGCCAACTGCTTTCAAGTGATCAGTATTTTCACTACCGCCATAGAATTTTGCAACCATTTCCGCTGTATCAACTTCATTATCGCCTTTATTCCAGTGAATAAAGCTATAATCATCGGTATAGATCGCCCATGAATATGGGTGATACCCAGCTATAGCAAAATCACGCACTTTTTCTTCTTCTCCACGACACATTGGTAATAAACTTTTACCTTGCATATCTGGATGAACACCAATTCCAAGCCAATCGCAAACTGTAGGAGCAACATCGCAAGATTGAACAAAGCCTTTCAAGCGTTGACCCGCTTTAATACCGGGAGCTTTAAGAAGCATAGGCGTATGAACAAGTTCTTCATAAGGCCAAGGGCGCACTTTACGCATAAGTCCATGCCCGTGTTCACCATTACCCATTGGTTCGCCATGATCTGAAACCATCATAAGAAGTGTGCTTTCATCAAGCCCTAGACGGCGAATAGCATCCATTAATTTACCAAGATATTTATCGCAGAGTGTTACCAATTCAGCATAAAGCATGCGAACATGGTGTAGCTGCTCTTCTGTATAAATGCCATCAACAAGTTCAGGGAGTGGTAAAAACTCATCTTTGCCTTCATAATCAGGATTATAAGGGCATTTCATGTCAGGGTTGTAAACTGATGGCGGATCCCATGGTTCATGTGGATCAAATGAATCAATCCATAGATAGAATTGTTTATTTCTGTCAACTTGTTCAAGATATTCGATTGCTTTATTCATAGTCAAAGCAACATAACGATTTTCTTCTTTATCACCACCATATTGACGATGTTTTAAATAATCTTCCATTTCTTTTAGAGTTGCATATACTGCAAAGTCTCCATTTTTTTCTGTATATGCGGCTTTTGATTTTTCATCCATATAGTCTTCAACTTTTAGGTGGATTAATTCATCTTGAGCATAGAAATAACTGTCAGCTTCATGGCCATGTGTGAACCAAACTTTATCAAAACCTCTTGTATAACCAAATTTAGGAAGGCGATACATTGGGCAATCAAAAATAAGAGCTGTATCAATAGGACGACCCCAGCAAAGATCTGCAATAGAGGTATCTTCCATTGTCATAGCAGTCCAACCTGCGTAAGGCAAGGTGTAGCGGCCAGTGTGCATAGCACGACGGCAAGGCACTGTAGGAAGGCCTTCGGTGTAACAGTTTTCAAACAAAACGCCTTCACGAGCTAATCTATCCATGTTAGGGGTTTTAATCCATGTGTTGCCATAACAGCCAAGATAGTTAAATTGTAGGCTGTCAAACATAAGTACTATAGCATTTTTTATCATAGTAATCTCCTTACTTTTTTTGTAGTTATGCTCTCTATAAAGCAAAAGCTGTGCCAAGATGTAAGTATGCGGTTAGAAAGGAATATTTTCCCATTTTTTTTTAATAAAAAGAAAAAAGACGGAAAATTACAGCTTAAAAAGTTATAACTATTTGATTTTAAAAGATATATATAATCGTTTTAAAATAAATTTTTCCGTTTTGATTTTATTGCAGACCTGATTAAATCCTGTTTCTTTAATAAATGATCATAACAGATAAAATGATATGCCCATGCAGATTATATCTGCATGGGCATATCAATTATTATGTTTGTAAAAATTCGAACTAAAATAGGAAATTAGCCAAAGGTATTCCAAAAACAATAGCAATCATAAGAAATAGAACAGTAAGAAATAGTGCATACAAAAATGTTGCATTACCAGGTAACCATTCTCTATTGCCATAAAGTATAGCACCTGCTATGCCAGAACCAGGCGTAAGCACAGCTAAGGCAAGCACATAAATAAACAAAATGGCTATTGGCATTGCATCAAAGCCATAACTTAAGGCGATTTGTGCAACGATAGGTGCAAGAATAATTGCCATTACGTTTGAGTTCATAAAGTTTGTAATAATTATTGCCAAAACCATTATTAATAAGATGAAGCCATAATATCCTAAACCTTGAAGAGTATTGCGGAAAAGCAGTTCAAGTAAAATTGATATATTAGTTCCGGGAGCTATCAATAAATTTCCAAAGAGGTAAGCACTTGCAAGAAGAAAATATATTCCCCATGCAACTGACGCAGCTAATTCAGATACATTATACAGACGTTCACCTTTATGCTTTATCCATAGAACAGCACTACACAAAGCACAAGCCCCTATAAGACTTCTTGACTTTAAATAGTTTGTGATAGCTAAATCAGCAGGCAATAAGCTGGGAACTAGCATCCAGATAACATAAACTATAAGTAAGGTTATAATAGTTTTTTGCTTCCAGTTCATTGGTGGAAGCGGTTTATCTTTCAAACTTTGTGTATTGAAGTTTTTCAGCGGTGAAACATCAACCCTTAGAATGAAGCGCATACAAAAAACAATGGAAAGCATGCCAATGATTGAAAGGATAAATGTCATAATAATCCAATTCATTGGATTAAATAAACCCAAACCTAATTGTGGATTATTCGCAACAAAAGTACTAAAAC
>CAYJHJ010000121.1:0-3861 GCA_964370095.1 uncultured Desulfovibrionaceae bacterium | reverse complement strand
TTGCAAAAGATTTTTAAGCCAATCAAAATACTGCACTAAAAAAGGTTTATTTAGCCCCATTGCTTCACGCGTTTGTTCAATAATCGCTTCGCTTGGAATATTTCCGCTTGAAATAAACATAGTTCTAACCGGATCGCCGGGTGCAAGAAAAATAAGGGCAAAACTTATGAAACTGATGCCCAAAAGCGTAAAAACTATTTGTATAAACCTATTCAAAGAAATCACTGCCTTTTATCTTTAATATCAGTTGTTATCCAGTATGATTCAGACATTGGCATAACAACGCCTTCTATTTTACTTGAACTTGAAAGGTTGCTTTCATAATATCCATTTACCATCACAGCAAAATCATCAATAAGAATTTGTTGTAGTTTTATTATAATATCTTTTTGCTTTTGTGCATCTATTTCTAAAAGAAGCTCTTCATAAAGACTATCGTATGTATTATTTTTATACGAACTGTAATTTACATCGCTTTTTGAATACCAGTTTTCCAAAAAACCAATAGGATCGCCAACAGGCACAGTAAGCCAAGAACATATTGCTAAATCAAACTCTTGGTTGACCACCATATTCCAATGGGTATCAGAATCTAAAACTTTAAGATTTACTTTTATTCCAAGCTCATTGAGCTTTGTAGTTACAGCTTCTGCTATCACATCTAAACTTTTCATAACATAAGCTATATAATTGAGGGTGATATTTTCACCATCAAGCTCTCTTATTCCATCATTATTTGTGTCAACTATGCCTGCTTCATCTAAAGTCTTCTTTGCAAGTTCCATATTATAAGGGCTTTTATCAATAAGCTGATTGTAGCCATAATCAAGAGTGAGGGGAAGCACAGAAAATCCGCTTGTATACACACCACCTACAGTTATTTCACAAATTGTTTCATCATCTATTGCCAAAAGAATAGCTTTGCGCAGGGTATCATTTGCCAAAATTCTTTCTTGATTTATATAGGAAAAAGCAGCCCTTGTACTAAGAGTTTCAGAAACATTATAGTCAGGTGAGTTTTTTAAAATTTCAAGATCGTGTGCTGTGGTTATGCTATCTACAATATCTATATCACCGGCTTGCAAAGCAAGTGATTTTGTTGTGCTATCTTCCATAAATACAATTTCAAGCTTTTCAAAAGGCACTTCTGCTTTCCAATAGTCTTTATTTTTTTCAAGCAATAAAGAAACACCGATTTCATTCTTCACAATTTTATATGGGCCTGTGCCTATAGGGGCTTTTGCTAAATCTGAATCAATATCTAAAATGATATAATTAACATGCGAAAGAATTTTCCTTAAATCTGCATAAGGTTTTTTTGTGATAATGGTGAGTGTGTTTGAACTATCATCAGAAGAAATATTTTCATATTCCATAAATTGGCTGACAATATTTGTGCCCCTACCCTCTTTTTCTTGCTTGTAAAGATATTTAAAACTTCTTTCAACATCTGAGGCTTTCAATGTTTTGCCATTTGAAAATTTAATATTATCTCTTATATGAAAAGTCCAAATTTTCTTTGTATCATCAACAGTATAGAAATCAGAAAGGTGCGGTTGTGCGTTCATGGAATCATCAAACCTATAAAGGGTTTCACCAATGCCGTATCGTGCTGTGCCCCATGCAGAATTTGGTGATGCACTAGGGTCTAAAGAATCAGAAAAATTACTGCAACCAAGTGTGAGGGTTGAAACTTTTTCATCTTCATTTGAACAAGCTGTTGCCAACAGGGCAAAAGAGAGAATAAACAATAAAGTATATATATTTCTTTTCAAAGTTTTTATCATTTCTTTTTCCTAAAATTATCAATGTTTTTAATTTTTCAATTTTAGTTTATAAAAAAATATTGTCAAGTATCTTTTTTAATATAAATAGATGAATAAATGCACAGATGAGCACTTGCTCAATTATATTTCATTCTAAAAAAATTATTAATATTAAATAAAAAAGAGGAAGATTAATTATAATCTTCCTCTTAGATTTATTTGTTTTTTTACTTTATTTTACTTCTGTAAAATCAGCATCCATCACATCATCGTCTGCTTTTGGTTGCTCTTGTTCACCGGCTGCTGCTGCATTTGGATCTTGTGCTTGGCTTTGGTTATAAAGCTGTTCTGCAATTTTGTGTGAAGATTTTGATAAATCTTCAGTTGCACTTTTAATTGCAGCTTCATCTTCACCATCTAACACGCTTTTAAGAGCTTCAATTTTAGTTTCAATTTCAGTTTTCAAAGCAGGATCAATTTTATCACCTAATTCACCCATTGAACGTTCTGTTGAATAAATAAGGCTGTCTGCTTGGTTTTTGGCTTCAATAAGCTGTTGTTTTTGCTTGTCTTCTGAAGCATGTGCTTCAGCTTCTTTCACGAATTTTTGAATTTCATCTTCTGACAAGCCTGATGAAGCTGTGATTTGAATTGATTGTGATTTGCCAGTACCTAAATCTTTTGCTGAAACATTCACAATTCCGTTTGCGTCAATATCAAAGGCTACTTCGATTTGCGGCACACCACGAGGTGCAGGTGGAATTCCTGTAAGATCGAAATGAGCCAAAGTCATGTTATTGGAAGCCATTGGTCTTTCGCCTTGAAGAACGTGAATAGAAACTGATGGCTGATTTTCAGAGGCTGTAGTGAAAGTTTGGCTTTTCTTTGTTGGAATTGTTGTATTTCTTTCAATAAGTTTTGTGAATACACCGCCCATTGTTTCAATACCGAGTGAAAGAGGTGTAACGTCAAGCAATAGAATATCAGTTACATCGCCTGCCAAGATACCGCCTTGAATAGCAGCACCCATAGCAACCACTTCATCAGGGTTCACAGTACGATTAGGCTCTTTTCCAAAAAATTCTTGCACTTTCTTTTGCACTAAAGGCATACGTGTCATACCACCAACCAAAACGATTTCATCGATTTCAGAAGCTGACAAGCCTGCATCTGCCAAAGCTTTTTTGCAAGGTTCAATGGTTCTTATTGCAAGTGGTTCAACCAATTGTTCTAATTTAGCACGGCTTAGTTTAATCATCAAGTGTTTTGGGCCTGATGCATCTGCTGTGATAAATGGAAGGTTGATTTCAGTTTCCATGCTGGTTGAAAGTTCTTTTTTTGCTGATTCAGCTGATTCTTTCAAACGTTGAAGTGCCATTCTGTCTTGAGCCAAGTCAATACCACTTGTTTTTTTGAATTCTTCAACTAAGTGGTTGATAATTGCTTGGTCAAAGTCTTCACCGCCAAGGAAAGTATCACCATTGGTTGCGCGAACTTCAACAACATTATCGCCTACTTCAAGAATGGAAATATCAAACGTTCCACCGCCAAGGTCAAATACAGCAATTTTTTCATTGGCTTTACGGTCAAAGCCATAGGCTAAGGACGCTGCAGTAGGTTCGTTGATAATGCGTTTTACTTCAAGGCCTGCAATGCGTCCGGCATCCTTGGTAGCTTGACGTTGCGCATCGTTAAAATACGCAGGTACCGTAATAACAGCTTCTGTAACAGGCTCACCAAGATATGCTTCAGCATCGCTTTTAAGCTTTGCTAAAATCATGGCAGAAATTTCAGGGGAGCTGTAGCTACGTGCGTCAACTTCAACAGCGGCATCACCATTGCTGCCACCTACAATACTATATGGAGAATGGGTTTTCCAGCGCTCTACTTCTGGGGTGTCAAAACGGCGTCCCATAAGACGTTTTACTGCAAATATGGTACGCTCAGGATTAGTTACAGCTTGGCGCTTTGCAATCTCACCCACAAGACGTTCTTTATCTGTAAAAGCAACTACGGACGGCGTGGTGCGTCCACCTTCAGTGTTTGTAACACACTTTGGATCCTTACCCTCCATTACATAAACACAAGAGTTGGT
>CAYJHJ010000120.1:0-3912 GCA_964370095.1 uncultured Desulfovibrionaceae bacterium | reverse complement strand
AGGTGCTTCTGCCTTAGGTGCTTCTGCTTTAGGTGCTTCGACTTTAGCTTCTTCTACTTTAGGTGCTTCTGTTTTTGCACTTTCAACCGGTTTTGCTTCTCCAATAGCATCTTCATACAAGCTGAAAATTATTTCAAGTTCTTGCTTTAATAAATCAACCATAAGCCCAAAATCCATGTCTGCTTGTCTTGATTGGTCTATTAAGTTTGCTGTGCCTTTAGCATAATCAACAACTGAAGCCAAGCCATTTACTTTTGCATTTTCAATAATTTCAGCTAATGAATCAGCCAAAGTAGCCACAAATTGATTTTGTGAAGAATCTTTTTCAAGTTCATTCAAAGCGTTTCTTATGGCATCTTTTTGCGTATCTATTCCTGCTGAACTTGCTTGTGAACTTTCAGAAGAACTTGCTTGTGAAGGATTTGCTGAACCAGAGCGGAAAGATTTAGGCAAAGCAACTTCTTCGCCTGTGATTGATTTTTGTAATTGCACTAGAAGCTCATTAGTATTTACAGGAGCTACCTTTGAATGTGCAACATCAATTCTTTTCACTAAAACAGTCATAACATCTGTCACAAAAAGTAATAAATCAACAAGCTCAGATGTGATTTTCACATCACCATGCCTTGCTTTATTTAATAAAGTTTCTGCTTCATGTGTGAGGTTATTCAATTCTTTATAGTCAATAATTCCGCTTGCACCCTTAATATTGTGGAAATAGCGGAAAATTTCATTCACAACATCATTTGTTGGATCGGGATCTTTTTCAAACAATAAAAGTTCAGCGTTAATAACTTCAATATTTTCAATAATTTCTTCAATAAATTCAGGAAGATAAGATTCACCAAAAGTAAGTAATTGTGTTTCAGGCAAAACTTCACGACTATTAATCCAGTCTTCAAAGCTCATTTCAACAAAGGCTTCTTCAGCACTTTCTTGGTTTTGCACTGCAGGTGCAGGAGTGGTTTCTTCTTGAGCTATGACAACTTCTTCAATAATTGGATCATCAGCGATTTGTACTTCTTGAACATTTTCAAGCTGTTCACTTGTTTCTTCTTCGTAAGAAGCCTCTTTGCCACCTGAACTGCCTGTAAATTCGCCTCTTAGAATGGCATCAAGAGCGTCTTGTAGTTCTTGATAATTATTGTCGCCATCAGTATTTGTGGCAGCCAAAATATCAATCATTGTATTTAACGCATCTGTTACAGATAAAATGGTGTCCATAATATCTGAATTGATTTCCATTGTGCCTTTACGCAATTCATCAAGCACACTCTCGCCTTTATGGGCAAGATGATTGATATTATCTAAGCCCAAAAAGCCTGAAGCACCTTTAAGTGAGTGCATGGGGCGGAAAATATCATTCAACAATTCCAAGTTATCAGGAGTTTTTTCAAGCTCAAGTAAGGTTGGTTCAATTGTTTCTAAGTGCTCTTTTGCTTCGATAATAAAATCGGCAAATAATTCGCTATCTTGATGTTCTAGACTCATATATTCTCTTCCGTTATATCATTAAAGTATTTAAGATAAAACTAACTTTTCACAAAAGCATAATCGTCTATAATCTAGTTTTCTTTAGTCTTTTTTTTATATTTTAATAAGAAAGTCAAAATTTTGCTCAATCTAATGAATGAGTTAACTTTAATTTTTCTCTAAAGATTTTCTAATTCAGCCAAGAAAAGCTCACCAAACTCACTTGTACCAACGGCTTTTGCATTTTCAATCTGCCCTGCCAAATCTGGTGTAAGCGTTTTTTTAGATACCAAATTTTCAAAAGCCTGTGTAATTATTTCAGAAGCTTTTGTATAAGAAAGATGATCTAGCATCATGCAAGCAGAAAATAGCAAAGAGCAAGGGTTTGCAATATCTTTGCCGGCAGCATCAGGGGCAGTGCCGTGTGTTGCCTCAAAAAAAGCTAGTTTTGAAGACATGTTCACTCCGGGTGCAAGCCCTAAGCCGCCCACTTGCGCTGCCAAAGCATCAGAAATATAATCTCCATTTAAATTTGGGCAAGCAAGCACTGAATATCTTTCAGGGTATAGTAAGGCATTTTGAAACATAGCATCAGCAATGACATCATTAATAAGAATTTTCTTTGGTGCTTCGCCTTTAACATAAGTGATATCAGCAAATTCTTCTTTTGCAACTTCATAACCCCAAGCCCTAAAAGCCCCTTCAGTAAACTTCATAATATTGCCTTTATGAACAAGAGTTACAGAAGGAAGGTTGTGCTTATCTGCATATTCAATGGCTGCACGCACGAGCCTTTTTGATTTTTCTTCACTCATAGGTTTAATGCCAAAAGCTGAACCGGTATCAACTATAGTATTTAAATTTTCTTTCAAAAAGCTTGCTAATTTTTGTGCTTCATTTGAATTTGCGGCATATTCAATACCAAGATAGACGTCTTCAGTGTTTTCACGGAAAACCGTCATATTCACTTTTTCAGGCTCACGAAGAGGGCTTTTTATTCCTTTGAAATAACGCACAGGGCGAATACAAGCATATAAATCAAAAACTTGGCGTAAAGTTACATTCAAAGAACGAAAACCCTGCCCAACCGGCGTTCCTAAAGGCCCTTTTATAGCCACATCAGCGGTTTTAAGGGCATCAATAGTTTCTTGTGGCAAAAGTTCGCCTGTTTTTTCATAAGCCTTTTCACCTGCAAGAAGTTCGTGCCAATCAAATTCTTTATTATAAGTTTTTTTAAGTGCTTTATCAATAATAGGGCGAGTTACAGCCCAAATTTCTTTACCTATTCCATCGCCTTCAATCCAAAAAATTTTCTTATTCATCTGTTATACCTTATTATTTTATATATTATTTTTTTTCACGTAAAATTTTTGATTTTTCTTTCTTTTCTTTCTTTTCTTCAAGCTTTAAAAGAAATTCTTTGTCTTCACCAAGTTCAAGAAACTTCTTTGTATTTTCAAATAAATGACTCAAAATTGAATTAGAAACCAAAAATCCTTGCCTTGTTAAACGCACATAACCATTCATAATCCGCAGAAGCCCGTTTTTGTGCAGGGCATGGATAAGCATTTTATTATCCTTCAAAAAATCTCTGCCCGTAAGGTCAGAGAAAGCTTTCACTCTAAGCCCCCTTGCAGTTCTTAGGCGAAGCATAATAAGCTCTATCACCCTATCTTGTAAAGATAAATTTTCACTGTCGCGCTTATAGCCAAATTCTTCAACTTCTTTTCGCCATAAACGAAGATCATAGGCATTTGTCCAGCGTATATTTTTCACTGTAGATGTAGCAGAAGGCCCAAAACCAAGATAGTCATTACCTTCCCAATAACCAAGATTATGATGGCATTGAAAACCCATGCGGCTAAAATTTGAAATTTCGTATTGAAGATAGCCGTTTTCTTGAAGAATTTCAGCACCACGTATATACATTGACTGAACATCCCGCTCTTCAGGCAAGATGATTTCTTTTTTTTCTAAAAGAGTGGCAAACTTTGTGTCAGGCTCAATAGTAAGCCCATACAGTGAAATATGATCAGGCTTAAGCTTCATAAGCTCATTTACTTGCCAAAGCCATTGATGCACTTTTTGCGAAGGCAAGCCCCAAATCATGTCTACATTAACATTATTACAACCTGCTTCTCTGGCATAAGAAATTGCATCCATAGCGTCAATATAATTGTGTGCTCTGCCCAAGGTTTTAAGCATGCCGTTATCAAGAGATTGCACTCCAATAGAAAGCCTGTTCACCCCTGCCCTCAAATAATCTTTTACTTTTAATCTTGAATTAAGTGATTCGGGATTTGCCTCCATTGTAATTTCAGCTTTAGGGTCAACTTCAAAATACTTCTTTATTTTCTTTATGATTTCTTTAATAAGTTGCGCTTCTATGAGTGAAGGTGTGCCGCCACCAAAGAATATTGTTTTCACTCTTACTTTTCC
>CAYJHJ010000119.1:0-3964 GCA_964370095.1 uncultured Desulfovibrionaceae bacterium | reverse complement strand
TAGAAACAGTGAATGTCTGTATTTTTTTGAGCTAAAATAGCATCAATACAAACAGCTGTTTTACCAACTTGACGATCGCCAATGATAAGCTCACGTTGACCACGACCAACTGGTGTCATAGCATCAATAGCTTTTAAACCTGTAGGCATAGGTTCGTGAACACCTTTACGTGACATAACACCAGGAGCTTTTAATTCAACTGGTTTGTAAATGTCTGATTCAACCGGACCTAAACCATCAAGAGGTTGACCAAGCGGATTCAATACACGACCCATAACAGCATCGCCAACTGGCACAGAGAAAATCTTGCCTGTTCTTTTTACTGTGTCGCCTTCTTTTACGGCAGTGTCTGAACCAAGTAAAGCAACACCAACGTTGTCTTCTTCAAGGTTTAAAACCATACCCATTAATCCGCCAGGGAATTCAAGTAATTCCATGTTCATTGCATTACGAACACCGTAAACACGCGCGATACCATCACCAACTGATAGCACAGTACCTGTTTCGCTCATTTCGATACGTTGATCGTAGTTGCGGATTTGTTCCTCAATTATTTTGCCAATCTCTTCAGCCTTAATTTGCATGGCTTACTCACCCCCGCCTAGTTTTATGGTTTGACTAAGATTATTTAGTTGAGTTGCAAGACTTGAATCCAATACTAAGTCGTTGATTTTTAATACCATTCCACCAAGTAATGATGGATCGACTGCATAAGAGAGCAAGAGCTTGCGACCTGTTTGCTTTTCTAAATTTTCCACTATATCTCTTTTGTGGTTTTCATCAACTTCAACTGCTGTTGTGATGATGCCACGTGAAATACCTTCTTTATTGTCAAGTAAAACACTGAACTGATCTGCAATAACAGGAATAAGTTCAAGCCTTTGCTTGTCAGCCAATAAATAACAAAATTGAGGCACAAAAGGAGCTTGCTCAAAAGATTTCAAAAGCTCTGTCAGAACTTTTTTCTTTTCATCTGATGAAAGAATTGGATCTTTCAAACATAAAGACAATGATTCCACTCCAAGCATTGAAGCTTTCAAGCTTTGCAAAGTTTTATTTGCCTTATGAAGTTCTTGTCCGCCTTGCTCAGCCACAAGCTCAAAAAAAGCTTTTGCGTAGCGAGCTGCCACTGTTGATTCTTGCATGAATCCCCCCAAAAAATGTTGTTCTTTTTAAAAACCGGAAACCCTTGAAACAGAAGCATCGATTAAATCTTTATGCTTTTTTGAATCAAGGTTTTGCTCTAAGTTTTTACGAACTTCTTGCATTATTTCATCAGCAAGTTTTGCACGAATTCCTGCAATTTCAGAACGCATTGCTTGTTCTGCTGATTTATTGGCTTGGTCAATAATTGCTTTTGCTTGTGCTTGTGCTTCTTCAACAATAGCTTTTGCTATTTGTTCAGCACCTTCTTTGCCTTCTTGCAAAAGTTTTGCACATTCTTCTTCAACATTTGCTATGCTTTTTTCAACATCTGCCAAAGATTGAATAGCTGCTTTTTTTCTTCCTTCAAGTTCATCCATATCATTAACAACTTTTTTACTTCTGCCTAAAAGAGCACCTTTAATTTTCGCTCCTGCAAAATAGTAAATCAAGCCGATAACAATACCAAGGTTTAAAACCCTTAAAAGAAAATTGCCCCAAGGAGGCGTTGAACCCTCCGCTGAAGCTCCTGCTGCATAAATTGGTGAAACTGAACATAATACCAATGCTAACACAGTACATGAAAAAATTATTTTAGATGCTTTCACAATTTACCCCTATATACTAAAGCTTATTCGATTTTTTGATTATGAAAGCAAGCGTGAAGTTGCCATTTTTGCAAATTCAGATGTTTGCTCTTTGAGATTTTGATACGCCTCTTCGCTTTCTTTCAAGCGAGCTTCTTGAGCTTCTTGACGAGTTAAGCGTGCTTTTTCTGAGGCTTCAGTTTGAAGTTGATGTGCTTTTGACAAGGCTTCCTCTTTCAAAGCATCTCTATTTTTAACAATTTCAAGCTTTGTTTTTTGAAGGCGTGCTTCATATTCAACAAGCTTAGATTTTGCTGTGCTGTTTAAATCGCTTGCATCGGTTTCAAGACCTTGAAAAATAGAACGACGCTTAGCCATCACTTCACGCAATGGCTTAATAATAAAGTGGTTAATTATAGTTAAGCCAATTAGGAAGTTTACCACTTGTATAAGAAAAGTTATATTAAGTTCAATCACCTTGCCGCCCTCTTAATAAAATATCATTAGATTTGAGATTAATTTTTGTAACAACTATAACAATCGCAACGAATTTTCAAACAATACAAAAAATTTAAATGTTTGTAAAGAAGAAATTATCCTTAATACATGTTATTTAAATAACAAAGCAAAACTTTGATGCTTATTCTTCCTCTGGGGTCTGAACAGGTTCTTGCATCATATTAACTCCGCCTTGAATTAAAGCACCTTCTTCAACCATTAAGATAGGTGTAAAAACATCACCTAAAAATTTCCCGCCTCTATAAACGGAAACTTTTTTCTTAACACTTGCTTTTCCCGTGAACTTTCCTGAAAGCATAAGCTCACCAACTTCTAAAGTGCCTTCAATATTAGCATCTTTCCCGACAATAAGGCAACCTTCACTTTGAACTTCACCTTTAAAAATACCGTCTATACGCACAGCGCCTTGAAAAACAAGTTTGCCGCTATATTCAGTGCTTGCCCCAAGGAAAGCATTGATTTCTTCTTTTCCCATTATAAAATCTCCTCATTAAGAAAACTGGTTAACATTTATATAGTGATTTTCAATATAATGCAAATAAAATTATTTAAAATTTATTTTTTATTCATCTGCTAAGGCTTGGCGAATTCGGCATACACCGCAAACACCAGCAGATGTGGGATAACCACACTCAGAACAAGGAGTAAGTTCAAGCCCATGCTCTTCTTCTTCTTTTGCAAAAACAGGCCTTCCTCTTTCCAAAAAGCCTTGATAAAAATCTAATTTCCTTCCGGGCATCGCTTCTTCTAAGTCAACCCAAAGGTTTTTTAGCTTTGTAAAGCTTGCACCTTGTGAATAGGGGCATGGAGCATGGTGATTTTCAATTCCTTTTATGTAAGCATAATTAGCTGTTTCAAATTCACCAAGTCGCCACAAAGGTTTTACTTTTCTGCCAAAACCGTCTGTATCTTCCAATAAAGGTGCTTGATCGCTTAAATAAGCCTTATCCCAACGGATTGTATTTGAAAAAAGGCGTGCTACTTCATCATCAAGGTTATGCCCTGTTGCAAGCACGTCAAAGCCTTCTTCTTTAGCTGTTTTATTAAAGTAATAGCGCTTGATCTTTCCGCATGCTGAGCAAATCGGTCTTTTTAGTCTTGCTTTTACCTTAGGAATGGGCAAACCTTCCATTTCCATTTCTTTTATTAGAAGCTTCAATTCATGTTTTTGGCAAAACCTTTCAACAACTGCTCTTGCTTTATCAGAAGATTGACCTATAGATAAGTCGATGTGCAAACCTGTTACATTATAACCCTGTAGAGAAAGTTCAAGCATAAGTGCAAGGCTGTCTTTCCCGCCTGAAAGAGCCACAAGGATTTTATCAGAATGTTTAAATAATGGCCCTTTGTGCATGGGGCTTGCTTTTATTCCACGCTCAACTTGACGCGAAAAAAATTCAAGGAAGCAAGGTTCACAAAAAGCAGCGTTATGGCTTGGCAAAGCAACAATAGCTTTTTCTTTACATTTTGTACATTTCATATTTTATTCTACTTTAGAAAATTTTCTTAAAGATTATTTATACTCACTTTAAAAAAATAACAATACATAAATTTGACATTTTTTAACTTTATGCTTATCTTCTCAAAACCATTGTGTAAAAAAGTTTTACCAATCACTCGGGGGCGCATTGGTTTCGACGTGGGTAAAGAAGCCAAAATGGCAGGTCGAGGCGCCGCTGGCCTCGTAAAAAGCGGCACAAATGTAATTGCAAACG
>CAYJHJ010000118.1:0-3988 GCA_964370095.1 uncultured Desulfovibrionaceae bacterium | reverse complement strand
AAAGCCAAAATCTTTACGATTCTGGAGGAATTGCATGAACTTTATTAAAACTATAATAGATGGTCTTGTGATCATTGAACCAAAGATTTTTGCTGATGACAGAGGTTACTTTTTTGAAAGTTATAATGCAAAAGTTTTTGAAGAAAATGGTATTTCTGTAAATTTTGTGCAAGACAATCAATCAAAGTCTTCTTATGGTGTTATCCGTGGACTTCATGCTCAAAGTGGTGCACATGCACAGGCAAAACTTGTGCGAGTTTTAGAGGGAAAAGTTTTAGATGTTGCTGTTGATATAAGAGAAAATTCAAAAACTTATGGGCAACATGTTGCAGTAGAATTATCGGCTGAAAATAATAGGCAACTCTTTATTCCTCGTGGTTTTTTACATGGTTTTTCAGTGTTATCAGAAAATGCAATTTTTGCTTATAAATGCGATAATCTTTATCATAAAGAATCTGAAATCGGTGTAAAATATAACGATAAAGATCTTGCAATTGATTGGCAAATTCCTCACGATAAAGCTTTGGTTTCAGAAAAAGATTTAGTGCTTCAAGAATTTAAAAATATAATAAAATATAGAGGTTAATTAAGGTTGTATATGAAAAAATCAATTCTTATTACAGGTGGTGCAGGTTTTATTGGAGCAAATTTTGTTCCTTATTTTGCTGAAAAACACACTGATTATCATGTTATAAACTTAGATAAACTTACCTATGCCGGCGATTTGGCAAATTTGGAAGAGTGTAAAAATTTATCTAATTATACATTCGTTCAAGGCGATATTTGTGATAGAGAGCTTATTGAAAAATTATTTAAAGAGCATGATATACGTGGTGTATTTAACTTTGCAGCCGAAAGTCATGTAGATAACTCTATTACAGGGCCTGCTGAATTTATCAATACCAATATTACAGGCACTTTTATACTTCTGGATGTTGCAAGGAATGCTTGGTTTGATGGGCCAAACAAGCCAAAAAAAGGTTATGAAGATTGTCGTTTTCACCATATTTCCACCGATGAAGTCTATGGCACACTTGGCGAAACAGGGCTTTTTGAAGAAACAACACCCTATGCACCAAATTCGCCTTATTCAGCTTCAAAAGCAAGTTCAGATTTTTTGGTTCGCTCTTACCATCATACTTATGGTATGAGTGTAACCACTTCAAATTGCTCAAATAATTATGGCCCTAAGCAACATAAAGAAAAATTAATTCCTAAAATTATATCAAACTGCATGAATGATTTGCCTATTCCTATTTACGGTAAAGGCGATAATATTCGTGATTGGCTTTATGTTTTAGATCATTGCAAAGCTATTGACTTGGTGTATCACACAGGCAGAAGCGGTGAAACTTATAATGTTGGTGGCAGAAATGAGCGCACGAATATGCAAATAGTACACACCATTTGTGCTATGCTAGATACTATTCGCCCGCGTGCAAACGGTGCTAAATATGAAGAATTGATCACTTTTGTCGAAGACAGGGCAGGGCATGATCAGCGTTATGCCATTGATGCCACAAAGATTGAAAATGAACTTGGCTGGAAAGCCGATGAAAACTTTGATACAGGTATTGTGAAAACTATTGAATGGTATTTGGAGAGATTATAATTTATTTTTCCTAAGTGCTTAGACTTTAGTGCTCAGACTTTCTTTTGAATAAATCACCATTCCAAAAAGCTTGATTTTTGTAATTGTATTGAATACTTTTTGGATTGTGATTATTTCAAAAATTCCTTTTTTGCCTCTTTTTCTTGTTGAAACTTCAAGTGAGTTTATGGATAAAGAGGCAAAACCCAATTCATCTTTATTTAAGCTTTTTAATAGCTTCACTTCATATTCTTTTGTTTTCTGTGTGAGTAGAAGCATTTTTTCGGTGTTTTTTGCTGTGTTTGTGCTGTGCCAACGATAAGAAAACAAAATTTCGTCAAGATATTTTATTTTTGCATGCTTTGAAACTTGCAACATAAGCCAATAGTCTTCTAAAGGGGCTTCTTTTGTGAAAAAGCCAATTTTATCGAAAATTGTTTTTCTTATCAAATAACCGTTTGGAATATAATTATTTATAAAAAGGCTTGCATAACTGCCAAATTCTTCACTGTTGAAGTTTACATCTTTTCTATGTATTTGTAAGAATTCGCCAAAACTTTTGTAAAGGGCTTTGTCTTTATCGTAAATACTTTTTGTTTCTTTGTCCCAGAAGCATTGTATATTATTTTCGTCAACAAATTCATTGTCGCCGACACATAGGGAATAGTTAGGATTATTTTCTAAAAAATCCACTTCTTTTAAAATAGCGTCTTTTTTTGCAAGGTCATCAGAAGCTATAAGATAGATATATTTGCCTTTTGCTTTTTGAAGTAGAAGATTTAAAGTTTCGCAGGTTCCGGAATTTGTTTTTGTTTCAAAAATTGTGTTTACAAACCTTTGTTCACATTCAATTTGTTTTTCTTGAATTTTTGTGAATGTCAGGTCTTTAGAGCCGTCATCAATAATGATAAGCTCAATATTTTCATATGTTTGAGCAATAATCGAATCAATGGTCAACTGAATATAGTTTTCATGATTATATGCCGGAATGATAACGGATACAAGAGCTTTTGTGTGCATACACTTCCCCATTCACAAAAATATAGTTCTAAAGCGATAGTATATATAACTTTAAAATATGCTTCTTGCAAGTTTTATAAAAATCTAAAAAACACTTTTTTATCAAAAGGATATATTTATTTATGGCATCTTTTTCTTGAGTTTTAACTTGCTATGTTTTCTATTTTAATCTAATTTCCTTATAGATTTTAAACTTTAAAGGTGAAAAATGGCAAAGATTTTACTTATATATTTTTCCTGCTCCGGTGAGGCTATGTATGGTGCAATGGCTGAAGCATTTAGGGATAATAAAAATGATGTTTTCAGATTTAATATCAATCATGTTGGAGTTGAAAATAAAAACCTTGTTTCAAAAATTATTGATGAGCAAATTTTGCTTGCAATAAAGAGTTTTGAAGCTGAAATTGTGCTTTCCTTTAATAATGCTTTGCCCTTGAATTGTTATGAAATTTTGCCAAAAAAGTGTAAAATCTGTATTATTGATGCTGACAGCCCCGAATATTTTTGGAATAAAGCCTATGCAAAAGAGAATAGCGATATATTTTACTATATTGGCATGCAATCGTATTCTAAACAAATGTATGAAAGTTTTATAAATAAATCTCTTGATAATTCAAATCGATACTTTTTTATGCCCATGGCAACTTCTATCAAAAATGAAAAACTTATGAAGGATAAGGAAATTTCATTTATAGGATCGAATTTTCATAAAAGTGAGCTTTTCTCAGATTTGGCTGAATATGAATTATCAGACATGTTGGAAATATATAAATTTATTAAGGAAGATTATTTTTGCCCCCTTGAAAAAATATTTCCTCACAAAGAAAAAAGCCATGCTTTAGAAGCTCTTTATTATAGAGTAAAAGCAAATTATGTAAGACAAGATAGGCTAAAACAGCTTCAAATTCTATCAGGCTTGGGTCTTGTTATTTTTGGGGATTTGTCATGGAAAAATATTGAAGACGACGATCTTTCGCTTGCTAATTCTCTAAGTAGTAAAAAAGTAAAAACTCTTGAAGAAAATGAGTGGGTGTATAATACCTCAAAGATAGCTGTAAATATTTCACATCCTCAAGCAAAAACAGCATTTTCGTGGCGAGTTATGGATATTATGGCTTCAAATGCTTGTCTTTTGATGGAAGATAAACCCGATTGGCATGATTTGTTTGCTAAATATATATCGCAGGAAGTTCTTAAAGCTGTTATTTATAAAGATATTTTTGATATGCGTGTGAAGGCAAAACTTCTTTTAGAAAATGATGACTTGCGTGAAAAATGCGTGAGAGAGCTCAATTATGCTATAGAAAAAAATGGCAGATGGCAACACAGGTTGCAGCTGTTAGAAACTGTGCTTGATGTTGATATTATTGGATTAGA
>CAYJHJ010000117.1:0-4001 GCA_964370095.1 uncultured Desulfovibrionaceae bacterium | reverse complement strand
AGCAAAAACTAAATCCATTTCGCTTTCTTCTAGTTGAGCTCTTGTTGGATTTAAAACAAATTCGCCATTAATTCTACCAATTCTTGCACCGGCAATAGGGCCTTCAAATGGAATATTTGAAAGCATAACCGCACAAGAAGCAGCTGTTATGCCCATTACATCGGGAAGGTTAATTTGATCTGCAGAAATAACGCTTGCCAAAACTTGAATTTCATTGCCATAGCCTTTTGGGAATAATGGACGAATTGGGCGATCTATAAGGCGTGAAACCAAGGTTTCATTGTCAGAAGGTTTTCCTACTTCACGGCGGAAAAAGTTTCCGGGAATACGCCCTGCAGCGTACATTTTTTCAGAATATTCAACAGTTAAAGGAAAGAAATCTTTAGGAGTATCTAAAACAGCTTCACAAACAGTTACAAGTAAAACAGTTCCTTCACATTGAATCCATACTGCACCAGCGGCTTGACGAGCCAATCTGCCAGTTTCCATGATGACTTCTTTGCCACCAACCATACACGATATGCGTGTTCCGTTTAATAAATTCATAATTATCCTTAGGTAGTTACCTATTGTTTTGACTAAATAGTCTGTTTTTGGCAGAGGAGATTCCATTAAAAATAACAAGAAAACTTGCTACTTTTGTGAACTCACCTTCTGCCAATGGTTTTAAAAAGTTTTTTAATGCAAAAATTAAAGTTTTAGTTTAGATGTTAAACTAAATAGTATTGGAAATTCAGATAAATAAAAAATTGGAAGTGAGATAATTCCCACTTCCAAATATCCAATTTATTACTTACGTAAACCTAATTTAGCAATAAGATCACGATAGCGTTGAACGTCAGTATTTTTAAGGTAATTCAATAATTTACGACGTTTACCAACTAACTTCAAAAGACCTGTACGTGAGTGATAGTCTTTTTTGTGGATTTTGAAGTGTTCTGTCAAATCTTCAATTCTTGCAGTTAAAAGTGCAACTTGTACTTCAGCCGAGCCAGTATCACCTTCATGTTTTGCATGAGTGTTGATAACTGTCTTTTTTTGTTCTAAATCCATGACCACAGCGTTTCTCCTTTCATGGTTATGAGTTATGCCAAAGGCCTCTAAGTATTGTCCAAACAGGTTTTGCAAAGCCTTCTTGATATTTTGCTTCCATAAGTGCAAGAGGTTCTTTTGACTTTGTTTCAAAAAAAGCTTTTGAACCAAAATCAGTTTCAGAAAGAATATATCCTTTCTTTTCAAGAACTTCTTGAGGAATTGCTTTGCCATAAAGAATTTCTTCGGCTAGGCTTTCATCAAGGGAGACAATTTGCCAATCCAGAATAGAGGAAAGCGGTTGGAGATTTTGTTCAAGCAGATCAAAATTATCAGCTAATTCTTCTAAATCACACGCTTTTTCAATGCTAAAAGGATGGCTGTATGTTCGGGTGAGCTTTGATAAACAAGCACCACATTTAAGACGTAACCCCAAGCTGTGGGCCAGGGATCGTATATATGTGCCGCTTGAACACTCAACCCGAAATCGCATATATGGCAAATCAACCGATTTGATTTCTGCCTGCGAAATTTGTATTTCTTTAACTTTAACAGGTACTTCCTTGCCTTCTCTTGCTAACTTATATAAAGATTTACCCTTATGTTTTGCAGCAGAATAAGAAGGAACTATCTGTGAAGTCAGAGTTTTCCAATGTTCAACTTCATTTGTCAAATCTTGTTCAGTTATAAAGGAATAGACATTATTTTCAATGGTTTGTCCTTCAACGTCCCAAGTGTCAGTAACCTTACCAAGTTCAAGCTCACCCTCATAAATTTTCTTACCACCTTCTAAAAGATAGTTTGAGAGTTTTGTTGCTTGGCCTAATAAAACAATTAAAACACCAGTTGCCATAGGGTCTAAAGTGCCGGCATGGCCAATTTTCTTTTGCCCAAGCCTTTTGAGAGTTGTTAAGGCATTGGCTGAGGAACGGCCATATGGTTTATTGATGATGATAACACCGTCTAATTGCTTCACTTAATTACCTTTATATAAATTTTTCAAGAAAAATTTCAGAAAAATATATTGTTTGTGGACTATTGCATATTTTTTTGAAAGAGTCTAGTGTTTTTTTTAAATAAATAGTATGTGTTTTCAGTGGGTTATAAAATATTTTTAGATGCTTTGGAGTATTTTACCTTCATTTATTGTATAAAGCGTGGATTGAGGAACATTTTCCTGAAGAATAGTTGCTATATGCGGATGGCATGTGAAAAAGAGTATTTGCTGTCCTAAGTTGTTTGAATTATTATGTGAATCTTCAATAAGTTTTGCAAGTGTCCTAGCTGTTTGCGTTGAGCGCGTGGTGTCAAAATTAACTAAAATATCGTCCATAATAAGTGGCAGACTTTCTTTATATTTAGAAGAATTTTTAATATACGCTAATCTTAAAGAAAGGTAAAGTTGCTCTTTTGTTCCTTGGCTTAATTTATCCGGAGTAAGCGGCAGGCCTGATCTTGGGTTTAATTTAAGTGTGTTATCTTCAATAGATGATGTTATGTTTTCCCATTTTCCACCTGTAATATGCGAAAAAATTTCAGATGCAGTTTTAATCAGCTCAGGTTGTCTTTCAAGTTCAAATTTTTGCTTTGCATTTTGTATACATTGTCTTGCAAGGGCATAGGATAGATAATTTTCAAGTAAAATACTGTTTTCTTCTTCAAGAGCTAATTTTTCTTGCTTGATTTCAGTAAGAAGGTTTGAGCTTTCAATGTTGTTTATCATATTTTTCTTATTTATAAGAAGACTTGAAACTTCATCTTCTTGAGTAATTATTTCAGAATAATATTCATCTGCTTTTACTTTTTGATTTCTTAAATGTTGTAAGTCAATACCTTCAAATTCTTTGAGAAATGCATCAAGGCTCATAGGTGTAGATATAAATGAAAGCGTATCTTCAAGGTTTTGAATTGACTTACTTAGTAAGTTATATTCATCAACTTTATTGATTTCATCTTTGAATTCTTCAAGGGTGTTTAAGTTCATTTTTTTCAATAGGTTATTAAAGTCTTCATGTAAATTATTTCTTTCTACTTCATGGTAATTTATTTCATTGTTTACTTGTTCAAGCTGCTCTTCTATACTGATTTTAGCAGTAAAAACTTCTTTGGCTTTTTCTGCATCTGAGTATAAAGTGTCAAGGCTGGCAAGATAGTCTGGTGCTTGATCAAGACGTAAAATAACTTTTCGTGAAAGTTTTTGTAAAAGTGCTTGTACCGGTTCAGCAAGGCGATTAAGTTCAGTGTTATGTATGTTAAGTTCGTGCTTTAATTCTTCTAATTTTGATGAGCTTCTATTGAACTTTTCAACCTGATTAAGAAATGCTTTAGCTGTATGTGGAGTAAGGTTTTCGTCAAAAGCTTCTTTACTTAGAAAATTCCTCCATTGTAGTTTCGTTTCTTCATATTCAACTTTAGATTTTGCATAAATATTTTCATTATTTTCAATTGAATGTGAAATAGAATCAATTTTAGAATTTAAATTTGTAATATTAACATAAATTTGGTTTTTTCTTTCAATAATTTTATCATTTTCATATTCTTCATTTAAAAGATCTTGTATTTTAGAAAAGAATGAAGTGATATTTGTTTTATATAATTCAGTTAAATCTTCTTGAATAAATACTTTTGTTGATAGGCTAAAAAGATTTTCTTTTATGTTAGTGTAATTTTGAATTTCAGCTTCCAGAGAAGTTAAATTATCTTTAGAAAGGCGTATTTTGTCTATGCGAGCGAAATATGTTTCAGCTGCTTTAGGTGAAGGGATATCAGAGATATTAAAAACGACAAATTCTTCTTGCCAGTCATAGCGCAATTTTTGAAGACTATTTTCTGCTTCAAAGTATTGTTTTTGTGATTGTTCAAGGTTTTCTTTTGATTTATCGAGTTGAAGTTCAATGCTTGCAGTCTCTTTAAGCAATTTTTCTTTATTAAAAAGTTGTTCTTGTTCTGCATCAAGTTCAATGTCAATT
>CAYJHJ010000116.1:0-4059 GCA_964370095.1 uncultured Desulfovibrionaceae bacterium | reverse complement strand
TTGAGTCAACTGTACCACCGATCCATGCACCGGCTAAAACTTCTGGCATGCCAACTGAATTAGCAAAAGCAGGAATAGCAATCATCATGATAGCTGTAAAGGTGAGTGATAAACCAACAGCAAGTGTAAGTTCTTCTTTTTTCGCTCCACAAGCAGAAGCTGTAGCAATAGCCGCTGATGTTCCGCAAACAGACATATCAGCTGAAATTGTGATATTGAGTGTTTTTGAAGGGATTTTAAGAATTTTTTGACCGAAGATATATGTAGTTACCAAAACAATAGGAGTAACAATCCAAGCAACAAATATACCGGGAATACCGATAGCAAGAAGTTTTGAGAATAAAACTTCAGCACCAAGACAAACAAGACCGGTTTTAATATAATATTCAACTTGCACGCCTGAGCTAATCCATTTAGGTGTGCCAACTGTGTTAGCAATAACCATACCTAAAACAATAGCCATAACCTCAGTGTTTACACCGTATTTTCCGGCTACTGAGTGTTTACCCAACACGCCTGCAAGAACGGTTAATAAAAATACACCAATAAATGCAGGGAAATATTCTTTCAAATTATAACCCATAAATGAGCCACCAATTGAAAATACTATTCCGAAAACAATAGCTGCAAGTAAAAGATTTGGTATAAGATTATAAGGTTTTGCAAGCCCACTGTTTGCTTTTGAATAAGCAGAATTAGCTTTTGACCATGCTTCAACAGCAGCAGCTGCACCTTGGTTAAGCCCTGCATCAGCATAATTTGCATTTTCAGCTAACATCTCAGCAGTAGCAGCACCAGCCCTCAAGGCTTCGGCTTCTTGCTTGAGTTCGTTAACATTAGCAATTTTGCCTGCATTCATTGCATCGGCTTGGCCATCTGATAAATATAAAGCTTGAATGGGATTAGATGTCCATTTATTAGGTGTTTTGAAAACAGCTAAAAGGCGTTTTGGACCTGGTTCGCCTTTTGATTGTAATGCTTTTAAATCTGCTTTAGCATCAATTAGAGCTAAAGTTGTAAAAGGTTTTTGGGATTCTTGATCAATTATTGCCTGGTAGGATGTAGCTTTTTCAATATAATCAGCTTCAAATCCTTTTACCAAATAAAAATAACCTATAGCAATAACAAAAAAACCAATCCAAATTGCCCAATAATCTTCCTTTTTCCACAAATCCGACCAAGAACTCTTGGCCCTGTCTATGACCCTGGTATCTTCTGCACTCATAAACCCTCCGTAGTTGTAAAAAGTTATTTTTATCACAATTAGTGTTTCTTTTATATCACCATAATTTAAAATGTCAAGAACTAATTTTTTTTATTAGTAATTTTACATTTTTGTATTTTATTTACTAGATATATACATACATATTAAGTAAAAATTAATATTTTTTTCTACAATTCATCAGTTTGTTATAAAAATCACATAATATTTTTGCTTATACTTATTTACATATTATTTAAATTGCTTATATTTATATAAGCTATTTTAAATAATTTATAGTTTATTTAAATTGAGGTTTTTATGAAAAAAATATCTTTTCTGCTTTTTCTGTTTATGCTTTTCCCTTCCTTCATTTATTCTTCTAATTCTAATAACTTAGAAGTTGAAGTTCAATATGAATGGTTTGAGCTTAATAATTTAGATAATAAAAACAACCTTGCTTTACAAATAAAACTTATATTTCCAAATGAAAATTATACTTATTCGCCTTTATACTCCTCCTACCCTACTCAGTTCATATTCTCAAAAATTAATCATACAAATTCAATATCCTACGATTTATATTTTGAAAAAGTTGAAACAAGTTATGACTCATTGACTAAAAAAGATCTTGAACTTTATATGAGTGAAAGTGAGTTTTATCTGATTTTTTCTGATATAAATCAAAATATTATAGAAGAAAAATTCAACTTAGAACTTTCTTTATTGCTATGTTCAGAAAAAAACTGTACTCCTTTTGAGGGAAATTATGAAATAACTCTTCCTGATAAATCTGAAGCTCTAAAAGAATTTAATCATTTTGAGAGTTTTCAAAATTCTAAAAGTTATACTTTAAAAAAAATATCTTCAATAAATATAAATTCAGATAGTTATTTACTAGAAAATGATAAAATAAATTCTACATCAACACTTTTGACTACAAACATTAATCATCAAAGTATTCCTTTTGAATTTAGCCCTGTATACTTTAATAAATCTCAAGAAGTTGAAAGTTTTTCTTTTGCGATTATAATTGGTTTTATAGCTGGATTTATATTGAATTTAATGCCTTGTGTTTTACCTGTTGTTGCTATAAAAATTGCTTCTTTGGTTCAAATAAGTCAAATATCCTCACAAAATAAAAATTCATTAATTCGTATGCACGGAATATTTTTTGCTTTAGGTGTTTTGACCTTATTTTCTCTATTAGCTTTCTTGATATCATTTTTTGATTTTGTATGGGGCGGCTTATTTCAAAGCGTTTATTTTATAATAAGTTTAGCCGGTTTTTTATTTCTTCTGGGGCTTTCATTCTTAGGGTTTTTCTCATTTGCTTTTTTTACTCTTACTTTCCACAGGTTTAGGAATGGCAAGTCCGTATCTTTTACTGAGCGTTTTTCCTAATTTAGTGCGTTTTTTACCTAAATCAGGCCCTTGGATGCTTGTTCTTGAACAAGTTTTAGCTTTTATACTTTTTGCTACAAGCATCTACTTACTTTCATTTTTATCAGCTGATAAGCTATTTGTTTCAGTTATTTATTTATTTTTAGTTGCTTTATTTGTCTGGATTTATAGATTTTTCAGGAATAGTAAACACGCTACTATCATTGCAGTTTTACTTTTTATAATCCACTCTTCTCTATCTATCTATTTTCTTGACACTGATAAAAAACAAGATGAACTTTTATGGAATAATTATAGCTATTCACAATTCAGTCAAAACCTTACTCAAAAGCCAATGCTTGTAACCTTTACTGCGGATTGGTGCCCAACCTGTAAAATACTTGAAAACACAATATTAACTAAAGAAAATATTCAACCATTAGTTGAAGAATACGGGCTTGAACTTATTAAGGTTGATATAACTCAAAAAAATAATGAAAAAGAAGAATTGCTCAAAAGTCTAGGAAGTGCAAGTATTCCGCTTCTTGCTATTTTCCCTAGATCTGTTTTTGCTTATCAACCTATTGTTTTAAGAGATATTTATACATTAAAACAAATCAAAGAAGCCATAGAAAATAATTTAGAAAAAATTGAAAATTAAATTTTATTTATCTAAATGTGCCCAAAGGTCATAATCATTAGGTATTACATCCCATTGTATTTCTTTTGAATTTTTTCTTCTTTTTCTTATAAGCACATATAATGAGCCTGCTCCGCCATCTTCTTGTTTTGCGGTGCAAAATGCTAAAGTCAAATTATTAAAAGGTTTTTGTATTAACCATTCAGATACTTTTGTGCGTAAAAGAGGCCTATTATCAAATGAATTTATACCCTTTCCTGTAACAATCAAGACGCAACGCAAATCACGATAATATGCACTTTTAAAAAAACCTATTAATGCTTGATATGCTTCATAAACACTCATTTTATGCAAATCAATGTGTGCTTCAGGAGTATATTGACGCTGCTGTAATTTTGCAAGTGTTAAAATATCAAGTCCTAAAATATTGCACTGAACATGATCATCATTTTCTGACAAAGAAAAGTCAAGCTTGCCTTCTTCAAAATCATGCAATAAAGGTGCTTGATCTTGTTGAACAATTATTTTTTCTGGCTCTGGCGGTGCAATTCTTTCTTTGCCATCTAAGGGTTTGACATCTTTTGTGAGTTGATAAAAGTCATATTCTTCATTGCCGGTGAATTCAGCTTTTTTTTCATTTTGCTTTGGCATATTATCAGCCATGTTTTGAAGCTGTTCTAATCTGGCATCATTTTGATTTTTTTTATTTTTTTTAGGTAAAAGTTCAGCAAAAGCATTATTCATTTCATGAGAATTTGCTTTTTCTTCTTTTTTTTGAAGGATATTTTGACTTTCAGTTAAAGTTGAATGAGCATATTTATCTGAATTTTTGATA
>CAYJHJ010000115.1:0-4110 GCA_964370095.1 uncultured Desulfovibrionaceae bacterium | reverse complement strand
AAGTGAAAACGACGTTTTTCACGCAGTGAGGATTTTGCGCTGAAAGCCAAAATCTTTCTGTATAAAAGCCAAGATTTAACTTTCGATATTACTATAGTCTAGTTTTGTAATGAGAGCGTAGCGAACAAGTCTTTAGCGAACAAGTGAAAACGACGTTTTTCACGCAGTGAGGATTTTGCGCTGAAAGCCAAAATCTATACGATTTGATAGCCGTATTTTTCTATGAGAGATACGGCTTTTTGCTTGCAAATAGGGTCTGGATCATTTTTGCCGGACAAAACAGCTTTTCTTGCATATTCTTGATATTCAGGATAAGCATCAAGCAAAAGCTCTACAGCTTGATAACAATAAATTCTTAAAGGAGCATGATCGCAGTAATTGCTATCTGCATCAATATCCCAAATATACGTTATTGGGATTTTATAGTATTCTTTAGCTAAATTTTTTGATTGTGCCAAACTTTGAGCAAAGGCTAAGGGAATGCCCCAGCCGATATTGCCGGATTCTTCATTCATTTGCCATATCATGCGGCGAATGATGATACGTGCTTTTTCCATTTCCTTTAAAGCTATTTGTGAAACAGCATATCCAAGCATTTTTGCTGCCCTTTGTGAAATGCTGTCTTCAAGGGGCAAGCAGGCAAAAAGAGGGCTTACCCACTGTTCTATTTCCGTGTTTTGAAAAAAAGCAGGTAGGGAATCTATATTAAAATCATGTTTTTTTAGGTGTTTGCGAAGTTCTTCTTTGATTTTTCTAAAATGTGGCATATAAATCTCACTATTAAATTATATTTAATCTATTATATATATTAATCATTTTTTAGAAAAGTCAAATAAATATATTGTTAAGCTTTATTAAAAAAATCTGTAATTTTAGTTGATTAGTAGTTAAATTAAATCTTTTGCAAATTAAAGCTTGACAATCATCAAAAAATAGGTAAAAAATTTCAGTTCAAAATGTATGAAATAGCCGTAAGGCGTGGAGGATTTCATGTCAAATATAGATAGACAATTACAAAATGCTGTAAAAACAGATGCTGGTGTTATTTTAAACGGTATTACTTTAAAACCGGTTGTTGAAAAATGTGAAGGTTGCGAACGCATTAGATTTTTTGAAGAAGAACAATTTTGCCAAGCATATCCTAACCCTGCACGTAAATGGACTGACAGCCGTTGCAACTTTGCAACACACGTAAAAGTAAGTGCAAAAGCTGCAGCTAAAGTGAACCCACTTAAAGCTTCTAAACGTGCTGCAAAAGGTAAATAGTTTCAAAATTTGATTTTTGGAAAGATTATCTTTTGAATTTTGATAAATAAATTTTCAGAAAATTTTTGAAAGCAAAAATAAAAAAAATATTTTGCAAAAAAAGCTTTACATTTTTTTATGAATGAGCTACAAATTTTTTCTACACAAATGGTCATACAATTTATAATAAATTTTTGACTGTTTATTTCGGAGAGTGGCGCAGCTTGGTAGCGCATCTGGTTTGGGACCAGAGGGTCGCAGGTTCGAATCCTGTCTCTCCGACCATTATAAATTTTACCCTCAGTTAGAAATAATTGAGGGTTTTTTGTTATACATTTTTTGATATCCTTATATTTAGGAGATAAGCCATGCTTCATATAGTTCTTTTTGAGCCGGAAATTCCACCGAATACAGGGAATATTGCTCGTATGTGTGCAGGCACGGGTCTTGCATTACATTTAATAGAACCCTTAGCCTTTAAACTTGATGACAAATATTTGAAAAGGGCAGGGCTTGACTATTGGGAGCATGTTGAGCTAAAAACATGGAAGAACCTTGATGCATATCTTGAAGCTTATCCTTGTCAAAGAATTGTCTGCACCTCAGCAAGGCAAGGAATGCCTCTTCAACATTTTGACTTCACAAAAGACGATGCAATAATGTTTGGCCCTGAAACAAGAGGTTTGCCGGCAGATGTGCTTTCAAGATTTAGCAATAGAGTAAGAATTCCGACAAAAAATTCTATACGTTCATTAAATCTTTCAACCTCAGCCGGTATTGTAACTTTTTTTGCTTTGAATTCTATTGGAGCCTTGGAAGATTGGTTGTAATACCACCTCATTCTAATTTAGTAGATAATCTTTAGTAAGCTACATCACTATAGCAGGTAATTAATGAATCTTTTTACTTTTGAACTGACAGCAATATTTTCTTTCTTGCTGACTTTGATGAGAGCCTCATTGGTTATCTTTATGTTTCCTATTTTTGGTGTAACCAACACGCCAAATCAATGGAAGGCTGCATTTGTTTTGGTTTTTACAGCTGCAGTGTGGCCGCATGTTTCTGTTTTGGACACAGGTTTGCCTCCACATCCTTTTGCAATAGGGCTTATGATGCTTGGTGAACTGGTGCTTGGCATAACTTTAGGGCTTGCCGTGCGTTTCTTTTTTGCAGGCCTTCAAGCAGGCGGTGAGCTTATTTCTATGCAAATGGGCTTTAGTATGATAAACTTTGCGGATCCAGCAGGCGGCGGGCAAGTGGGTGTTATTGCTTTTTTCTTCAATATGGTGGCAACCTTGATTTTTCTTGCTTTAGACGGTCATCTTTATATGCTTAAAGCTTTTGTTGCAACCTATAGTTATATTCCGCCGGGTGGCATTGTGCTTGATGGCCCTATTCTTAATCAGATGATTGTGCTTTCAAAAATGGTTTTTACCTTTGCTATTAAAATCATTGCACCAGTTATGGCGGCTTTATTCTTGGTTGAAGTGGGTCTTGGGCTTATGAGTAAAGTTTCACCGCAAATGAATATTATGGAAATGGGTTTTCCTCTAAAAATTATGATTGGCTTTTTCTTTGTTGCCATGTTGTTTCAAATCTTTCAAACAGAAATTTATACCTTTATTAAAGGGCTTGATGATATGTTTTTAAATCTTATACGTTCGATGTCTCCTTTTTTTCAAACTAATCCCATAATAAATGTAAGTAATTAGAAATAGGTAAAAGATGGCAAGCGATCCAAGTAAAACCGAACGAGCAACCCCTAAGCGGCGAGAAAAAGCCCGCGGTGAGGGCAATGTTCCAAAAGCACAGGAAATCACAAAAACCCTGTCTTTACTTGTGGGAATTTGCGTGATGTATCTTTATATATCAATTGTTATTGAAAGATTTCAAGCTGTGTTCATCTATTTCTTTAAACATGGTATTTATAATACCGTAGATGAAGCAGAAGCTTATAATATTATACAAATGCTTGCTTATGAGCTTGCAATACTTGTTTTGCCTGTTTGTTTAGTTTTGTTTTTAGCTTCTTATATTGTTTTGCGTTTGCAAGTAGGTAAACTTTGGACAACAAAAGTATTTAAAATTAAATGGCAAAACTTCAATATATTTAAAGGACTAAAGAATTTATTTCTTTCACCTCAAACCTTGGTTCGTCTTGGAAAGAGCATTGGCTTTGCAATTATTATAGGAGTTATTCCTTATTGGTATATTATGGATGAATATCCAAACTTTCTTAATCTTTATCATTTAGATGCAAGAGGGCTTGGGGCGTATATGCTTTATCATGGTTTTTGGCTTGTGCTTTATTCACTTATTCCGATGTGTGCTATTGCACTTTTCGACCTTTGGTATACGCGTTATTCGTATGAAGAAAACTTGAAAATGACAAAAGATGAAGTGAAAGATGAAGCAAAGCAAGCTGAGGGTGATCCTATGATCAAACAAAAGCAAAAGCAAAAAATGATGGAAGTTTTGCAAAGGCGAATGTTTCAAGATATTCCAAGGGCTGATGTAGTAATTACAAACCCAACGCACTTTGCAGTTGCTCTTATGTATGACCCCACAGTTTCAAGTGCACCCCTTGTGGTTGCAAAAGGTGCAGACCATGTGGCGCAAAGAATTAAAGAAATTGCCGCTGAAAACAATGTGCCCATCCGTGAAAATAAACCCCTTGCTCAAGCGCTTTATAAACAAGTGGAAATTGGCGAGACCATTCCCGAAGATCTTTATAAAGCTGTTGCAGCTTTGCTTGCACAAATCTGGAAATTACGTGGTAAGGGTATGCCCGGTAAATAGCACATACAAAGCAACAGCGTGTGAGCATTAGCGAACAAATCTTTAGCGAACGCAGCAAGAACCACG
>CAYJHJ010000114.1:0-4334 GCA_964370095.1 uncultured Desulfovibrionaceae bacterium | reverse complement strand
AATGTTTTTCTATCCACTTTTCTTTATTGTGGATATGCCATTCACGGGCAATGCTTTCAAAAGTATTGTGTTCAGCTGTATAGATTGCTTCTTTTACGGCTTTTTTCTCATTTGATGGGTCAATGTTTTCGCTGAGCTTTACTTTGAAATCTAAGAGTGCTCTGCGTGCTTTCATTAAAGTTACAGTTGGATATAGCCCTAGTGTATAAGTTTTTCTTTTGCCTTCATACGAATAGTCTAATCTCCACGATTTTGCGCCACTTGGTGCTACATAAAGATAAAGCCCTTGCCCATCACTATACTTTTTTGCCTTGTCTTGAGGCTTGATTGCTTTTAGCATTGTATCATTTAGTTTACCCATTACGGTATTCTCCTTTTTTTAATTCTCGATACCGTGCGCATCAATATCGATTTTATCTAATACTGATGAAAAAGCTTGATACAAGCGAAAATAAAAAATTTACGGTATCGACTTTTTCAAAGTACTGGATACCGTAGTGAATACCGTAAAATGTGGGGTATGTCAACGTAGCTTGCCGAACGAACCCGAACAAGCGAATCGGCTAAAAGTAAAGTCCCAAGCCGTTTTTAGAACGATTTGGGACTTTGTAATTTTCTTTGGTGGTGGACCCACAAGGATTTGAACCTTGGACCGATCGGTTATGAGCCGAGTGCTCTGCCAACTGAGCTATGAGTCCACGCCAAGTATTAAACTTGAAAAAGAAAAATAGTAGATTTTGTTTCACTTGTCAAGAAAATAAAAATCATTACAAAAATATGCTGTTAGAGAGAATGAAAAAGTCATAACTTATTATTTTTATGGAATAATTTCAGCTTTAAAATGTTTAAACTTGACAATACTTAAAAGTCTGTTATGTTAAAATCAGCTTTATTTTCTTATTAATTTTTTTAGAAGGAGAATAGATATGTCAGATCCAAAAGATATGTGGAGATGTCCAATAGTGAACTGTGGTTATGTTTATGACAAAAGTCGTGGCGACAGAAAATCAAAAACCCCTGCAGGCACTGATTTCAACGATCTTTCAGATGAATGGAAATGCCCTGTTTGCGGTTGTTCAAAGGGAAAATTTGAAAACATGGGTTAGATAAGACGGTTAAAAATCTACATCTATTTTAAAATTTAAAGTAGGTGTAGATTTTATTTAATGTTTATAATCAAAAATTTTATTTTTTGTTCCTACAATGAGTATAGGATTATCTGCATGGGTTTTACACGTGCATTTTTTTATATCAAAAGCTGAATTTATCAACTCTTTCGTGTAGGGCGAAAATTCATGCTGAGAAATATTTTTCAAGTCTAAAATTTCAACAAGTTTACCATGTTGCATAACAGCAATTCTGTCAGAAAAGGCTGATACTAAAGCTAAATCATGACAGACAAACAAGATAGTAAGCTTATTTTCTTTTTGTAATTTTTTTAGCAGTATCAAAATTTTATTTTGCGTAATAACGTCAAGGGCAGAGGTTGGCTCATCAAGCATAAGAATTTTAGGATTCAAGGTTAAAGCTCTTGCTATGCACACTCTTTGCCTTTCTCCTCCACTCATTTCGCTTGCTTTTTTTTGTAAAAAACTATGATCAAGCTCTACTTTTTTAAGATATTCCAAAGCTTTTTCTTCTTTTTCAGATTTTGTGATTAAGCCAAAATTAATAAGCCCTTCGCAGATAATGTCCTTTACTTTCATTTTGGGGTTAAGTGCTGAGCTTGTATCTTGAAAAACAAGTTGAATTTGCTTTCTGCTTAGCCTCAACTCTTTTTTATTGAGCATTGTAATCGCTTTATTTTCAAAGAAAATTTCACCTTTTGTTTTTATTTCCAAACTTGTAATAAGCCTTAGAAAGGTGCTTTTTCCGCTTCCGCTTTCTCCAACTACAGACAAAAATTCGTTTTCAAAAACATCTAAAGAAATTTCGTCGCAAGCCTTTATTGCATGACCTTTGCCTATAGTATATTCTTTTGTTATATCTTTTATTTCAAGAATTTTCTTCATTTTTTATCCGTTTAAATGGCAGGTTTCCGGAATATTAGCCAGTAATTCTTTTGTATATATATGTTTGGGATTATTCAAAATTTCGCTTGCTAGCCCCTCTTCGATTATCTTACCTTTTTTCATAACAATAATCTTATCTGACATATAAATTCCTAAAGGAATATTATGACTTATCATCAAAATAGACGTATTATATTCTTTATTCAAATTTAGAATTTCTTCAATCACTTGCGCTTGTGTTGTAAGGTCAAGAGCGCTTGTAGGTTCGTCAAGAAGCAACAAATTTGGTTTTAAAGCCATTGCCATTGCAATGCCAACCCTTTGCTTCATACCACCACTTAGATTAAAGGTATAGGAATTCATAATATCAATACCTTTATTTAGCTTCATTTTTTCAAGCATTTTTTCGGCAAGAACTGTAGCTTCTTTTTTTGATACCCTTGTATGGGATTGAATATATTGTATAAATTGAGTTCCTATTTTTCTTAATGGATTTAGGCTCAGCCCTGCATCTTGAAAAACAAGAGCAATCTCTTCACCTCTAATCTTATTCATTTCTTTTTCAGATATACCTAAAAGAGAATTTTCTTTATAAAAAATATCGCCCTTTATAATTTTACCATTTTGTGCAAGCAATCCTAAAATAGCTTTGATAACACTGGTTTTACCAGAGCCGCTTTCACCTATAATCGAAAGAATTTCACCTTTTTTTAAGGATAAAGAAAAATCTTCAACCACAAGCTTGCTACCGTAACATATTGATATATCATCTAGTTTTAGCACATTCAAACCTTATTACTTTTCAAGAAAATCTCTAAGTTTATCACTTAACCCGTTGAGAACACACAATATCACAAACAAAGCCATACCGGGAAAAAAGATTAACCAAGGAGCTTTTAGCATATATGCCCTTGCCTCATTAATCATAAGCCCAAGTTCAGGCATAGGAGCCGGCACCCCAAAACCTAAAAAAGAAAGTGCCGAAAGCTCTAAAATCATCACACCTATATCAGTTGAAGCAGTTACAAGCAAGGTTTGAAAAATATTTGGCAAAATATGACGAAAAATAATATATCTATCTTTTGTTCCCAAAACTTTAGCTGCTTTTATATATTCTTCATTAATAACCTTTATAACCAAGCTTCGTGCAAGGCGAATATACTTACTGATAGTAACAATAAAAATAGCAATCATAGCATTCACAATACTTGCTCCCATAATACCTGCCAAAGCTATTGCAAGCACCATAGAGGGGCATGATATCAAAACATCTGCAATTCGCATAATAATTTTATCAACAATTCCTTGGTAATATCCTGATATTATTCCTAAAAAAGTGCCTATAAAAGAAATAAGAAAAACAAGTACAAAAGACAATGATAAGGAAAGGCGTATCCCATAGATAATTCTTGAAAAAATATCACGCCCTAATTTATCCGTGCCAAAGAAATGTTCAGAACTTGGCGGCATATAAGCATTTTTAAGTTCACCTATATAAGGGTTGTAAGGTGCAAGAAAATTGGCAAAAAGTGCTATAAAAACTATTACAATAAAAAGCGTAAGATAAATAGAAAAGCTTTTATTTTCAAAGGGATATGCTTCAAAACTTTTCATAATTACACTATCTTGCTTATGCGAGGATCTAAAAATTTATAGGAAATATCCACTAATAAGTTTACGCTCATATAAACAAGAGAAATCAAAAGCACATAAGCTTGAATAAGTGAATAATCATACGCAGTAATCGCATCAACTGCCATTTTTCCTATTCCGGGATAAGAAAAAATCACTTCAATTACAGCCACCCCCGAAAGCAATGAGCCAAAGGAAAGCCCAAGCAAAGTTATAAGCGGAAGAAGAATATTTAGGCTCAAGTCTTTTATAATAATGTGGCTAAACTTTATTCCTCTTGCCCTTGCCCCAAGCACATAATCTTTATTCAGCTCATCCAGCACAATAGAACGCACTTGCCTTGTATATTTAGCTGACATTGCAAAAGCCAAGGTTATTGAAGGCAAAATCAGCATTTTAATGCCACCATCAACTGAAATCACCGGCAAGAGCCTTAACTTTAAAGCAAATATATACAAAAGCAAGGTGCCCACAAAAAATCCGGGTAGTGAGACGCCTAATGAAGTGTATAATGAAATAATTTTATCAATAATTTTATTTGCTTTTATAGCCGCAATGAAACCCAAGGGCAAAGAAATTATCAGCATCAAAACAATAGATGATATTGCAAGTTTTACTGTATTTAGAAGCCTTTTTCCAATAATATCAGCAACGGGCTGATTGAGGGAATATGACATACCTAAATCACCT
>CAYJHJ010000113.1:0-4346 GCA_964370095.1 uncultured Desulfovibrionaceae bacterium | reverse complement strand
CTTTCTTAAATTCTTCATCATTTTACTCATCAAGAAGTAAAAGTGGATTTTTAGGCTATCCTTTACTTCAAGAAATTGCACAAAATCCGCTGATAAGCGCCGGTGTTGAGACACTGGCTGATGAAATTACAAGAAAATTTATTCTTTTGAACTATTCATCAAATGAAAAAAAATCCTCTTTAGACATAGATTCAGGTGAAAAAGAATCTAATACAAGTGATTTTAATTCAGTTGAAAATAGATTAGATGTTCTAAATATTGCACTGAAAGATTTTGATATTCAAGAATTATTTCGTCAGGCATTTGAAAAAATAGGATATTATGGGGGCTGTCTTCTTTTTATAGATAATGGAACCAAAAGCGAACTTTTAAAAACACCATTAATTTTAGATAAAACAACATTTAAAAAAAGCTCTATTAAAGCATTTCGCTTGATTGACCCCATCAATTGCTCTCCAGGGAATTATAATACGCTAAATCCACTCAATAAAAACTATTTTAATCCTTCTTCTTGGTTTGTAGGGGGAAAAGAAATTCATGCTTCTCGCTTCATATATTTTTCTGCTCAGCAAGCTCCTTTACTCTATAAACCTGCATATAATTTTTTTGGAATTCCAATTGCTCAGCATGCTTTTGAATATGTTATGCAATTTTTGAAAAGTAAAGATGCCGCTACAAGACTTTTGACAAAGTTTTCATTAACAGCTTTCAAAACTAATATGGCAGGAGCTTTAGCAGGCGAAGGTACTCATTCTCTTGAAGCTAGATTGGCCTATTTTGTTGAAAAGCAGAATAATAATGGAATTTTTGCTTTGGATAAAGAGCAAGAAGATCTTATAAAATTAGATAGTTCACTAAGTGGAACAACTGAAATTGTAAGACAGTCTTTGGAGCTTATTGCAACGGTTTTTAGAATACCAGCTGTTAAATTTTTAGGAATTTCACCAAATGGCTTTAATGCGACGGGGCAAAGCGATATTCAAAATTACTACGATTATTGCTCTTCTTTGCAAGAAAGACACTTTAGAAAAAACATGCGTAAGATACTTGATTTACTACAAATGAATTATTTTTCTGACATTGATCCGCATATTGATTTTTCATGGCCTTTGCTTGGTGAAAAGGAAATTAAATCTGAACAAGAAAGGCAAAAAATTAAATCTGAAATAATAGATAATTACATGAAGAATAATATCATTGATACTAAGGAAGCAAGAAAATTTTTATTGGAAGATAAAGATGAAATGCTTGTGAAGAATATATAACATACTTTATTAAAAGGAGATATTATGAAGTTTGCGTTAGATAGCAACAGAAAAATTGATTCAAATGGTTTTTTGCATGTGGCTTTATCAAACATCAGTAAGGAGTGTGTGAATCCATATTATGGTTATGAAATTCCTAATTTTGAAATGTTAGGGCTTGAAAAAAATAAAATTTATTATGCCTATAGAAGGGCTGATGAGCTTGAAAAAGCTGCTCATACTTTTAATGGATTACCTTTATTGAGAGGGCACTATATTGAGCATGCAAAAAACCCTCAAAAAGAACATAGAGTTGGTTCACTGGGAACAGAATGTGTTTTTAATATGCCATATTTACAAAATAGCCTAATTGTGACTGATGAAGAAGCAATAAAAAAAATTGAAACAGGTGAAAGGGTTGAATTATCTGCTGCTTATGCATATGTTCCTGTTTTTGAAAGCGGAAGTTTTGAAGGACAAAATTATGATTTTATTATGACGCAAATCAAAGGAAATCACGTGGCTTTAGTTGAAGAAGGCCGTGCAGGGCCTGACATTGTTGTATCAGATGAAAAGATTTCTACTGAAGCCAAAAAAGAAACTATAGACAGTGATGAACTTGAGATGAAAAATTCATCAGATATTGTGAAGTTTTCAAAAGAAAACAAAGGAAATAGTCTAGAAGTTTTCAAAAGTGAACAAGCAGAAAATGAAGATGAAAAAGAATCAAAATTAACTAGAATTCAAAAGATTCTTGATAAGTCCTATAAAGAAATTTATTCTATTATATCAGATGCTTTTACTGAAAATGTGAATAATAATAACGAATTATCTAAAAAGAGAAGGGTAAGCACCGAAGTAAATCAAGAAGAAAAGAATTTAGTAAGCAGTAAAAGCATGCCTGTAAATAATAGCGTTGCAAATGATTATATAGTTCTTGATCAATTACCTGAAATAGAATTAAAAAATAAAATTCATGAGAATTTGAAACAAATGAATGAAGCAATGAAACTTTGTCTTCCTTTTACCGGTGAAATAGACATTTTAGCTTTTGATAATTCAAATGATATTTTTGTTCACGCTTGCAAACTTATTAATGTTCCTGCCAGCAAAGAAAGTGCACGAGATGTTATAATGGCACTTTTAGGCAATGAAAACAATGAATTTATACAAGAAAATTCAAGCTGTTTTAAATCACGTTTTGTATAATCCTAACATACTTATTAACTGTTTTAATAATTAAAACAGTATAATATAACACTTTCTTTAAGAAAGATAATCAACTATTAAAGAGGTATTTATGAACAATGCAAGTTTTCAACAGGTGATGAATACAGTTCCTTCCCATGGAATTGCAGGTCAAAAAACATTTACAAATCCAATAGTTTATTATTGTAAAGCCCTTAAAGCAAAAAATGAATTGCCATGTGCTTGTTTTGTATGGCTTTCAAGCGGGCAAGATGAAGGAGATTTTGTGGTAAATACGGGCACATCAAAGCCTCTTGGTTTAAGTATGCCACTTGGTTTATATGCAAATAATGATTTGCTTTCAAGTGCTTCCAATAAAATTGCTGAATCAAATTATTTAAATGTATGTATTAAAGGTGATTTAATTGTTGTTGCACAAAATGAAGCAAGTCAAGGTGAAAAAGTTTTTGCAAACTTAAGTGATGGAAGCATTAAAACAGGCAGTGCAGAAGCTGAAATCGAGGGGTATATTGAAACTGATTATTTAGTTGTTACAGGCGGAAGTGTTGGGCAAGGGATTACTATTTCTAATTGGTTGTCATAGTTCTGATAAAATTTATAAAAGGAAAACTGTATGAATAAAATTGAATTTACAAATGAAATCAAATATCTATCTGAGTCAAGAGATATCCATCTTTATAATCCAAAAGCATTTATAGAAAATGGAAGAAACTTAGATAGAAGCGGTAAAGAAATTCCAAATAACTTCAACCAAATAGCTTTAGATACCAATTTAGTATCTCAAGCAAATGTTACTGTGCCGGCAGCATTATTGTCATACTGGGATCCAAAAGCTATTGAAATTTTGACTCAAAAGCGTGGCGCCCGTGAAATGTTTCCTGAAGTAAAGAAAGGAAATTTCTCATCTTCACAAGTATATTTCAGAACAAATGAAATTACAGGCTCAACAGCGCCATATTCTGATTTTGCCCAAATGGGAACTGCAGAAGTAAATTATAATTTTCCCTTTCGTGAAGTTTATAGATTTCAAACTCTTATTTCTATTGGAGATCTTGAAGCTGAAATGGCGGGTGAAGCGCAAATCGCTTGTATTGCGGACAAGCAACGTGCAGCAACTTCAATGTTGGATATTGATGCAAATCGTTTTTATCTTTATGGCGTGGAAGGCAAGCAAATATTTGGAATTCTTAATGATCCATCTTTGCCTGCTGTAATAACACCTCATTCATACGAAGGAAGAGTTTTGTGGGAGGAGAAAAGTACAGTTGAAAGATATAATGATATATTAAAACTATTTGAAGAACTTGCAAGTAATATGGGTGGGCATGTAAATGCACAAATGCCGCTTGTTTTAGCACTTTCACCTTCATTGAATGTAATGCTTGGGGCTGCAACTGATTATAATATTTCAGTTTTAGATATGTTGAAACATTATTTTACAAACTTACGTATTGTTGTTTTGCCTGAACTTATAGCTGAAGATAAAACACAAACAATTTGTTTTTACCCTGAAGAAATTTTAGGACAAGCCGTTGGCGAGTGTGTTGCACCAGAAAAGTTTAGAGCGTATCCGCCTTATAGGCAAGAAAGTTCACTCACTCAAAAGCTTGCAGCAGCTACTGCCGGAGCTGTAATTTATCATCCTCTTGCTTTTGTTCGTATGCAAGGAATGTAATTATTTTAGGGGCTTTTCCTGAAATAAGCCCCTATAAACTTTTATTGTAAAGGAATTTTTATGCCAAGAAAAAGTGTTAAAAACAACTCAGTACAAACAGATATTCAGTATATTTTTTATAACTCACCACATCCTATAAAGTTTCGCCTATCTTCAGGAAAAGAAATTATTATTTCGGGAAGTCCGCTATCTGAAATCTATAATCCAAGTGGGAATAA
>CAYJHJ010000112.1:0-4385 GCA_964370095.1 uncultured Desulfovibrionaceae bacterium | reverse complement strand
TAGCGCTTTCGCTTTCTTCCTTTACTACAGATGGTTGCATAACAACATACCAACCCATAACGTCTTTATAGAATTCTACTGCTTTTTCTAAATCAGGCACTGATAAACCTATGTGTGAGAAAGCTCTTGGGTAAGCATTTTTTTCATTATTTTTTTCGTTTAAATTAATCATTATTAATCTCCTTTTTATTCTGACTTAACAGTAGCACCTTTTTTAAATGATGCAATAAGGTACTTTTTCGTACCTATCCATAAAAAGGGTAATTTATTTTTCAATGATTACGATATTATTTCTTTCTGCATAATCAATAGTAAAAGCACAAAGGTTTTCTAGTATCGGCTCAATACCTTTATATTTCTTAGAAATTGAATACTCCACACGAAGAGGAAGTTCATTAAAGTCAGTCCGCACTAAAATCCCACTCATCTCTAGCTCTTTAAGCTGTGTAATAAGCATTTTATGTGTTATATCTGAAATTGCTTTTTTAAGAAGTGAGAAGCGATTATCTCCATGCAAGATATGCCATAAAATTCTTAATTTCCATTTTCCGCCTAAGATATCATGTGTTAGAATAAGAGAACATGTATATTCTTCTTTTACTTTTGTCATTTGCCAACTCATTATTTTATAAGTTTAAGAACTATAAAAAAGTTTCATTTTTCATATCGTCTATGCAATTATGAGATTAATCTATTATTTAATCAAGTTTTTATAATAACGAATTGATGTATTGGCAAATATTACGGAATTTTTTCTTCATTAGAGACCTCTTGAGCTTATATCCAATTATATAGCTCTAAGAGGTCTCTTTTATTACGGCTTATAAATGATGTTTGTTTTATTCAATAGGAATATTAATAACAAAACCATCATCACCATAAAGAAGTTCACCATTATAATGCTGTTTTGCAGGCATTTCAAAAAACTTCTTAATTGCCATTTCATGCGGTAGTGGAGGTGAGAAGTGTGAAAGCGCAAGACGTTTCACTTGTGTTTCTTCTGCTAGTTGTGCCAATTCATTGATGTCTAAATGATATTCACGTATATCACGCATTATCTTTGCAAGTAATTTATTGCCAAGTGTTTCAACTGCTTTTTCTTGAAGTTCAACAGCTTGATAGCTCATAGCATCACCCACAAGTAAATCAGCATTTTGGGCATGCTTTTTGAAATTATCTGTAACAATTGTATCGCCTGAAATAACAACTTTTTTACCTTTGTATTCTACAACATAGCCAAAACTAGAATCAACAGGTGGATGAGCAACTTTGAATGCTGTTACTTTAACTCCATCTTTTTCATAAACAACTAAAGATTCAGCATTGCCGTCAAATTCTTTTGCTGTGGCTGTAGCAAATTGAGGGTTCATATGTTCGGCACCGTGGTGATCTGTTCTTGATTTATTTTCAAGTTTATAAGCATCTAAGAAGCCATTCACTATTTTAGTTAGGCCTGTAGGACCATAAACTTCAAGTTCATGCCTTCTTTGATTAATAAAAGATTTTGAAATAATTTCGCCTAAATCTGCAAAATGGTCAGCATGAAAATGCGTTATAAAAATAGCATTTAATCGGTTTCCAGGCACTCTAAATTCGCCAAGCCTCATATTAGTAGCATAACCACAGTCAAAAAGAAGATATTGATTATTTACGAATACTGCTGTAGCGGTATTGTGCCTTTCACGCCCCATAGGGTTTCCAGTTCCAACAAGCATTACTTGTATACTGTTTTCATTAAATAATTTTGCTTGTGCCTGCATTGTTTCCATGCCAATTTGTTTCATAGTTTCAATGAATGGGTTTTCCATAGCTGTACTCATAGTATCTAGTCCTTTTTTTGTTGATTAATTTAAAAAAACATTTTATTTAATCCTTAAGCTTAAGATTAGATACATAATTATATTAGAAATAACTCTGAGTCAAGCCACTATAGCTAACTTTTACAAATAAGAAGAATTGTAACATGAAAAGAATTAACCAAATCAATCAAACAAAAAAAGATATCCATGATGCCTTTATCAAATTACTCAAAGAAGCTCAATACGACGATATTAGCTTTTCAGAAATCGCTGATGAAGCACATATTTCAAGAATGTCTGTCTATAGGCATTTTAAAACGAAAGATGATATTATAATGTTTGGTCTATACGAAGAAATTAGAATTGCTTTTGAAAAAATGGAGGCTTTGCAAAACCCAAGCTTGTATGACTTACTTATTATACGATTTAGGTACTTAAAAGAAAGTTATTATACTGAGTTGCTTGTAAAACAAGGCAAGTTTAAAGAGTTGACAAGTAGGTTTGATTTAAAATCGTGTCAACAATTTGGAAGAGTTCTTTCAAAGTGTGATGAACCCTATGTTGAATCTTTCCTTCTTGGCGGTATTGATTCGATTACAGAAGATTGGCTTCAAAATGGAATGAAAGAACCTTATGAATTGCTTTCACAAGATATTGCAAAGATGGCAAAATTTTTAGATAAAAATTTATAGCTCAATCATTACTTATTTTTTATCACTCTCAGATAAAGTTTTGAATAAAAACTTCGCCCAAAAAAAATTGATCATTCCACATTTGCAAGCACTATCCTTGCTGATTTATAACTAAAGAAATAAGCCAAATTGTATAAATCATATAGACTGAGAATAAAATTACACCTTTAAACCTTGTGATGCAGCCCTTTTTCCCTTTACCTGCATATCCTAAAATAAATAAAGAAAGGGTAAGTGCTAGCATAATTGGCATATCACGAGTAAGTGTTTCCGCTGGTATTGTAAAAGGATGAATAGATCCACCAATTCCCACAACCGCTAAGGTATTGAAAAGGTTTGAACCTATCACGTTTCCAAGTGCAATATCATCTTCACCTTTTCGTGCTGCAGCTATTGAAGAGGCAAGCTCTGGCAATGAAGTGCCTATAGCAACAACTGTAAGGCCTACAATCATGTCATTCACATTGAATATTGCAGCAATTTCAGTTGCACCCCAAACTAAAAGGCGCGAAGAAGCAATCAAAACTAATAAACCTATTATAAGCCATAAAATTGAAGATTTAATACTTGGGCAATCATCACCTTCACAGTTATCATCCTTTTCTGTATTAGTATCATCTTTATTTTTCATGCCGGAATATATTGTCCAACCCATAATACCAACGAAAACAATTAACAATATTATAGAATCAAACCTTGAAAGAAAGCCATCCCACAATAAAAATATTGTCAAGAAAGTAACTGCCACTAAGATAGGCAATTCTTTTTTTAATAAATTAGGTGCAACAATAATAGGGCTTATCATAGCTGAAACCCCTAAAATTAGTGCAATATTAGCAATATTCGATCCATAGGCATTTCCAAGAGCAATACCGGTATTACCGCCAATTGCAGCTAAAGCAGAAACCAACATCTCAGGTGCTGAAGTTCCAAAGCCTACAATAACCATTCCAATAACGAGAGGCGAAATTCCAATATATTTAGCTGTTTCAGAAGCACCATCAACAAATTTATCCGCACTCCAAACAAGTAATATTAAGCCGACTACAAGAGCCACTATAGGTAAAAGCATTATATCTCCATCTTTATAAGTTTAATTTAGAATTATGTAAGTTTAGCGATATTAATAAATAGAATAAAGCATAAAAATCGTAACTACAGTCTTGAAAGCTTATAAGCCTTCTTTCATGAATTGCATAATACAATTCAATTATATAAATGTCAATGAGTGTAAAAAACCAAAAAAAGAAAGATCTACAAAAAAAATAAAGCCTGTAATGATTATTATACACTACAGACTTTATAATTTCACCAGATGGTGGGCCCGGCAGGAATCGAACCTGCGGCCTAACGCTTAGGAGGCGTTCGCTCTATCCAACTGAGCTACGAGCCCGAAGTTTTTTAATAATTCTATTTTACAAAGAAGTCAAACTATATATTTCATAGCTATAATTTTCAAAGTTCAAAAATTGTCTATTAGTATGTATAATCTACAGATCTTTTTTAAAAAGTAACCTTGGCTAACATCATTTGTATAGATTTTAAGCTTTGCTACAAAATCCTCACTACGCAAAAAGCATGGTTCTTGTCTGTTCGCTTCAAGTGAAATTATATGAATAAAAAAAAGCCGCTCAAATAAGAGCGGCTTTTTTGAAAAGTAACCTTGGCATCGACCTACTTTCCCACACAAAAATATGCAGTATCATCGGCGAGGAAGAGCTTGACTTCTGAGTTCGGGATGGAATCAGGTATACCCTCTTCTCTTTGGACACCAAGGAAATATGACTAGGCATAAATCCTAAATATATAATTGATAGAGTTTTGAAGAGTGATTTTAGTAATAAATAAGGCTCACGGGCTATTAGTATCGGTCAGCTGAATACATCACTGTACT
>CAYJHJ010000111.1:0-4399 GCA_964370095.1 uncultured Desulfovibrionaceae bacterium | reverse complement strand
AAAGGAAAAAAATGAAAAAATTCAAAATTAATCAAATTCTTCTAATTCTTTTAATCTTTACTCTTATTGCATGTGGAAAAAAAGGTTTTCCTACAGCAAACCTCAGTGAGGATGTGTTTACTTGGCTTAATATTGGTGCAACCTTCACAAATGCCCCTATCAATCAAGAAGAGCAATTGAGGTATATTATGGAAGGCATTGCCCTTGATAACACTATGCTTGAATATGATATAGCAAAAAGTATTCAAAAAGAATATATTGACACTTCTTGCTTAACCGTATTTGGACAAATTCAAGGTAATGTGCAAAATGTAAACACTATAAGGCTTGAAGTGCAAGGACTTACAGATGACTGCAAAAATTGTAGTTTTATACCTGAAATGTCAAGAACATATATTAATGACGAATTAGCTTCTATTATTAATTATGATACACAAACCTTTGAAATGAATTATTGTCCTACAACAACCTATGATGAGTATAGGTGGCGCTTAGTAGGAATAAATAAAGTGTCAGGCATACCACAAGTTGTTTCTCAAGTAGTTATTACACAATAAATTAGCAGAATCAAAAAACTAAGTTAAAAAGATTTGCCTAGATAATTTATATTTCTAAGCCTTGCATCCTTTCAAGTTCTTTGATTTTAGCTTCTTCATCTAAAGAATAGCATTTAGTAAATGTTTGATTTTCAACAACTTCTTTTTCAACAAAAAAATGCTTTTGTGCATATTTAGCAAGATTTGCCCAATGCGTTATTAGAAGCATTTGTTGTTTTTCTGACAAAGCTTTCAATCTGTCAGCAACTTTATTTAATGTGTTTCCGCCAATTCCTGCATCAACTTCATCAAAAATCAATAGAGATAAATCTGAGTGGACTTGCAAAGAAGTTATAGCAAGCAAAAATCTTGATAATTCGCCACCAGAGGCAATTTTGTCTAAAGCTTGCGGGGGCTGCCCGGGGTTAGGTGCAAAAAGTAGGGTATAGTTATGCTCAAAAGTAGCTTTTAAATCTTTGAATTCTTTCCAAATTTCTTTTTCATGAAGATTTGGTAAAATTTCAAGACCTTCTGAAAAACCTAAACCTTGCAATTCATTTTTAAGCAAATCGCAAAATATTAGTGCTGCTTTGTTTCTTGAAAAATTTATAGACTCAAGTTTTTCTTGCAACAAAAGTATAAGTCCATGTTCTTTTTTGTCTGCTTGCATCATATCAAGTTCAGCATTATCCAAAAAAGTTAAATTTTCTTCAATTTCTTTTTGTAAATTTATAATTTCAGGAATTGTTCTTCTTAATTTTCTTTTCAACTGTGCCAGCTCAAATAAACGATGTTCAACAAATTCAATATCATAGCCATCTTCTGATTCAAATTTAGGCACTGCACGAAGTTTTTGTTCTATAGCATAAACTTCTTGTGATAGATTTTCAATATTTTGAAGATTTACTGCAAAAGAAGGATCAATTTCAGAAATCTGACTTATAATTCGTGAAAGAGCTGAAATTTTTGAATTTATCGATGGCTCTTCACGCAAAAGCATAAGTCCATTACTGTATAAAGATTGGATTTTTTCAAAAGATCTAAATTCTTGGCGCACTTCTTCAAGCCTTTCTTCTTCATTTTCTTCAGGTTGAACTTTATTAATAGTTTCCTGTTGACTTTCAAGAAGTTCGCGCCTGTCTCTCAAATCTTCAATTCTTTGAATAAGATTTTTTTTATAATTGCTAAGCTCTTTTAATTCAAGATAAATTTCTTCTTTTTCTTTAAGTATTTGTTTAGAATTTTCATCTAAGTATTCATTAATTTTGCTTGAAAGGAAGATTGTAAAAGTTTTTGCTGACCATGTTGAGATGCATGTAGTATAAGTTTTGAACGCAAATTTTTAATAGTTTCCTGCGTGGCAAGGGTATTATTTAAGAAGAACCTGCTTCTGCCGGTTTCAGCAATAAGTTCACGCCTGATAATAATTTCTTCATCATCTTGATAAAACAAAACTTCAACTTCAGCTTTATCAGCATTTGGACGAATAAGTGAAGTTTCAAGCTTTTCACCCAAAACAAAGTTTAATGCTTTAATAATAAAAGATTTTCCTGCACCTGTTTCACCTGTCAGCACATTCATGCCTTTTGTGAATTCAAGTTGCATGTCTTCAATAAGTGCTAAGTTTTTTATATGAAGAAATTCAATCATTTTTGCCTCTATGTATAATAGTGTAGATATTTATTTTTTTAGGCGCGGGTCAAGCCAATCTCTAAGAGCTTCGCCCAATAAATTATAACCTAAAACGGTGATAACAATTGCTAAACCGGGATAAAGCGAAATCCAAGGTGCTATTTCAAGCACGTTTTTCCCTTCAAGTAAAATATTGCCCCAGCTTGCTTCAGGTGGTTGAACACCAATTCCTAAAAATGAAAGTGAAGATTCAACCAAAATTGCGCCTGCAATTCCCAATGTCATTGAAACTAAAACAGGCGCTAGAACATTTGGTAAGATGTGGATGATTAAAACACGCAAACTTGAAGCACCTGCAATACGTGAAGCTGATATAAACTCCCTTTGTTTCATAGATAAGGTTTCTGCTCGCACCAAGCGTGCAACACCCATCCAAGAGGTAAGACCTATAACAGACATAATTGTAAACACATTAGGTTCTAAAAAAGTAATCACAGCTAAAATCAAGAAAAATGAGGGAAAACAAAGCATTACATCAACAAAACGCATCAAAGCTTCATCAATAATTCCGCCGAAATATCCTGCACAAAGCCCTATAATAATGCCTATAAACGAAGAAATTGAAACAGCAACAAAACCAACAAATAAAGAGATTCGTGCTCCATAAAGCATACGTGAGAATAAATCTCTTCCAAGATCATCTGTTCCAAAGAAATGACTTGCACTAGGAGCTTCCAAAGATGCTATAGGATTTATAGCATTTGGATCATAAGGTGCAATAAATGGAGCAAACAAAGCTAAAAAAGCCATAGTCAGCACAATAGTCAAGCCAATTATAAGGAGTATATTTTTTTTAAAATTTTGCATTTTTATTCCTTATTTTGTTCGCTATAACGTATACGTGGATCAGCTAAAGCATAAGAAATATCTGCAATTACATTTCCTAAAAGGGTTAAAAATGCTCCAATAACAAGGTTTCCCATGATAAGAGGATAATCACGGCTCATTACTCCGGCATAAAACAATTGTCCAAGGCCGGGTAGGGCGAACATGCTTTCAATAATAACAGAACCGCCTATAAGCCCGGGAATTGAAAGCCCAAGCAAGGTTATAATGGGCAGTAAAGCATTTCTAAAGGCGTGATGAAATAAAATTTTCCCTTCTGAAACACCTTTTGCACGCGCAGTTAAAATATAATCTTGTCTTAACACTTCAAGCATAGATGAGCGTGCAAAACGTGAAGCACCGGCAATGCTGCCAATTGTGCCAATGAAAATCGGCATAGCCAAGTGCCATGCTATATCTTTAATTTTTCCCCAAGTGGTTAAACTATCATAATTAAAAGAAGTCAACCCCGAAATCGGAAACCAAGCAAGATCAATTCCAAAATAAATCATACACAGTAATGCAAGCCAAAACGAAGGCATAGCAAAACCAAGAAATACAAAAACAGTTAGAGCTTTATCAAGAAATGAACCTTGCTTATACGCTGAAATTATGCCTATTGGTAAGGCAATTATTAAAGTGATACATAAAGAAATGACATTCATGCCCAAGGTAAGAGGTAGACGCTCTAAAATTTTATCAATCACAGGGCGACCATCAGAGGACATAGAATAACCAAAATCAAGATGAAGCAAACGCCAAAGCCAGTTTTTATATTGTTCAAGCAAAGGCTTATCAAGCCCATAAAGAGCATCTAGCTTTGCTTTAACAGCATCAGTAGCCAAGGGATTTAGGCTTGTTTGCAGTTCTGTGGGCGTTCCCGGTGCAAGATGAATAACACTGAAAGATATAAGCGTTATTCCCCAAAGCACTATGAAAAGCCAAAGTATTTTTTTAATAATTTTTTTCATAACAGTTTTAGTTTCTACACATTATGAATTTGAATTGATCCATTCCGCAATATATTTACATTCTTCAAGCCACTCAGACGCATTTATTCTAATTTTCAAGAACTGATTATAAATATCATCTATTATAAGAAGCCCTTCTTCGATAAGATACATTTTTTCAAGAAAGAGTGCATCAGGATTATCGTCTTTATCTTCTTTTGAAATTTGAGCAGTTTTTAATCCATTAATAGAAAAATCTTCTGCTTTAAGAGTTACTTGCCAATCAAGCTCACCCATTTCAATGCGAACAAGGGCACGCACTACATGCTTTCCGGTGGTAAGACCCATTTTCGCTTCACGAAGACTTGAGTGAACACCTGAAACAGAAGCTGTTTC
>CAYJHJ010000110.1:0-4627 GCA_964370095.1 uncultured Desulfovibrionaceae bacterium | reverse complement strand
AAGAGGTTTTTGAGTAAAGATTGTGTAATATTATAGTATGTTTTTGGAGTTTTTATGGATGATAACTATCTTAGTTCACAGTATTTTTTAAAAGAGATAAACTCTATTTGGAGAAGTGTTTTACATTTAGGCCGACAAACCGAACTTCCGGCTAATACAGTGCTGCCAAAAGAGAATAGGCAATATTTTTCATTCTTAGATAAAGGGCGTATACGCCTAGAAACTTTCAATATGCATGGCGGTATTCGCTTTTCAAAATTCTTTGATTCTGGCTGTATTATTGGTGAAACACCCGTTTTTCAAAATAGTGATATTATTGTATGCTCTTTAGTTACTCTCGAGCCTTGTACAATTTTTCACTTTCCAGCTAAATTGTTAAAGGATTCTGATTTTATTAAAGAGCATCCTGAGCTAGTAATTAATCTTTTAGAGTCGCTTACTTTCAAGCTGGCAACTTCATATGAAATCATGGCAGATTCAAATGAACCAAAGCCTAAACAAGCTATATGCAGATTTCTTGATACTCTTGCTCAAAAAAATGGGAAAGAAATTTTTGCTCCTTTAATAAAGCAAGAAGACTTAGCATTTACTTTAGGTTTTCATAGAAGTACTGTTTGTAAAATAATACAAGAATTGCGTAAGGAAGGAATACTAGGTGTCTTTAACCAAAAAAAATTAGAGATTCTTGATAGAGCAAGATTGCAAAAGTATGCAAAAGGCGATTAACTTTTTGCTTTAAGCACAAAAGCTTCTTTATAATTTATTTACTTTTGTGCCTGCCTGTGAAAGCATTTCGTATCATGCTAAAACAATCAGAATCTTCTAGTAGTTTAATGCACTAAAAATGCGTGTATTAGCCTACAACTTATAAAAATCTTCAATACTTCCATTTTTGAAAAGCATAATATAATCAGAAATGGATACAATATCTTCTTTATCATGACTTACAAAAATAGTTGTAATTTGAGATTTTTTTACAATTTCTTGTATTTCAACACGGAGCTTGGTGCGTAACTCAGCATCTAAGCTGCTAAAGGGTTCATCAAGTAAAAGCAAAGAGGGTTTTCTTGCTAAAGTTCTTGCAATGGCAACTCTTTGTTGTTGCCCACCCGATAATTCATAAGGATAACGTTTTGCCAGTTCAGAAATATTTGTCAAGGCAAGCATTTCTTGAAGTATTTCAGTCGCTTTTTCTTTATTATCAACACCAAACAAAATATTTTTTTCCACGGTTAAATGGGGGAAAAGTGCATAATCTTGAAATACCATGCCTATGTTTCTTTTTTCAGGCTCTATAAAAATATCTTTATCGTAAATAACTTGATTGTTGATACTTATTTTTCCTTTTGTAGGCTCTTCCAATCCTGCAATAACACGTAAAACTGTGCTTTTTCCGCTTCCTGAACCTCCTTGTATTCCAAGAATACTTCCATTATCTAATGAAAAAGAAATGTTTTTTATAGCATCTTCTTTTGCATTTTTATATCTAAAATATATATTTTCCACTTCTAGGTATTTGCTGTTCATATTATTTTCCTTTTACTCATTTTTATTCAGGCTTTTATTGATAAAATATATAGCTATAAGGGATATCGTTATGATAAAAAGCGATGGAATTGCACCTCTTGTGATTTGCTCATCATGAGCGTATTTATAGACTATTGTTCCAAGTGTTTCAAAGTTAAAAGGACGCAAAAACAAAGCAAGTGGCAACTCTTTTACAATGTCTACAAAAGTGAGTGAAAATCCTGCTATCATGGCAGATTTTAACATGGGAACATCCACCAAAAAGAAAGTCTTCATTGTGTTTTTTCCAAGCATTTTTGAAGCTTCATAAAACCGCATGCCATTTTTTTCAAATTCAGCGTCTATGCTTTGAAAGCCTACACCTAAATATCTTATTATATAGGCAAAAATAAGCATAAAGATTGAACTGCTGAGAAGAAGAGTTTTTGTATTCTCATCAAAAATTCTATAAAACCACACAAATTGCCTGTCAAAAGTATTGAAAAGCAAAAGCGTTGTTATGGCAAGCACTGTTCCAGGAATGGCATAGCCTATAATTGTGATTTTTGAATAGAAAAGTGAAATAATATTTTTATAGATTCTTGTATAGTTTCCAATAATTAGCCCTACAAATATAATACATAATGAAGAAATAAAGGCTAAAAACAAAGTATTATAGCTTAGGGTCAGAAAATCATTAGATAGCACGTGTGAATAACTGTGATACGCCCAATAGAGAAGTTGAATGCAAGGAATAAAAAAGGCGAAAGATAGAATTAAAAAGCAATAGAAAAGCAGAACATATTTTGTTTTCTCCTTGGCTTCTTTCCTGTTTATAGGGCGTATTTTTGCATTGGAGAGAGAAAACTTCTTTCTTCCCCGCAAAACTTTTTCTAGCATAAGAATAATAAAGATAAAGACAAGAAGAATTCCTGCTATGCGCAAAGCAGAAATTTGATCGGAAAAATTAAACCAAGACGTGAAAATTGCCGTTGAAAGCGTTTGCACCCCAAAATAGCTTACCGCACCATAATCGCTCAAAACTTCCATCAAAACAAGGGTTACTGCTCCTATAAGAGCATTACGACAAACAGGTAAAATAACCGAAAAGTAAATGTTAAAGCGACTTTTACCAAGCAAAATTGCGCTTTCAACAAGGTTTGCCGCATCTTTTTTCAAATAACTGTATACAATAATATATACATAAGGAAAGAGAAAGAAAGTGAAAATAAATATCGCCCCGTATATTGACATCACATCAAAAATTGCCCAATTCGACTCTTGAATACCTAGAACATTACGCATAAAAACTTGTATACTTCCTGTAAAACTCAGCATGCCCGCATAGGTATACGCAGCAATATAAGGAGGAATTGCAAGGGGCAATATAAATGCCCATTTAAAGAAATTTCTTAGAGGAAAATCGTATAAAGTAATAATATATGCGGTAGAGCTACCTATAAAAACAGTTGAAATTGCAACACATATACCAATAATAATTGTAGTTTTTATATAGTCTTTGAGCAAGAAGTCTTTAATATGTGCCCAAATTTCATTTGTTGGCTCAAAAAAAGGATACACAATGGCTATACAGGATAGGATAATGCATAAAATGAAAAAAGTAGCGAGAACAAACCAGATATTTTTTATATCTCTTATCATAAGTCAATCCTCAAAAAATAAAGGGCAAAGATAAACTCTGCCCTTTAGAAAGAGTATTATTTCCAACCGCCCTGCCCCATAATCATAGAAGCTTTGGTATTGTTTTTGCCAACTTCTTCCAAATCGACATCCATTCTTGTAAACTTTCCTAAAGATTGAATATATTCATGAGCGGGAACTTTGGGGTTTGCAGGTGTTTCGTAGTTGAGGTTTGCATAAATTGCTTGCACTTCCGGTGAAGTAAGATATTCTAATAATTTTACTGCATTACTATAGTTTTTACCATTTTTCAAAATAGTAGCCGCACTTACGTCAACATGTGTATTTTCAGGAAAAAAGAAGGCAACATTTTTTGCTATTTCCACTTCAGCAGGGTCGTCAGAATACATCATTCTGCCAAGATAATAGGTATTTAATATGGCAACATCACCTTCGCCAGCAAAAACAGCTTTAATTTGATCTCTGTCATTACCCTTTGGAGTTCTTGCCATGTTATTTACTAAACCTTTAACAAATTCTAAAGCCTCTGCTTCTGAGCTTTCTGAAATAATTGCTGAGATTAAAGATTGATTATAGCCGGAATCTGCTGCTCTTACCAAAACTTTACCTTTAAAATCAGGTGAAGCTAAATCTTGATAGGTTTTTACGCCTGAAAAATCAAATTTTCCTTTTTCATAGCCAATCACACGTGCTCTTTGTGTAAGGGCTACCCAAGTATTATTTTTTCCACGCAAAGAGGCAGGAATATTTGAGTCAATCACAGGTGATATAATTGGCGTAACCATACCTGCACCTATAGCTTCATAAAGATTTACCATGGCTACTGTCATAAAAATATCAGCAGGACTGTCAGCGCCCTCGCTTTTGAGACGGGCGATAATTTCAGGAGCTTTGCCTGAAATTATATTGACTTTTATGCCTGTCTGATTTGTGAAATCTGCATAAATTTTTTCATCAATATCATAATGACGAGAGGTATATACATTTACTTCATTTGCCGCAAAAGCTATATTGGATAAAAAGCCGCAAGCTATAAAAAACATAGAAAAATATCTAAAAAACTTATTCATAAAAAAAATCTCCCTATGGTTAGAAGTTAATAGTAAGCTGAGAGTTCACAAAATAGTTGGCTCTAAATTGTTCTATTATTCAAACTTTATATACATTATAAAACTATATGTATTTTGTCAAATAAAAATTGTAATTTTGACTTTAATGATTTATATCTTCAACTAAATATAAATGTAAAAATAGGAGGAAAATAACTATAATCCTTAGATAGCTTTCTTTTCTACTCCAAAAAGTTTTTTGTGGACTATATAAGATTTACAATCTTATTAAAACTAAAGCCCCATGCAGTTTTCTCGAATATAACGGAACTGCATGGGGCTTATTGAAATTTACTTGTGGTGCCTTTGAGCAGGATTGAACTGCTGACCTCATCCTTACCAAGGATGCA
>CAYJHJ010000109.1:0-4661 GCA_964370095.1 uncultured Desulfovibrionaceae bacterium | reverse complement strand
TTCAGCATAACGGCAATACATTCTAAATAAATCGCCTGCAAAAATAGAAGCTTCATCACCGCCTGTGCCGGCCCTTATTTCCAAAATGATGTTTTTCTCATCAAGAGGATCGGTAGGAAGAAGAAGGATTTTAATTTTTTGTTCGATTTCAGGAAGTTGTTCTTCAATTATTTTAATCTCTTCATGAGCCATTTCGCGAATATCTGCATCTGAATCATTCAAAAGTTCTTTATTTTCTTTATATTGTTCAGATAAATCATTGTATTGATCATACATAGCAACTATTTCACGCAAATCTGCATGAGCTTTTGTTGTTTTTTTATAAAGTTCTTGATCTTGAAAAATAGCCGGATCTGCCAATTCTTTTTCAAGTTCAAGATATTTTTGTTTAAAGCCTTCAAGTTTTTTAAACATACATACTCCAAATATGTGTTAAATAGATATATAATCCGTAGTTATAATTTCCTTATTTGTATAGATTTTGGGCTTTGCCACAAAATCCTCTCTCACAAGAAGCCTCGTTCTTGTTTCGTTCGCTAAAGATTTGTTCGTTATACTCACAGTAAAATATAATCCGTAGTTTTAATTTCATGTTTACTTTCTTCGCCTAATGCTTCTTTTAAAGCAACTAAAGCAACTTCAAGGTGTTCGTCATCAGGTTCTTTTGTTGTGAAATATTGCAAGAAAAGTCCGGGAGCTTTTAAAATATTGCCCCAAAAAGAGTTTAATCTTGCAGAATATTTGATAAGCTCATAAGCAAGTGATGCAATGGGAACCATCAAAATTATTTTTATAAAAAGCGTAAGAGCATGCTTAATAAAAGTTGATTCTGGCACCCAAAGCCAAAAGAAGAAAGGCAAAAATATTGTATGTATAATTATAGCAAAAGAAAGTACAAAAAGCAAAAATGTTGTTCCACAACGAGGATGAAGACGAGATTGTTTTTTAGCTAAATTTATATCAACAACTTGATTTTCATTGCACTTTTCATAAGCAGCTATTACTTTATGCTCAGCCCCATGGAATTGGAAAACTCTTTTAATTTCAGGAATAAAAGAAATTGCAGCTATATAACAAAAGAAAACAAGAAATTTGAAAAGGCCGTCCCATACTTGAAAAGAAAAAGTGTCAACATCTCCACTTAAGTCAAGGTATTGCATTAAGGCAGATAAAAAATGCGGCAAAACCACAAAAAGACCAATAGCCATTAATATTGCCGCAAGCAAAGTGAAAAAAAGTTGTGTGCTGTTTATCGGTTTTTCATCATCTTGACTATTTAGTTCAGCAGAACGATTTAATGTTCGTATACCATTGATTAAAGTTTCAATAAGAAGTGGAAAGCCCCTTAAAAAGGGCTTGTCTTTAAACGAAGATTTTGAAAAGGAAAACCATTTCTTTTTCTCAACCTGAATTGTACCGTTTGGCAAACGCACAGCAAGAGCATAAGAATCTTTTCTTCGCATCATAATGCCTTCAATAATGGCTTGCCCGCCCACATTTTCTTCTTCACAAATTTTTATTTTATCATTGCAAGAAGAACAAGAAGACGTTGAAAAAGAGCTTGAATTTTTTTCAAGTTTTATTTCATCTTCATGAGAATGAAGTTTTCCGCCCAATGTTTGAAGGGGTTCATTGTGAGTGTTATTTGCCATTTTTAAGCCTTATTTATGCTATAGCTCTAAAATATGAGACCTCCCCAAATATCTTCAGGGAGGTACTAATTTCTAATGGGAATACACAACTATTTTTTAAATTTATCGTATTTTTTACGGAAGCGATCAATACGCCCTGCAGTATCGATAAGACGTTGTTTACCTGTGAAAAATGGGTGGCAGTTTGAGCAAATCTCAACATTAACATTTTCGCCTTTTGTTGAAATTGCATTGATTTGAAAACCACAAGCACATGTAATGTTTGAATTATAAGTTTTTGGGTGAATATCTTTTTTCATTTTAAGCTCCTAGCTTCTAATTTCCTTTCGTAAATAAAAAGGATCTTTTCAAATAAGACAAGAAAGAATAGATATATTAAATTAATATAATTGTCAATTTTTTAATTTGATTTTTAAATAATTTAACCTTCTTTCATGCTTAAATTAAGCATTTTATTTTGCTTTGCAATATATTTATCAATAATTTAATTGAATTTTTTTAAAAAATAAATGCCGAAAAAAATCAGCATTTATTTTAAAGTATACTATAAAATTATTTATTCAATTCTTTAAGTTCTGCAAGCATTTTTGGCAATTCAACACCCATTGTTTCATCGTCAAATTGACAAGTTCCAACAACTTTATGCCCACCACCATTATATTTAAGCATAAGAGAACCAACATCAACCTTGCCTGTTCTATTAATAACACTATAACCCACAGCAGCAGAACAACCTTTGCCGCCTTTGCCGCTTACAATCCAAGCTGAAACATTTTGCTCAGGGAAGAGGCTATAAATAATAAATCGGTTTCCTGCCCAAATTGTTTCTTGCTTACGAAGATCAGTTATAGCAATATTACCGTCTGTTACTGTTTTTTCTTTTACCATTTCAATAAATTTTTCGCTTTGTTCATTATAAAGGTCAACACGTTCTTTAATATCTGAATAAGCCATAATTTCGGCAATAGTATTTTCACGGCACCAATCAACTAATTTTTCCATTAATTGATAATTGCTTATTGTAAAATCACGGAAACGCCCTAAACCTGTGCGTGGATCCATGATAAATCCAAGTAAAATCCAAGGATGTTTTTGAGGATTTAAAATTTCATCTATAGTAAGGTCGGCTGAGTCAACTTTATCAACTGCTGCCAGCAATTCATCAAATCTAGGGAATTTTTCTTTTCCACCATAATAATCATAAATAACATGTGCTGCACTTGGGCAAGGGCGGCTATCGCCTTTATATTTACCTTCAAAAGCTTGTCTTTCCATTTCGCTTGAGTGATGATCAAACCAAAGCCCACAACCTTCAACATAAGGAACATTTGCCAATACATCATCTGAAGTTACTTCAACTAAACCATCTTGCAAATCTTTTGGGTGAGCAAAAGTCCAATTATCAATAATTCCGGCTTCTTTTAAAAAGACAGCACAAGCTAATCCGTCAAAATCTGAGCGAGTTATCAATCTCATATTAAACTCCTTATAATTAAAATATATTTCTATTTTTTAATGTTTGAAAGAACGTTGAGCAGTAAATACCATGGCACATTGCGGACTTGCTTCATTACAAGCTTGAATAACTTCATAATCTCTCATTGAGCCACCTGGTTGAGCAATAGCAGTTATTCCTTGAGCTAAAGCTGTGTCAACACCATCTCTAAAGGGAAAGAAGCCATCAGAAACCATAACAGAATTCGGCAAACCACCTTTAGCATCTTTCGTCATTTTTTGAATTTCATTAAGCTTTTCGGCATAATCATTATCACAAAGTGCTTTTAATTGCAACTCATATAAAGACATCTGATATTTTTCAAAAACTATAGTATCAGCATATTTTGTATAGGCTTTATGGATTGCAAGCTCAACACAGCCTACTCTATCTTGTTCACCTGTACCTATTGCTACAGTTGCACCGTCACGAGCAAAGATGACAGAATTTGAAGTTACACCTGCTTCAACAGCCCAAGCAAACATCAAATCTTCTGCTTCTTGTTTATTTGGTTTTCTTGCTATAAAATCAGTGCCTTCTTTATTTTTTCCTGTAGCAGGAATAAAATCATCAACTGAATTTATTCTGTTTACAAATGATTGTTGTAAAACAAGGCCACCGTCAGCCAAGGATTTAATATCTAAAAATGGAATGCCTGTATATTTTTCAAGCTCTGCTAATTGAGGAAGTTGTAAAATTCTTAAATTTTTTCTTTGAGCTAAAATCTCTAAAACTCCATCTTCAAAAGAAGGTGCTGCAACCACTTCAAAATAAGAAGAAGCCAAAAATTCAGCACTTTCTTTATCAAGTGGGCGATTCACAACAACAGCACCGCCAAAAGCTGCAATTCTATCGCAATAAAAAGCTTTTGATAAAGCATCAAATAAAGAAATATCAGACCAAGCAGCACCTGATGGATTATTATGTTTTAAAATAATGGCTGCTGCTTTTTTTGTTAAATATTGTAATATATTAACCCCATTATCAACATCAGTAAGATTTGTTTTGCCGGGGTGTTTACCTGCTTGAAGCATTTGACTTTCAGATAAGGCTGAAACAATGCCTTGCTTTGGTTTTCTGTATTCTTTTCCTTCAATATTGATGCTTCCTTCAACACATTCATAAAGTGCAGCAGGTTGATCAGGATTTTCGCCATAACGAAGCCCTCTTTCTTCTTCATCAATATTCCAAGTGCGTTTTTTATATATAAGTTCAGTTTCACCAAATTGAATTTTCAATTCTTGAGGAAAATCGTCTTGCACTATTTTATGATACATATTTTTTAAATCTGACATTTTTTAAACCTTTTTATTATTTTTTATTTGAACTTGAAAATACTCAAAAGAATTCATTTTTATTCATCATACATATTTGTTGAAGCAATCTTCATAGGCATAATAATTACTGTATAATCATTATCTTGTTCGCCACTAACACCACAAGGACTTTCAACACCTGTAAAAGTGAAAATTATTTCTTCTGATTTATAGTGTGCTAAAATGTCAATTAAATTT
>CAYJHJ010000108.1:0-4664 GCA_964370095.1 uncultured Desulfovibrionaceae bacterium | reverse complement strand
CCTATGATGCAAGCTGTTGCAAATGTTACTAAACCTTATGATGTGCCAACAGTTGTTTCATTAAACTCACTTATGGTTGATGGCATTGGCATGTGCGGTGCTTGCCGTGTAACTATCGGAGATGAAACGAAATTCACTTGCGTTGATGGACCTGAATTTGACGGACATTTAGTTGACTTTAATGAATTACGTTCAAGGCTCTCCTCATTCAAAGATCAAGAAACCATTTCAAACGAAGAACACAGGTGCAAATGTCATGGAAAATAGAGTATTAAAAGGAAATAAAATTCCACGAATTGATATGCCTTGTCAGCCTGCTGATGTAAGAAATAAAAATTTTGAAGAAGTTGCACTTGGCTATACTGAACAAATGGCAATGGACGAAGCAAGCCGCTGCTTACAATGTAAAAATCCAAAATGCCGTCAAGGTTGCCCTGTTGAAGTGCGAATTCCTGAGTTTATAGAGCAAGTTGCTTTAGGTGAATTTGAAGAAGCTTATAGAATAATCCAAACAACAAATGCTCTTCCTGCAGTTTGCGGCCGCGTGTGCCCGCAAGAACATCAATGTGAAGGTTCATGCATTTTAAGCAAAAAAGGCGAAGCTGTTGCTATAGGACGCTTAGAGCGTTTTGTTGCTGATAAAGGCTTGCAAGGCTGCACAATTGATTGCGAAATTCCTGTAAAGAAAGATGTGAAAATTGCCTGCTTTGGTTCAGGCCCATCTTCACTTACTTGTGCCGGCTATCTTGCTCAACTAGGTGCTAAAGTTACTATTTTTGAAGCTTTGCATGAAGCAGGTGGTGTTCTTATATATGGTATTCCTGAATTCAGATTGCCAAAATCCTTAGTAGCAAGGGAGTTACAAGGGCTTATAAATCTTGGTGTTGAAATTAAAACAAACTATGTTGCCGGACAAACAGTCAATATACAAGAATTATTAGACGAAGGCTATGATGCAATATTTATTGGTGTTGGAGCAGGTCTTCCCATATTCTTAAATATCCCGGGTGAAAATCTTTTAGGTGTATTCTCAGCTAACGAATACCTTACACGTTCAAACCTTGGCCGAGCTTACCTCTTCCCACAATACGACACTCCAACTTGGCAAGCAAAGAATGTTACAGTTTATGGTGCCGGAAACGTGGCTATGGATGCCGCAAGAACAGCCATTCGTATGGGTGCGGAAAAAGTGAGCCTTGTGTATCGTCGTACAAAAGCTGAAATGCCGGCTCGTCATGAAGAAATTGAACACGCACTTGAAGAAGGCGTTGAATTGATTGAATTAGTTGCCCCAACTCATTTTATTGCCGATGAAAATAATAAATTAGCTGCTGTTGAACTTGAAAAAATGGAACTTGGCGAACCTGATGATTCAGGCCGTCGTAGACCAAAAGCAACAGGCGAAAAATATATACTTGAAACAGATTTAGCAATTATAGCTCTTGGCACTCGTTCAAATCCAATTCTGCTTGATGCAACCCCTGAGCTTGAACTCAATAAATGGAATTATATAGTAACAAATGAAGAAACAAATGAAACTTCAATTCCAAATGTTTATGCCGGCGGTGATATAGTAACAGGTGCTGCAACTGTTATTAAAGCTATGGGAGCAGGAAGAACTGCTGCTATGTCGATAGCAAAAAAGCACAATCTTATTTAAATTATTTATTATCAATACTCTTTGTATTTTCAAAGGGTATTGATAATTTTTTTTAATAATCAAGATAAAGAAAAGTTGAAAATAAATGACTAAAATTTTAATTAAATACGGCGGGCATGCCATGGAAAGTGATGAGCTTTCATTGGCATTTGCTAAAAGCATACTCTATCTTCAGTCTTTAGATAAGAAAATCATTCTCACACATGGTGGCGGGCCACATATAAATGCTATGCTTAAAAGATTAAATATTGAATCTCATTTTGTGAATGGCATGCGATATACTGATGAAGCCACTATGGAAGTGGTAGAAATGGTTTTAAAAGGCTCTTTAAACGCAAAATTGGTAGGTTTGTTCAAGGAAGTTGGATTAAATGCTGTTGGTATTACAGGTAAAGACAATGCAACTCTTAAAGCAAATAAAATTCAAGAGCTTGGCTATGTTGGTGAAGTATACGAAGTTGATACTGCTTTGGTCAACTGTCTTTTAGATAATAATTTCTTACCAGTCATTGCACCAATTGGCTATGGAGAAAATGGAACAAGCCTTAATATTAATGCTGATACTGCAAGTGGTGCTTTGGCAGGTGCCCTAAAAGCAGATATTTTTATTCTAGTAACTGATGTTTCTGGAGTTTTAGATAAAAACAAAAACTTAATCAAGCATTTAACTCTAGCAGAAATTGAAAAATTAAAGCAAGATGAAACCATTACAGGCGGAATGATCCCAAAAGTTGACAGTTGCCTCAATGCACTATATAAAGGCTGTAACAAAGCATATATTTTAGATGGAAGAGAAAAAGGCAATCTTGAAAATCTTATTATAGAAGATAAAGATCTTGGAACTCTTATTACTTTAAAGTAAAAGCTATATCACACAGACAAAAAGGAAAGATACATGCTTAAAAATCGCGATTTTCTAAAGATTTATGACCATACAGCTGAAGAATTAACTTATTTATTAGATTTGGCTGCAGAATATAAAGAGTATAAAAAAATTGGCTCTGAGCCGCAACACCTCAAAGGAAAAAATATTGTTCTTATCTTTGAAAAAGACAGCACAAGAACACGCTGTGCTTTTGAAGTTGCTGCCTATGATCAAGGTGCTCAAGTAACATATTTATCCTCTCAAGGCTCTCAAATTGGAAAGAAAGAATCAATTTCAGATACTGCACAAGTGCTTTCACGCTTTTATGATGGAATTCAGTATAGAGGTTTTGCGCAAAAAACTGTTGAAGAACTCGCTGAAAAAGCATCTGTGCCTGTATGGAATGGCTTAACAGACGAATCGCACCCAACTCAAATCTTAGCTGATTTTCTTACTATGCGTGAACATTCCACAAAACCACTAAAAGATGTGAGTTTTGCTTATATTGGCGATGCAAGAAATAATATGGCAAATTCTCTTCTTATAGGTGCGGCTATCATTGGCATGGATTGCAGAATAATTGCACCTAAATCTCTTCAGCCTGAACAGTCAATAATTGATAAAGCCTTTGAACTTGCAAAAAAAACCAATGCAAAACTTCTTATTACAGATGATAAAGCAGAAGGCGTGAAAAACTGCGATTTTATTCATACAGACGTATGGGTGAGCATGGGTGAAAGCCAAGAAATGTGGGCTCAAAGAATTGAGCTTTTGAAAAACTATCAAGTTAATAAAGAATTGATGGAGCTTACACAAAACCCAGAAGTTAAATTTATGCATTGCTTGCCAGCTTTCCATGACAGAAACACAAGTATTGGCGAAGAAGTTTATCAAAAATTCGGGCTTGAGTGCTTGGAAGTAAGTGATGAAGTTTTTTCATCAAAAGCTTCTATTGTGTTTGATCAAGCAGAAAACAGAATGCACACCATTAAAGCTGTGATGATTGCAACACTAAGCTAATCTTTATTTACTTTGTTGAGGGTTTTATGCTTTTTTCTGTTATAATTCCTGTTTTTGGGCAATGGCATTTAACAAAAAATTGCCTACTTTCACTACGTAAAGAAATTAATATTCCTTTTGAAGTCATCTTGGTGGATAATGGGGCAAACGCTTTGCCTAACGATAAAACCTCTGAAGAAGCATTAATTCTTGGTAAAGAACTTTTTAATGAAAATTTTGTCTATCTTCCGCAAAAAGAGAATTTAAATTTTGCCGGAGCTTCAAATTTAGGTGCAAGAAATGCAAGAACTTCTCTGCTCTTCTTTCTAAACAATGATACTATTGTGATGAAGGACTTTCTTCCCCCTCTTTTAGAGCAATTTTCTGATAGTTCACAAAAGATTATGGTGGGACCTTTATTGATGTTTCCACCTATAAATTCAAGTGATTATGCAGAACATATTGAAAATGACTATCGCAATTATACCATTCAACATATTGGGGTATACTTTAATCCTCAGATGCAAGTGGGGCACATTTATTCTCATTTACCTGCAAGTCATAGAGTTGCAAAAAGAATTAAAGAATTTCAATGTATTACAGGCGCAGCTTTCTTTATACGTAAAAAAGATTTTTTTGAAATTGATGGCTTTGATGAAAGATTTATAAATGGCTTTGAAGATGTTGACTTTTGTGCTCGCTTCAAACAAGCCGGTGGAAGAATGTTTGTAAATCCTAAATCAAAGATAGTTCATTTATGCTCTCAAACACCGGGAAGAAAAGCCCACGAACATGAAAATTCAATACTGCTTTTTAATAAATTTAAAAAATATAATATACAGCCCGATTATTTTAATCTTTTAGAAAATGATGGTTATACGCTTCATATTAGTGAATTTTTAAACTATGAAGAAGCATTAAATAAAAAACTTGAAGACAATTATGAAACTCTCATAAAAGAAAATAATTATGAAAAAATAAAAGCTGCCTTTTATTCAGTGCCATTTTGGAAAAAAGGTTTTGAAGCACTTATAAATCACCCTGATGCAAATGATAATGAAATTGCAAGTCTATATTCTTATAAATTAAAAATTTCATTTAATTTTATAGATTATTTATCTTACCTTAAAGTATTAAGAA
>CAYJHJ010000107.1:0-4678 GCA_964370095.1 uncultured Desulfovibrionaceae bacterium | reverse complement strand
AACAGGCGAAAAATAAGCTTGGGCATAATCAAAAATAATTGTTTTATGCTGGGTGGATAGTACTTTTGCTTGCTTATCACAAAGCCCAAAATAATTCACATAGAAAAGAGGAATAGCAAAATCTAATTCTTCTTTTGGCATAAAACTTTCATCAATTTCATAGAAAATAGGCTCAACTTTATTATTTTCTAAAGCAGGCGGTATTGAGAAATGGCACATATAATAAGGCACATAAAGCTTTGGCGGCTTTAAAATACTAAGCAAATATTCCAAGGCATAGCGCGAAGCATTAAAAAGATAAGGGGTGCCTATCTTATTTGCAGCATGGTTTGCTGTTATATCAAAAAAACCGCCAATTTCTTTCATTTTTCACTCAAACTACTTTATAGGTTTTAGCAAAACAGCATACCTGTAATGTGCATTGTGTGCTTTTTCGTTTAAAGCTATATATGCAGAAGAAAAACCCTCTATTTTTGCTAAATCTTCAATCTCTTTTGGTGAATAGAAACGCCCTAAAGAGCTTGTGTAATCATCAAGATCTTGTTCTGCCAAGCGTTCTTTGCCGAAAAAAAGCTCAGCTTTATCTTTATCGGGGATAGGAGTAATCAACATTCTTTCAACATTTATAAATTTTTCTTTTATTATTGAAAGGATTTCTTTTACCATTTCCGGCGCAAAATATTGAATACTTGAACATATTAAAATCTTTGTGTAAACAGCAGGATTTTTTTCAGATTTTAGATATTCAATTAAATCACTTGCAATATAGTTTGTTTTTTCGTTGTTAAAATATTTTTTTGCAATATCAATAAGAGCATTTGAAGAATCAACACCTGTATATATTGAAATCAATTCAAAGAAATGACTTGAAAGATGTGCATTGCCACAACAAAGGTCAAGCAAAACATCTTGCGAATTAAATTCCAATGCTTCTTTTATATCATTAAGAATAATTTGAAACTGCTCTTCTGAAATCCTTTGCCCGCCTACAGTTCTTTTTATTTGAGCAAAAAAATCATCTTCAGAAAGTGAAGCTATTCTTTCATTATAGTCAAAACTCATTTGTCCTTTTTTATTCATTTTTTATTCTTCCTTCTAAGAAATAAATCATTAAAAAAATTTTTATATATAACAAAACTTACAAATTTTTACCCCTAGCACGAGCTGATACTTTATTATACCACTTCATAAAATGCTCATAGGCAGATTTCAAATATTGCGGCGAACTCATACGCACAAGGGTGTCTTGTTCAGTATTTTTTGTAACTACACTCCCGGCTGCACTTACACAATTATCAGCAAGGTGCACACTGTTTAAAACTGTTGTATGTGTTCCAACATAACAAGCTTTCCCAACACTTGAATAACCGGCTAATGAAACAAGTCCGGCAATAAAGCTATTATCATCAACTTTTGAATATTCACCTAAAAAAGTTTGTGCCATTATTATCACATTATTTCCCACTTCACAACCGGGATGTATGACAACATTTTCAAAAATACAGCAATGCTCACCCATACTTGCATATTTTGAGACAGAAGCTTTTTTCGATATGCAAAAAGCAGGCTTATAGCCTTTTTCTTTCATCTTTTCATAAAATCTTATTCTCAATTGATTCAGCTGATTTCCGCCAATTCCTACAAAAAAATCATATTCATGCGGCGGATAAATACTTTCAATATCTTCAAATTCAACAACAGGCAAACCTAAATAGTTGTCTTTTTTTATGAAAGCTTTTTCAACAACAAAGGCACACACTTGATAATTGGTATTCTCTGTAAAGTTTTCAAACACACAATGAGCAAAGCCCCCGTCGCCAATTATAATAAGTTTTTTCATATTATTATTGTGCCTTTTTAAAAGAATTTCTTATTTTATTGCGGAATCTTGAAAAAGATTTTTTTAAACGTATTGAAAAAGACTTATTAATAATTTTTTGCTGTAATAAAACAGTTTGTTCTAATTCTTCAAGTTTTTTTTCAAGAAGATTTACCTTTTCTATACTTGCAAGCTTTTCTTCAATTTTCTTTTCCCAACAGCTTGTTGTTTTCACAAGCTCTTCAATTTTCACAGCAAGTTCATCAAGATCCTGCAAAGGTATTTGATGCTTTTTTTCATTTTGAAGAATAAAATTTGTAAGGGAATCATTATAACTTGCATTTTTAGCGTCAAAATATCTTACAAGGTTAATAAGGTTATTTGAATTATTGGCTATTGAAAGATAATAATCCTTTGCTCTTTGAAGGAATTCAAGGCGTATATTTGCATTTTTCTCTTTTTTTTCTTCTTCCGATAAAGATGTCCAAATACCTGTCCCGACATTATAAACAGAAGTTACTTTATTATAGTAATAAAAAGTTCCTGCAAGCAAAAAGTCAAAATAAATAAACACGTCTCTGATAACTCTTGATCTTGGCATTGAAGCAAAATCAACTACATTTCTATACACACGTGTTGAAGTGTGTAAATAAGTATAATTATCAACTGTAAACCTTGATTTGATATAGTTATGTGGCATAACACCAAGCTTTTTTTCACCAGTTGCTAAAGTATTATAGATCCAATTTGAACCTATACCTACATATTCAAGATTATTTTCTAAAAAAGTTATAGCAGTTTGAATTTTATATTCATCGACCCAATAATCATCGCCTTCAATTGCTGTCCAATATTTTTTATCTAGAAGCGTCCTTAGAGCAGTATGAAAGTGCCTGTTATCAGTGTTAAATGTATTTACAGGTTGAGCTATGATTTCAATAAGTTCAGGGTATTTTTCTTTATATTCTTTGCAGACTGCCAAGGTATTATCAGTTGAGCAATCCTCTAAAATATAAATTTTATATTTGTATTGAGTTTTTTGATTAACCAAGCTTTCAATGCATTTTGCTACAGTTGTTTCATGATTGTATGTAACAAGAAAAACTTTAAGCAAAATATCTTCAGTATTGGCATTTTCTTGAAATTCTTCAGTGATAGTTTCAAGATAATCAGCTCCACAGTCTTTTTCAACGAGGGCAGGAAAATAATATTCCGAATACTTGGTATTCGTTAAAATTTTATTTTTTAAATCCTCATACTTATCTTGAAAATTTTTAGGTAAGTCAAGCACAATAAGTTCAAAAGCCATTTTTCTTAATGGTTGGACTGCACTTTTATAATCTTCTTTTTCAAAAAAACTAAAAGCCTCATTATAAAAAGCTTCAAATTTTTCTTCAAAATCTATCTTTGTTTGCTCGTTACTTCTTTCAGCAATTTGACTTTCCATACTACACCTCAAACTATCTGTTTTGTTCATTATCTATTATTTACTTGGTACAGCATAGAGCACAAATTCATAAAACGGGTGATTTGCTTTGCAATAAAACGTATACTCAGGCACAAAAGTTTTCAATATAGAGGGCACTAAATACATATCTTGCGGCCTGTGATAGAGGCATACTGCAAGCTTTGGTTTGTATTTTTTTATTGTTTCAGCAGCACCTTCAAGAGCGGGCACTTCTGCACCTTCAATATCAAGCTTTATCAAGGTAGGTGCAACAGAATTTTTTTCACAATAACTATCAATAGTTGTACAATTTATTTGTATAGTTCCTTTTTGAGAAACACGAGAACCAGCACCTGCATCTGAAAATGAAAGAATTTCATCTTTATTACTCAAACCATAAAGCTCCGGCACAATTCTTCCAGCTTCTACCTCTTCAGGCAAATTTTCTACAATTAGGTCAAGCTGCCTTTGAATAGGCTCAAAGGAGTATACTTTTTTTGCACCGTTCATCAAAAACCAGAGAGCTGTTTCGCCGCAAAAAGCACCGCCATCAATAACAATATCATTCTGCTCGACCTTGAAAATATCTTTATATCTATATTCTTCAATAATAAAAGGTCCTACAGGAATTTTTTCTACTATTTCATTTTTCACAACATATTTCATTTGCTTCACTGTGCTTGCTTCAGCTAAAGCTACATACTCTTCATATTGTTCAAAGCTCATGTTTCCATGAAGTTTTGCACTTTCTTGTGGCCCAAGGGCTTTTGTTATAACAAGCCTACCAAGCTCACGTATATATTGCTTTTTTGAATCCTCATCACCCAACGATTCAATGATTGTTTGAATTTTTCTTCTTACGCCATAAAACATTTTATATTCAGGCAAAGTTGTTGCATCTATATTATACTTTGCAAGCACATCTATAGCTTCTTTTAAATAAATTGGAAGCTCTTCACTTCTATTTGCTTTAACTTCTTCTTTGCTGCTCACTTCCGGAGCTTCGTTTTTTACACTTTCATCATTAGCAGTGGCTTTTGTTAGTTTTTTTATAAAACTTGTAATTTTTTCTATCATTCAAACACTTCCTATGGCCTACTGTAAAAAAATAAAGTTAAGCTGATTTATCTGGCTTTCTCTGCGTGAAAACCACAAAAATTCTAGGTAATTTCAAGCAAAAAGTCAAGCAGAGACTAGAGGGATAAAATCTTTGTTCACTCTCACACAAAATTAGTTATTCTTTATATGCTTTTGAATTTTTTTCAAATATTTATCGTCTGCTTTATCTGATTTAAACAATGACAAGGGTGGCACTTGCATAAGGAAAAAACACAAAGAATGAAAAAACAGCTTCAGCTTTCTGCTTGCTGCACTAATTTCCTTTGTTTCTTTGTTTGCTTTGGCTTCAATAA
>CAYJHJ010000106.1:0-4746 GCA_964370095.1 uncultured Desulfovibrionaceae bacterium | reverse complement strand
TTCCGTAAGGAGTTGCAAAAACAGTCCATTTTGATTTTTCTGCCATAGAACCTGCCGCAATACCAAGGCTTTCAGCTTGTGCAAGCTCTAAATCTGCATTATTATAAACGTTTGCAATAGCATTTTTAGTTACTTTGCTTATTCCGTCCAAGTGCGCAAGATTTGCAGTGAGGTTTGCCGCTGTGATGGCATTTGTTGGCAAAGGTTTTGTATTGAGTGAAAGGCTTACGGTTGGGTTGGTTGCTGTGCCTCCAAGGGTTGCGGTGAGGAAATCCACTTCTGTTTTTACTTCTGCAATTGTGCCTTCAATAAAGCCCGGGGCAAATTGTTTTTGCTGAACCATTGTGCCTGTGCCGTCTTCAATAGCCACCATATTTGCTACATAGTATTCTTTACCTTCCACAAAGCCGCGTTCAGCAGTATCGGGGCGAAGAATAAGGGTTGCGCCCTCTGTGCCGTTTTTAAAAGTGAGAACTTCGCCATTATCCAAACCAAAAACAGCGTCATTTGCGCTCCATGTTCTTAATGTGGTTGCCCATGTGTCAACAGTGAAAGACTCGTCGCCATAGGCTTCATAAATCTCAGAAGTAACAGTGCCATTCGAGGCTGTGCTAAAAGTGCGCACATCAATAATACCTGTGTTTGTGAGAATATGTTGATTTGTCGATGTGCCTGCTACATACATGCCATAGGCATAGGCTTCAACATCGGCATTTTTTGAACTTGCGGTAGTATTGATGATAATTGTGCCACTGTTTGTTATTTTATGGTCGCCAATGCCACTTGTACTCAAACCATAGATCTCTACATCGGCATCGCCATCTGTTGAAGTTGCCGTAGAATCGGTTGTGATTGTGCCACTGTTTGTAACAATGTGATTGCCTTTGCCATAGGCAGAAATATGATCGACATAGACACTGGCTTTGCCATCTGTTGTAGTTGCCGCAGAATCGACTGTGATTGTGCCGCTGTTTGTAAGTTCATGGTCGCCATCGCCATAGGCCATCATGTTATAGACCTCTACATCGCTATCGTCATTTATTGAACTTGCCACAGAATTGATTGCAATTGTGCCGCTGTTTGTTTGACTAAGATCGCCATTGCCGTTGACCTGCATAGCCTCGATATAGGCATAGGAATGGCCATCTATTGAAGTTAGCGTAGTGTCGATTATTATTGTACCGCTGTTTGTAAGTTCATGGTCGCCAAAGCCACCGGCATATAGTGCATAGGTTTCACTGTAGGGATCGTCTTGACCGTCTTGACTATTTGTAATGGTGATTGTGCCATTATTTGCTACTTCATGGCTGCCTTCGCCGCTGACATACATAGCATAAGAGTCAGGATCGGCATACTCATTCACGGAATGCCCGATATTGGTAATTGTGATTTCACCCCCAACTTCATTTGTTAATTTATGACTGCCTTTGCCTGCGGCATACATACCATAAATTTCGGGGCTTCTACTGCTATCATTTGCGGTAGCTTCACCAAAGAGTGTTATTGAGCCGCTGTTTGTAAGAATATGGTTGCCTTCGCCAACGGCGTATATGCTATAGATTTCGTGGTAGCCGCTATAAGATGAAGTATAACTTTCGACTGTTATTGTGCCATGGTTTGTAAGAATATGATTACCGTCACCAACGGCGCTTAGAATATGGATATAGGCTTCTGCGTCATCATCCGTTGAAGTCAGCGTACTTTTTACGTTGATTATGCCGTCAGCTCCATTCGTCAATACATGTCCTGCTCCGTCACCTTCGGCAGCCATAACATACAAATATCTTTCAACGGAATTAACGGTTTCGGTGACATTTTGTGTGATGTCAATTAAGCCATTGTTTGTGAAATTGTAGCTGACGGTTCCCGTTGCGTCAAAACCAAGCATAGCAGAATAATAAGACTCATGTGTACCCGGAGTTTGATACACCACACCGCCAAGTATTGTGCCATTGTTCGTGAGAGTAGATGTGTTGAGAGCGGGCACTTCGGGGGTAACTTGGTAAGAGCCGTCAGTGGCATCCATAGACTTTACTTCTGTGCCGCTTGGGTTTACCACTTCCGCAAAAGCGGTGGAAACACCAAAGCCAAGAGTGAGCGCGCCCACAATTGCAAGCGAGCCAAATACGTTTAAAAGATTACATTTTTTCAACACCGCGATATAGCGGTTCTTCAAATTGCCGATTGCATTTTTACTTTGCATAAAACCCTCCATTCTGTAATAATTTACCTGAATTATCCCCTGAACACAAAAAAAATCATTCTTCTTCAATAAAAATTTATAAATACTATTAAACAAGTAAGATACTATATTTTATAGTATAGCTCAAATGAAAAATAATGTCAATTTAATAAGCGGCAATGATATTCTTGTAACATCTATAATTTTGTAAGAACTTACAAAAGAGAAAGCCCTCGACTCATCGTCGAGAGCTTGTTATTTATTATCCGTTTATTTTGAAGTTTGTGACCAATCGCTTTGACCAAAAAACTCAAGATAAACGGTACTCGAAAACCCGCATTATTACTCGATTCAGAAGAGCCCTATAAACAAAAAAGGGAATCATAACTAGCTGATTCCCTTATGCTTTTTACAATAAATGTAATGGTACCGAGGGCGAGCGATCTTAGAAAATTATTTTTCTTGTTCTATAAATGAAATAATTATCCCTATTATCTGAAGCCCCACTGAAGTCCCAGTATGTATTATGAGCCTTTTTCAAAGAAATTTTATGAAAAAGCATTTGTAAAAGCAGATAGATTATATCTTTTTTACTCTTAGAGAAAAATAGTTATTCTTTCTGCTTTTGTCAAGTTTTGTTCGAGAACAAGGCTACCATTATATTAGAAACGTTTCAATTTCTTGAATTTTACAAAGCCGCCATTAACCCAAAAAAGCTTTAGTTTAGGAATTTTATAAGGCAGGGAGAATTTTTTTCGAGTGGAGTATAGATAAAACCTAAATGACCGAGAAAAAATCCTCCCTAAGGCAGTAAAAACCCAAAATAAAGCTTTTTTAGAACCTATACATAAAATTCAAGCTTCCTGTATGACTTTGTTGATCGCCACCAAATTCACCATTATAGTTTGCACTTACAGCAAAATTGCCTATTGTCCACTCTAGCCCTGCATTTGTAAGGAAAGTAGTTTCATCGGAGCTTACTTTAGTTTCATAGCGTGCGCCGAACATATCAAAGCTTGAGTCGATGTCGCTCCCTGTCAAGTTTTGGCGGACACCTACACCAAGGCTTGGAGATAAAACGCTACTGCCTATAGCATAATTGCCTTGCCAATTAACATTAATCTCCGCAAATAAGTCAGAATGTGAATTACTATGCACGTCCATATTATACAAATTATAAGGAGCGACAAAATGCAAGTCGTAAGAGTCAGCACTTGTGTAGAGGTAAGAGAGTGCAAGCTCAGGAACAATTATATTATTTTGATTAATTTCAAATATATAGCCTGAATTGATTCCTGCAAAGAAAGCTTTGGAAGAGTAGTCGTCTTTTGCTTTCCTATTAACGGCTGTATATTCAACATCGTTTGAACCAAAAGCATAGCTAGCACTTCCGCCAATATACCAATTTTTATTGATAAAATAGTTTGTATGCACACCAAGAGCAAAGGAAGTCAAATCGTTTTCAAGATTGTCAGATTTTGAATCTGTAGCGTTGAAATCTAAATGGAAACCTGCCATTAATTTTTCTGTGAAATTATAGCTCAATCCTGCTGTTATACCATAAGAACCTGAATCATAATCATAGTGGCTATTGTCTGTATATGAACCATAAGGTGTTGCAAATACTGCCCATTTATTTTCCACACTTTCAGAACCTGCGGCAATACCGCTATTTGTGAGGGAAGCTGTTTCGTCAGTTTCTGGACTTGCATAATTTGCATTAAGGTAGACACTTGAGAGACTATTTCTTAATTGCTCAGAAATATTATTCATTTGCCCTATTAAAGCTGTTTGAACTTGTGCAGCTGTTGCATTGAGAGGTAAATTATCTTCATTGAGGCTAAGGCTTACAGTTGGCTTAGTTGCACTGCCGCTAAGAGTTGCAGTCAAGAAATCCACTTCTGTTTTTACTTCTGCGATTGAGCCCTCAATAAAGCCTGTAGCAAATTGACTTTGCTGAACCATTATACCTGTACCGATTCCGTCTTCAATAGCCACCATTTCTGCCACATTATAGGCTTTTCCAAGCACAAAACCACGTTCAGCAGTATCGGGGCGAACAATTAATGTTGCTCCTTGAGTGCCGTTTTTAAAAGTGAGGATTTGTCCATTACCCAAACTAAAAACAGTGTCATTCGCGCTCCATGTTCTTAATGTGGTTGCCCATGTGTCTACGGTGAAGCTGTTTCCTCCAAAGGCTTCATAGGCTTTTCCTCCTGCCCCTGTAGCCGTTGCTGTGATTATACCTGTATTGTTTAAAAGATGTATGCCGTTTACATTAGTTCCGTGCACATACATGCCGTAGACAGAATCATTACCACTCACGTTAATAGTGGCACTATTGGTGAGATTGTGGTCACCTTTAATAGCATAAGCATACATGCCTAAGACTTCATCATTACCGCGCACGTTAAGAGTAGCGCTATTTGTGAGTGTGTGGTCACCGTTGTTATTAGCTTGAGCATACATGCCGTAGACATAATCATTACCGCTCACGTCAATAGTGGCACTATTTGTGAGTGTATGGTCCCCTTTATTAGCCACAGCATACATGCCGTTGACAT
>CAYJHJ010000105.1:0-4816 GCA_964370095.1 uncultured Desulfovibrionaceae bacterium | reverse complement strand
CGAATAACCTTACATTTTGGGCAGATTGTCTTGACGGATGGTCTGACTTTCATCGTTCACTCCGTTATCATATTTGTTATTTATTCTTGCCTATCAAGCAAGAACTGATACAATTACCTATTTAATTTACTTTTGTCAAGATTTTAATTTTCTTAACTCAAGTCACCCTTATCCCATTGATATATAAAAACTTATCTTTGGTAGTTAGCAACGTCACTCAAAATTCTAGCACCGTGTGTGGTAATGGCTATTGTGTTTTCCCAATGAGCCGCAAGTTTTCTGTCTTTCGTTACTGCTGTCCAACCGTCTTTTAGTATATCAATCTCGTATGTTCCTATGGCAAGCATTGGTTCTATTGCTAAAACCATACCAACTTTTAATGGTAAGGAACATTGTTTGCCTGAAGGCACGAAATTCGGGATTTCAGGCCTTTCGTGGAAATTCGCACCAAAACCGTGACCAACAAAACGTCTGATCACTGCATATCCTTTGCCTTCTGCATGGCTTTGAACTGCATGGCAAATATCGAGTAAATTATTACCCGGTTTGGCCACAGAAATTGCTCTTTCTAGGCACTCGCGAGTGGTCACCACTAATCGATCGGCTTCATCGGATACCGTACCAACGTATGCAGTACGTGCCGCGTCCCCGTAGAAACCTTTATAGTAAACACCCACATCAAAGCTCACAATATCGCCTTCTTTTAATATAACATCATCAGAAGGGAAACCGTGTACCACCACTTCATTTACTGAAATGCAAAGAGCGTAAGGATAGCCATACATACCTTTAAAGGCAGGTTTGACACCCATTTCTTGACACATTCTAACGACGATTTCTTCAAAATACATAGTAGAAAGACCGGGCTTCACTTGGCTTAACAACTCCTCCAATATGCATGCAACCATGCCATTGGCGATAGCCATAGTTTCAATCTCTCTTTCATTCTTGATAAATACGCCATTAAATTTTTTCAAAATATGCTTCCTTGCCATAAATGGCAAAAATATTTTCATATCTTCACTCAAGGGGAAGAAAATCTTCCCCCTAAATGTTTATCTTCTTTTCTTATTACCTTTGTCCATCAAGCCCTCGTATTGTTGAGAGATCATGGAAGACTCAACTTGCCCCATAAAGTCGATGGCAACGCCCACTAAGATAAGCAAGCTTGTGCCGCCAAAGTAAAATGGCACATTGAATTGAGCTATCAAAAGCATAGGAAGAATGGATATAATTGATATATAAACACCGCCCCACAAAGTGAGTCTTGAAAGGACAGTATCTAAATATTCTTGTGTTTTTTCGCCTGGGCGAATGCCAGGAACAAAGCCACCTGCTTTCTTCAAGTTTTCTGATATTTCTTTTGGATCAAAGATGATCGCTGTGTAGAAATAACAGAAGAAGAAAATAAGGCCAACAAACACAATATTATAGACAATAGATGTTGGTTGGAACCAAGACACTACTGTTTGTAACCAAGCCGCTTGCGAAAAACCTGCTAATGTTGCTGGGAACAATAGAAGAGATTGCGCAAAGATAGGAGGAATAACACCGGCAGTGTTGATTCTTAGAGGCATATGCGTTGATTGACCACCAAACATCTTACGGCCTACTTGACGCTTAGCGTATTGAATTGGAACACGGCGCTGAGCCCTTTCCATAAATACAATACCTATAAGCACACCAAGCATCATAACAACAACAAATAATGCAAGCAAGATATTCATGTCGCCTGCGCTAATTAGCTGGAATGAGCGGAAGATAGCTGATGGAATGCCAACAACGATACCTGAAAAGATAATCAATGAAATGCCGTTACCAATGCCACGCGAAGTGATTTGCTCACCAATCCACATAAGCAAGGTTGTGCCAGTAACTAATGTTAATATCGTGACTAAACGGAAAGTCCAGCCAGGATCAGACACTACCAAAGCTCCTTCGGGAGAGCGCATACCTTCAAGAAGGGTCGCTATACCAAAGCCTTGAATTATAGTGATAAATACAGTCAAATAACGTGTGTATTGCGTTATTTTTCTTTTTCCCGCTTGGCCTTCCTCTTTTGCCAAACGCTTCACATCAGGTGAAACTACTTGCAAAAGTTGGAAGATAATCGAAGCTGAGATATAAGGCATAATACCGAGTGCAAAAACAGATACATTGCTAAGGCCACCGCCTGAAAACATATCAAGAAGCGCAAACATTGACCCTTCTATGCTTTCAAAAAAGTGCCCTAAAGCAGCAACATCAATTCCCGGAACAGGAACATGCACACCTAATCTGTAACAGCAAAGAAACAAAAAGGTCCACAATATTTTTACACGTAATTCGGGTACGAGTGCCATTTTTTCTACACCATTTGCCACTGTATTACCCTTTCCTTAATTATTCAGCAGCAGGAGCAGAGAGTTCGCTCACTTTGCCGCCGGCTTTTTCAATTTTTTCTACTGCAGCACGGCTAAATTTGTGTGCTTCAATAGACATAGCTACTGAAATTTCACCGTCTGAAAGAATTTTAACAGGTGCGCCATTTTTGCAAAGGCCGCGTCCGTAAATATCTTCTAAAGTGATTTCAGTTTTTCCGGCAAAAACTTCTGCCAAATGACCCACGCTTACAACTTCGTAAGTTACTTTGAAAGGAAAGTTTTTAAATCCGTGCTTAGGTAAACGACGTTGCAAAGGCATTTGACCGCCTTCAAAACCAGGGCGAACACCGCCGCCGGCACGTGCATTTTGGCCTTTATTACCTTTACCTGCAGTACAACCTTGACCTGTAGCTGAGCCACGGCCAATGCGTTTGCGGTTTTTGCGTTCTTCTTGGAACGGATATAATGTGTCTAGTCTCATATTAGATCACCTCTACCAAGTGCGAAACTTTGGCTATCATGCCGCGGATTGCAGGATTATCTTTATGAACACGCACTGATTCGCGTTTTCTAAGACCTAAAGCATCTAAAACTGCTTTTTGCTTAGGATTACAACCAATACGTGAACGAATAAGTTTTACTTTTAATTCTGTCATGTTCATTACCTCTAGATGGATAAAATTTTGAAGCTTTCACTATTATGCGAACATAAGCTCGCACAATAGCAATCAATAAAAATTATTTACGTGGAGCTTCTAATTTTTTTCCGCGAATTTGAGAAACTTCTTCGGCACTGCGTAAGCTTTTCAAACCTTCAACGGTTGCACGAAGCACGTTATGCGGATTGTTAGTACCAATAGCTTTTGCCAAAACATCACTCACACCAACAGCTTCCATAACAGCACGAACTGCACCGCCTGCAATGATACCTGTACCGCGTGAAGCAGGTTTAAGCATAACACGGCCAGCACCGAAACGTCCAAGAATTTCATAAGGTAATGTGCCTTCAATTAAGTTCACTTTTACCATTGATTTTCTAGCGCTTTCAGATGCTTTGCGTAATGCTTCGGGCACTTCTTGTGCTTTACCTAAGCCATAGCCTATGCTGCCATTACCGTCTCCAACAACAACTAATGCGCTGAAACTGAAACGACGTCCGCCTTTTACAACTTTTGCAACACGATTAAGGCTTACAACTTTTTCGATAAAGCCTGAATCTTGAGGGATATTTTCTTGTTTTTCTTTACGATCGCTCATGTTTGCTCCTAGAATTCTAAACCGTTTTCACGTGCGCTATCTGCTAAAGCTTGAACGCGACCGTGGTATAAATAACCGTTTCTATCGAACACTACGTTTTTAATGTTCTTTTCAAGTGCCAAACGAGCAATCTCTTTGCCAACTTTTGCAGCACCTTCTTTGTTGCATTTGCCATCAAGTTTTAATGTGCTTGCAGCAACTAAAGTAGTACCACTTAAGTCATCAACGATTTGTGCATAAACGTTCGTATTAGAACGAAATACAACTAAACGAGGACGATCGGCTGTGCCAGTAATTTTTTTGCGAATACGAATCTTACGATGTTTACGCGCAGTATTTTTAGAAATTTGCATAGTATGTCCTCGCTACTTCTTACCACCGGACTTACCGGCTTTACGACGAATAACTTCACCTTCGTATTTAATACCTTTACCTTTATAAGGTTCAGGTTTACGAAGTTTACGGATATTTGCTGCTGTTTCACCAACTAAAGCTTTATCAGTGCCTGAAATAGTTAATTTTGTGCCTTCAGCTTTAGCTTCAATGCCTTTAGGTAAATCCACCAAAACAGGGTGTGAAAAACCTAATGCCATTTCAATAATTGAACCTTTAACAGCTACTTTATATCCAACACCGTTTACTTCTAAGGTTTTTGAAAAACCTTTGGTTACACCTTCAACGCAATTTGCAAGCAATGTGCGGCGTAAACCATGTTGAGCAGCAGCCTGACGGCTTTCTTCTTTACGGGTAATAGTAAGCTGATTGCCTTCTAATTTATAGTCTAACAAAGAGCATACAGGAGTTGATAAAGAGCCTTTTGGGCCTTTTACATCAACTTTGTCCGCTCCTACTTTAACTTCCACACCGCTAGGAATGGAAATAGGTTGTTTACCAATACGTGACATAATTTTCCCCTATTCTACCAAACTTCACAAAGAAGTTCGCCACCTGCGTTTGCATTTTTTGCATTCTCACCAGCTAAAACACCTTTAGAGGTAGAAAGAATACAAATACCAAGGCCATTTTGCACTCTAGGGATTGCGTCTGATGCAACATACATGCGACGGCCCGGTTTAGAGATACGTTTTAATCCGCTAATTGCAGGGCGGTTTTTGTAGTATTTAAGTTGAATCTTGATATCACGATCGTTGTTATCAAGAGCATAATCTTCTACATAACCTTCCTGCTTCAAAATT
>CAYJHJ010000104.1:0-5146 GCA_964370095.1 uncultured Desulfovibrionaceae bacterium | reverse complement strand
ACAAGCCCCTTATATAATATATAGTCAGATATAAACTATACGGCAATTTTTTCTTATCTAAACTCATTGTAGCAAGTTTTATGCCAAAAAATAAAATTGGCTATATAAGTGGGTTTTATGTTTGGAAAGTTAATATGAGGATTTATTTTCCTAGTTTTTTCTCCTATTTATTTAAATTTGACATTTTTTTGACTTATAAAAACAATTATATTTTTCAAGAAAACATGAAAGTTTTAGAAAAAAGATTTCCTTTTAGAAGACGATGGAATATCTAAAGCAGTGCGATATTTAGCAACAGTTCTTCTTGCCATATCAACACTCAATTCATTTTTCAATATTTCACATAATTTTTCATCAGAAAGTGGATTTTTTGGATCTTCTTCAGAAATATATTTTTTTATAGCAGCTTTTACTGATTCAGAGCCAACTTCGTTTCCGTTTTCTAAAATCAATCCGGAATTAAAAAAGAATTTAATTTCAAAAGTTCCGTGAGTTGTCGCAATATATTTATTTGTTGTTATACGTGAAATTGTTGACTCATGCATCCCTATATCTTCAGCAACAGTTTTTAAAATAAGCGGCTTAAGCTTTGTAACACCATACATAAAAAATTCTTGTTGATATTTAACAATAGATTCTACAACTTTATATAAAGTTTTCTGCCTTTGATAGATAGCTTTTATAAGCCAAGTTGCTGATTTTTGTTTTTCTGATAAAAATTCTTTTTGTTCGTTAGAAATTTTAGTTACAGGCATTTGTGTATAAATTTCGCTTAGTTGTAATTGGGGTATTCCTTCTTCATTTAATACTATTAAAAAATCATCTTCCACTTGATAAACATATACATCCGGTGAAACATAATGGCTTTGCACATCAGAATATCCAGCACCTGGCATTGGATCAAGAGATTTAATAAGTTGAAGATATTCGAATAAGATTTCTTCATCAATTTTGAACTTTTTCATAATTGGTTTATATCTTTTTAATTCAAGATCTTCTAAATGAGAAGAAATAAGCTCCAACAAAATTGGGTCTCTATCATAATTTAAGCTTCTAATTTGAACAAGCAAAGACTCTTGCACACTTCTTGAAGCAACGCCAACAGGATCAAAATGTTGAATTTTTGAAAGAACTTTTTCAATAAAATCAATTTTTACATTCATTTCTGAAATTAAATCATGATTATCATTCTTCTCTTGTGAAGTGTTTAATGATTCTTCTTGATCTATAAAAACTAAATCTTGTTCAAGCTGATGCAAAATTTCATGCATTGTGGCTGCCAAAAAACCTTTATCATCAAGATTTCCTATTATGGCTTCCCCTATGGCAATTTCTTGCTCAGTAAATTCAGAAAGATGCAGCTGCCACATAAGGTGTGATTCAAGACTTGTTTTTGTTGAATACCTTGATTCATAGCTTGTCAGTTCATCCAAAGCTTCATATTCTCTTGCTGAACTTGATCTTGGCGTGCTTGATAAATCACCTAAATAGTCTTCCCAATCAGCAGCATTTGAAATTTCTTTATCATAAACCGTTTCGTTATCGGTTTGTTTCTCAATAAAATCATGCTCTGTAGATGCTTCATCAAATGATTCTTCTAAAAAAGGGTTTTCTAACATTTCAGAGGAAATAGTATCCATAAGCTCAAGTCGAGAAAGCTGCAAAAGACTAATAGCTTGCTGCAATTGTTGTGTCATTACAAGCTGTTGTGTCATTTTGAGTTGCTGCCTAAGTTCAAGAGCCATAATATTTCCTATTTTTTTTATTTGTTATTTACTGTTTCATAATTATATTTAACTATTTTTATTTTAATTAAGTTTCATTAACTAAGATGTTTATACTTTGGCATACTTTTTGAAAAGAAGCAATAGAAAAAGTCTAGAAAATATAAAAAATAAAAAAATTTATTCTATAATCTTAATATATTTTAATAAATTTTTCTCTACGCTATAAAAAGCATTAGTAAATTCATTTTTTTGACAAAAAAGGCTACTCCTTGACATTTTGTATTATATTTGATAAATAAAATTATCAAAAAAACTAAACAAGGAGAAAGCATGGACAAAGCTATGGACCATTTATCATCAGAAAAAAAAGACTTTTATAAAGGCAGCAACAATTTAAAAGTTGAAAGATTATCACGTGAAGATATTGTGCAGCCCCGCACAGAAAAATCAACTTCTACACTTGAAAATATTGTTGAAGAAGCTTATAAACTAAAGCTTAAAAAGGTTTGCATAGAAGCAAGATTAAAAATTTTATATGAAGCAATAAGAAATGAAGCCATTTTTGAAGACAGAAAAAAAACTGCTGTAATAAACACAAATAACAGCTATATAGCCAAAGTGCAAAAGCAAGAAAAATATAAATTTGATTCTAATAAACTTTCTATTATAAAACAAGATTTAGACTTATTTGAGTTTAATAGAATGTTTAAAAAAGAATACAAACTCTATTCAAAACAATTTTTTGATGATTTTATTAAGTCTGCTCCACTTAAATTAGCAAAAAAAATGTATAAAGCTTTTGAAATACAGCAATTTTATACAGTTAATATTATAAAAAAAAATTAGTTCTTCAGTATTGTATTCCATTATAAAATTATTTTTAAGGAGAAACCATGAATTTCGATCTTAATGCCGCTAATTTCCAATCAACCTCAATACATCTTATTCCCTCTTTATCAAAAGTATTTGTCAAGCTTTCCATCATTTATCCAAGTGCACAAAATATAGGTTCTGCAAAGGAATTAACTAAAAGAAGCTCAGGCATTGAACAATTATGCGTGAAGCTAAAAGTTGTTCGTGGAACATATAAAAACACTTATTTTTTTCATAATTTTAATATTTCCAATCCAATCACACCGGGCCATCAGAAAGCTATAGAAATTTCAAAAAGCCACCTTCGGGCTTTAGTAGAAGCAAATTGGTCTATTAGCCCAAAAGATTTTAGCGAAAATGCTAAATTTGCAAGAAAATTACATTCTTTTAGTGATATAAATACTTATATTTTTCCTATCACAGTTGACACTGAAATCAATGACAAGGGTTTTCTAAGCAACAAACTAAAGTCAATAATAACTATTGATGATCCTGATTATAAAAAACTTCTTGAATATGGTGAAATAATAAAATAAAGTATAATTACATTTTCACTCTCATCTAAAACGAATTTATTTTATAAATTCGTTTTTTTTAATATATTTTTTACAATCAAAAAGTGCTTCACAAAATTGAATAAATATTATATCAAATACCTAGTTGAACAAACCAAAAATACTCTAAATAAAAATTATCTTATGAAAGAATTTAAATTTATACATGCCGCTGACTTACATCTTGATGTGCCAATGAAAAACTTACCACTTTTTTCAAGCACAAGCTCACACGCAACATTTAACGCACTTGAAAACCTTTATCAATTTACAATAAAAGAAAAACCAGATGCACTTTTGCTTTCAGGCGATATTTGGAATCATGAAGATGCAAGCCTAAAAGCTAGATTAGCCATTAAAGAAATGTGTGAAAAACTTCATAATTTTAATATTCAAGTATATATCGCTCACGGAAACCATGATCCACTTGACCAAAACTTCAAATATATTCAATGGCCTAATAATGTTCATGTTTTTAATGAAAAAGTAGAAAGCAAAATATTTAAAAAAGACGATGTAACTATAGCTTATATTCATGGCATCAGCCATACAAAAAAAAGAGAAACAGCTAATCTTTCACTTCAATTTCAAACAATTACTGAAAAAATGAAGAAAGATCATTTTCATATTTTCATGCTACATACTTCTTTAAATAAAAATGATGGGGAAGCAATTTATGCCCCTTGTTCTCTTGCTGAATTGAAAGATAAAAACCCTCATTATTGGGCCCTTGGGCATGCACATAAATTTCAAAAACTTGAAATAAATCCTTTAATCATCTATTCAGGTGCTTTGCAAGGCACACATATTAATGAAGAAAACGAACACGGCTGTGTGCTTGTAAAAATGAAAATGGGCGATATGGGGCAAGGCTTTGAAATTACGCATGACTTTATTCCGCTCTCTCCCTTAGTTTGGAAAAAATTTCAATTTAATATACAAAAACTTAATCCTTCTGGCAAATCTACTGAAGCTTTTCACAATCATCAAGCTTCTTCCACGATTCATCACGAAGACAACCTTGAGCAACTAATTGATATTTCAACGCTTCAATCTGTACTTCTTGAAGAAATACTTGAACTTGCTGATAGCCTATCTTCAACAACGAAGCAACTTATTCTTGAATTAACTCTTATAAATAAAAGTATATTAAATAAAAAACTCCGAAATATTAACATCATACAAGAATTAATAGAATCACTGAATGAGCACGGCAAAACAATGTCTCCCAACGTTTTTATAAAAGATATTAAAGTAGAAACAAGTGATATTGAAGAAGAAAAAAATATACAGGCATTACTTAAAGGTGATGATTTTCTTGCACAAGTTTTACAAGAAGCCGAAAATCTACTTAAAGCCCCCTATACTCAACATCAAGATAAAGTTCAAAATTCCGAGGACTTACTTGAAGCTACCCTGGAAAAAATTTATCATGAATCGCCCATTCTAAAGCAACATAAAAAAATAATACCAATGCCTACAAGTCGTGTAAATCTTGAAAGAATTGTGAAAAAAGCACAATATATTTGTGCTGATACCCTTGAAAGCGATATAAACGTATGAAGATAACATCCTTTAATATATATGAATTTGGAATTCTTGAAAAGCAAAGCCTTTCTCAACTACCTAATGGTTTAATTATTTTTTTAGGGCAAAATGAGGCAGGTAAATCCACAACTTTAGAGTTTTTCCGAACAGTTCTTACAGGTTTCCCCTCCGCACGTTCAAAAAAATCACGTGAAGGTCTTTTTGCAAAAAAAAATCCTCAACTTGGTGGTATGATCGAATTAGAAACCTCTTCTCAAGGTACTATCAAGTTAGAAAGAACACGGAAAAACTTTAACCTTTTTTCAAAAGAAGGTTCACTTCTACTTCCGCAAATTTATGAAAATATTCTTGCCGGAACAACCAGAGAAATTTATACCTCTTTATACGGTTTTAGTTTAGCAGAATTGCAAAACCTTGATGCACTTGAAGAAGATGATGTTAAAT
>CAYJHJ010000103.1:0-5170 GCA_964370095.1 uncultured Desulfovibrionaceae bacterium | reverse complement strand
TACGCATTTTTTTCAATAAGCGTTTACGAGCAGCAGCTTTTTTCTTTTTACGCATTACGCTTGGTTTTTCGTAATGTTGACGTTTTTTCATTTCTGAAAGAACCCCTGCTTTTTCAACCTGTTTTTTAAAACGACGGAGGGCAATATCAAAGTTATAATCATCTTCTGTAAGAAATACTCCCGGCATTAAAATCACCCCCTCTTTTTGAATTTTGTGCATATATTCATGCACAGCGGACAGAGTTTATCCAAAAAAAGTAATTTACACATATTTTTAAAAAAAGCAAGTTTTTTTTTGATGAAAATTTATTCTTTTATTTTATCTAGTTGCAAACTTCAAAGAGAGATGTTTTTAATTTATAGTAAGCATAAACTCTAATTCATCTAAAAAATCAAAAAGTTTTGTTCCGGGCACAACGCCTAAGCTTGAAGTATATATTCTTTTATTGTTTACAGCAAATATGGGTACATTATTCCAAATGCTTATATCATAATTTTCCAAAAGGTTTGGAGGAAGAATTTCAATAACAACATCAGGGTTTGCTACAAGAATATTTTCATAACTCAATACCGGATAATCAAGTTTTGAGTTTGTAGCATTTGTAGCATTGAAAACATTCAAGATTTCAGAAAAATAGCCATCATTCCCGCTTGCAATAACTTTTCTTACTATACTATTGGAATCACTTTCTGTTTCTAAAGAAAACAAAACTTTTTGCTTTTGTTTGTTTGCAAAGTTTTTTTTAATAGTTTCAATTTTTTCTATAACTTTTTTTTGAAACTCAACACCTTTTTCTTTATTATTACAAAGTGTTGCTATGGTAACATAAGAATCGAGAACCTCTTGCAAAGTTTTTGTTTTTATTCTATAATAAGGTAAATTGCCTTTATCAAGCTCTTCGAGGCCCAGCACAAGTGTTGGCTTTAGTGCCAAGCTTTTTTCAATGTTAAAAGCCTTACCAATGCCTATGCGTGGCAATGCTTTTTCTTTGAGCATGGGGTCAGTGCAGTAGTTTGAAATAGCAATGATATTTTCCCCAAAACCCAGTCCGACCAGAATATCTGTGATAGAAGGCGCAAGTGAAATTATTCTTAATTCCTTTTCAGGCACAAGCTCTTTTCCATCTATTTGAGAGGCAACACAAAAAGATGAGCCCAGTACTAAGAAAAGGTTTATAAGGATAATATATACTTGAAGCTTTTTATTCATGGCTTTACAAAGGTTTCGAGGAAAATAATATTTATATGGCTTAGAATTTATATTCTACGCCTATATTTCCGTTAATTCCAAGTGTATTATATTTAGGATACACTTCATATTTATAATCAAAAAGATTATTCACTTTTGCTGTGATTGCAAAATCCTCAGTAATTTGGGCTTTAAAACGAAGATCAACTAAGGTGTAATCATCTAATTCATTATAAGCATCGTATCTGTTTGCAGCATGAAGAAGGCTCATGCCAATTGTATAAACTGCACTTGTGTCGAAAGGCAAAGTATAGTCAATATCAAGTAAGAATTGGGCTTGTGGTTGATAAGGCTGAGGCTCTTGTGTTGCATGCACTTTTGATTCATTATAACTTACGCTTGCACCAATAATCAAATTATCTGTAGGATAGAAATCTAGCCCAAGCTCAAAGCCTTTTACATGCACCTTGCCAAGATTTTGATACTTATAGGTGGCATAATCCCAATCAACGCGTTCTTTGTATTCTGCATTGAAATAATTAAAAGATACAATAAGCCTATCTTCAAGCATGGGTTGCTCTATCCCAAAATCCCATGATAAAGCTTCTTCTGGTTTTAGATCTTCATTTCCTGAAAATGGATCGTAAAGCTTGTATAATATTGGGTATTTGAAAGCATTTCCTATGGAAGCCCTTAGAAGAGTATTAGTTTTTTCATAAAGATATGAAATGCTGGCAGTTCCCGTGAGGGCATCTTCTTTATCTATATAATTATCATAGCGTCCGGCAAAAGTGAGTGAAAGATTATCATAGGGCATCATATTATATTCGGCATAAAGAGCATAGTTTGAAATGTCATGAGCTTTTGAAGTTGGATCTTCTTTATCTTTTGATAGCTCATTATATTCATACAAAGCACCAAAAGCAAATTGATGTTTGTCAAGGTCAATCTGATGCTGCCAATCAGCTCTGTAAGCAGAAGAAGTGAGTTCACGTGGATAGGAATCATTGAAATTGAAATGATTATTTGTGAAAGAAAGATTAAGTGTTTGTTTCCAAAGCCCGTTTAAAAGATAAAGGCTTGGTGAAATATCAATAAAGGTAAGGTGTGAAATAGAATGTGCGTCAACATCAGGAGCATAAACATCATCATAGCTGATATCGTCATAGCTCAATCGTGCAATTGCTCTAATATCAAAAAGTTCACTTGCTTTATATGTAATTGAGCCTGAAAAAGCTGTGTTTGACACAGCATCATTTTCTGTATTTACTGTATGCGAAGAAATTTGATCGCGGTATGAACTTGTAAGTCCTAAAGCCCATGACAGTTTTTCTGAGCCGGCAGAAGCTTGCAGATCTAAAAGTGCATTTGTTGGAACACCGGCTTGTGCATAAATGCTTGCTTGTGGTGTGCTTGACCCTTTTTTTGTGATGATATTGATAACACCCGATAAAGCACCAGCACCATATAATGCTGATTGAGCACCTTTTACTACTTCAATTTTCTCAATGTTTGATAAAGATATACGGCTAAAATCAAAGCTTAAAGCATATTGATCGATGATTGGCACGCCGTCAAGCAAAACCAAGGTGCTGTCTGAATAGCCTCCACGCATGAATAAAGAGGCAAGCCCTGTGCCCGTTTGATGAATTTGAATGCCGGGAATTTTTCTAAGCACATCTGCAAGATTGTTTGATTGGCTATTTTGTATATCTTCTTGTGTGATGATAGTTACATCTGAGCCCATTTGATTTTGAGCTTTTTCAAAATGTGTGCCTGTAACAACAATAGGTTCAAGATAAATTGTTTCTTCGGCAAAAATAAAATTGGGGTTAAAAAGGCTTGCAAAAACACAAGCTAAAAAAGTTAAATAACGCAATAAGTTCATAAATCCTCCTCAAATACCGCGTTGAGATTGATAAAACGCGAAATAAAGAGGATGCAATACGCTGATAACAAAAAGTCAGACTTTGCTTGCCTCTTTTTCCGCGAAAGGCAATAACACATACTTACTCGTAGGTCTTCTGACTTATGGATCATTCTTTGTTTTACGCCTTCCCATTTTATATAAAACAGTGGCTTTTCGTAAGCAAAGTCCCCAATTACAGCGGCGGGTCCGTGTTGGTTTTTCACCAAGCTTCCCTTAGCCGAATAAGTTGAAAAAAAATGCCCTTATTTTACTATAATGTCAAGTTAAAACTATAATAAAAAAAGAGCAGGAAAATTAATAGTAATATTTTGAATTATTTTACTTTGTCAGGCGGTCTTCTGTCGTCTATATCAGGAAAGAAAAAGGGGTCATCTTTAAAGTCTTTTTTTACTAATAAAAGGCAGTAGCAAGCACCAAATTCCTCAACGTCATTTTTGCAATACACGCAAGGGCAGATAATGTCTTGATCGTCAGCTACGTCGCCTGTAGCTAAGCGGCAAGGGCAAGCTAAATGACCATATTTTTCTTTATTTGCCAAAAGGCTGTTGACTGTGTTTAGCATATGCTCTTCATCTGCATGAAGATAAAAGCCATCTTTTTCAAAGCCTTTTAAATAGTCAACTACTTCATTTTGGTTCATTTTGGATAGCCTCTCTCAATAAATGTTCACGAAAACCAACCACAGTTTTGCCTGATGGCATGATAAATGTCGGGAAAGAACCTTTTGGATTATATTCTTTCAACTTTTTCATCACTGACTGCCTTACAATGCTTTCAAATAAATCAACGTGTATAACTTTACAATCAACCTTGTTTTCTTTAAGAAATTTCTGTGTTCTTATGCAATGCTGGCATGTAACCAAAGCGTAAAGCACAGGCACAGGCCTTACCGGGCTCATGGCAAGTTCATATATATCACGCAAATTGTCAGGCAGGTTTTTTACAAGCTCAAAAAGTTCTTCATCTTCGCTTTTTGCTTGAGTTTTTGCTTCTTTTGAACTTTTGCTTTCAGGGTTTTCATTCGAACTTGAGTTTGATTTAACAATAAAAACAACAATTCCCAGCACAACAACAAGTGCTATCCCAATTAAAATTTCTGTTGGCACCCCATTACTCCAATTATCTAAATGTTTGAATTTCTGATCTTTATATCTCAATAAAGATAAAAAATCTAAACCCAAACAAGAGAAATTATTATATAAAATCTCTTGTTTGAGTTATAGTATAATTTTTAGTTAGTCTTTTGGTGTACATTCCATATCAAGGTCATTCGGTATAACCATAACAGGAACACGTGTTTTTCCAAGAAGGTTTTGAGAAGGTTTAAGCTGGAAGAAGCTGAAGAAGCCTTTTGTTGACATGCTGCCCATGATAACAATATCAGCACAGTATTTGTCAACCAATTCAAGTAATTGATTTGTAACATCACCTTGAACACATACAGGCACTGCATCTAAATCTGAAAAGTTTTTTGCAATAAATTCTTTTGCATAAGCAAGGCCTTTTTCTTCGGCGCCTTGCACCAAATCATCTGCAACAGCAGCATCTGCCATGTATTGACGGAGGTGATCCATTGATGGAAGTGAATGAACCACATACACTTTGGCTCCACCAAGTTTAGCTAATTCACGAGTATAATAAACAATATCCTCGTTATGTTCTATAAGGCTGATTGCACACACAATAGTTTTAAAAGCTGACATACATATTTCTCCTTAAATAAATTTTATAACCAAACATATATTTAATATATAGTTTTTTTATAAAATTATCAAGCCCATTTAGAGGGGAAATTACTTTTTTTGAGATATTCTTTTCTTGCAAAGCAAAATAAATGCTGTTATAAAAGTGAATATTTTGAAAAATGGGGTCTATATGCGTGAATTTGAAGTAGTGATTGGTTTGGAAGTACATGTGCAACTTGCAACAAAAACGAAATTATTTTGTTCATGTAAAAGAGCTTTTGGCGAAGAAGCAAATACACAAGTGTGTGAAATTTGTTCCGGAATGCCGGGCGTGTTGCCAAGCGTTAATAAAAAAGCAATAGAATA
>CAYJHJ010000102.1:0-5294 GCA_964370095.1 uncultured Desulfovibrionaceae bacterium | reverse complement strand
TTTGAATAGTTTGAGCATTTGCATCAAAAGCATTTGAATAAATAATACTATTCGTAAGTTCTTGTTCAAGCTGCACATTGTTTGTTAAATGTGTTTGTAAATCAAAATCAATGGCTTCATCAGCCAAACTTTCATCAATAAGCTTTTTATTGTTTATTTGCTTAAACTCGGAGCTGTTTTGAACTTGTGCTTCAACACCATTGTTAGCGTTTGAAAAAGTTGTGCGGCTTGCATTAAAATTATCTGTATTGATATTTGCAATATTGTGGGCACCAACTTGGAAACCTGTAGAAAAAGCATCAAGAGCAGAAATAGGAGTGGAAAAAGATGACATAAATCCTCCTTTGGTAAAGAGTTGAAAAATAAACCCTTACAAATTAAAAATATCTTTATTTAATTAAAAGTCAAGCAAAAGCAGTGCAAAAATTTATAAACCGATTTATAGGACTGGAATAAAATAATTTAATTTAAAAAAAACTTGATTTCTAAATAAAAATCTGATAAATATTCTTATTATAGTAATTATAGAACTTTTTTGGAGGCACGAATGAAAAACTTTCGTATTCTGGCTTTATTAGTTGCCATCTTCACTTTTAGTGTACCTTTTGCTTTTGCTGAGTATACACCAAAAGTAGACTCTTTTGATTTTTTTGTGGATTCTTCAGTTTCCATGAAAGGTGTAAACAATGATTTTGACATGAAAAACACAGACGCAGTAAAAATTCTTTTGTCTAAAATCAATTCCATGATTCCGGAACTTCCGTATCATGCTTCAATGCATACATTTTCTGAATATTCAACTGTTGTATCTTACGGTGAATGGTCAAAATCAGGAATGGAAAGTGCTATTGCCGGTCTAAAATTCAACTCTGACAGAGATGGAATGGGCGACGGCTTTTTAGACGCTGATCCTGAATTTTATAAAATGGCATCACCTACAGCAGTTATTCTTTTTTCTGATGGTGAAGAAGATAAAGGAATCAATGCAGTTTCTGAAGTGCGTATGCTTTATGAAATAAAACCTGAACTTTGTGTGCATGTTGTTTCTTTTGCTGATTCACTTACAGGCCAAGCCCTTCTTGATGAAATTGCAGGCTTAAAAGCATGTTCAGTAAGTGTAAAAGCTGATGATCTTCTTAAATCTGATGATGCTATTGATCAATTTGTTAAAGATGTTTTCTATTACGGAGCTGATGATATTTTAATGCTTCGTGGTGTAAACTTTGCTTTTGATTCAGCTGTATTAGATGCAAATGCAAAAGCAGTTTTAGGTGAAGCTGCTGAACTTCTCAAACAAAGCGATAGAAACATCAACCTTTATGGTTGGACAGATTCTTCAGGCTCTGAAAGCTATAACCAAGCTCTATCAAAACGCCGTGCAGAAGCTGTAAAAAAATATCTTGCTGAACTTGGTGTTGATTCAGGCAGAATGTTTGCTGAAGGAATGGGTATTTCACGTAAGTATGATAACTCAACATCTGAAGGCCGTTACATGAACCGTCGCACAGAAGTTTCTTTCTAAAGCTATGCTTTAATTAAAGTTTAAGTAATAAAAACCGATACCTCGATTTTGCTGGTATCGGTTTTTTTTGTATATAAATTATGAATTCAAAATAATATTATAAAATAATATCTAAGGATTAGGACTTTATGAAAAAAATTATGCTTCTTCTATTGTTAGTCTGTGCATTTTTTGAAAGCTCTTTTGCTGCAGAGGGTGTGAAAGTTGAAAATGAAGGGTTAACAGCATCACAAATTGAAGAGATTGAAAAAATCAGGCCGGAAATTGAAAAATTGGTAGATTCATTTTTGATAAGTGCGTCAAAAAACATTATTCCAAGTAAGTCAAAACCACAAGTTGAAGAACTTGGCAATAATAAAATTAGGGTAGTTTATATAGATTTTGACAGAGAGAATGTTGTTATTGACATCTATCCGGCAGAAAGTAAAACTGCTAAATATTATGCAAAAATAAAATATAAAGAATATCACTATAAAGCTGAAAAAGACAAAGATGCAAAATTTGTTGAAGAAGCTTTTACTGTAAGTTTTGTCAGAAACATCACTGAAATTGCTCGTTACGATAAAGGCAAATGGCATTACTAAACAAAATAATTAATTTTCAAAAACAAAAAAACCGCTTCGATTGAAGCGGTTTTTATTTTAGTTTGTAACTTATCTTTTTACTAGCCGATAAGTGAAGCAGCCATTTGTGGCATTTGGTTAGCTTGTGCTAACATTGAAACTGCTGATTGTGTCAAGATTTGGTTTTTCACAAATGTTGTCATTTCGCTTGCAACGTCAACGTCTCTGATGCGTGATTCAGCGGCCTGTAAGTTTTCAGCTTGGATTTCAAGGTTAGAAATTGTGTTTTCTAAACGGTTTTGAAGTGAACCAAGGTGAGCACGAATACCATCTTTAGAAATGATAGCAGCATTGATAGCATCAAGTGCTTGTTGTGCATTCTGTTGAGTTGAAATGTTGTGGCCTGCATCAAGAGCAGATTGATTACCAATACCTAAAGCAGAAGCTGTAACATTACCGATCTCTATGTAGTAATAATCTTCAGCAGAGTTGTTTTCAGGACCAAAGTGGATTTTTAATGCACCTGTGCTTGTAAGGCCATCCTCTGAACCTACACCTGAACCATCGTGATCTCCGTACAATGTGCCATCTAACAATTTAATATTGTTGAATTCGGTTGCGTTTGCGATACGTGTGATCTCTGAAGCCATTTGTTGGTATTCTGAATCAATAATCAAACGCTGAGTTGAATCGTAAGTACCGGTTGCAGCTTGTTCGGCAAGTTCTTTCATACGAATAAGTTTTTCATCGATAACTTGCATTGCGCCGTCAGCGGTTTGAATGAGAGAGATAGCATCGTTGGCGTTACGAACACCTTGTTTGTATGCAGAAATGTCAGCACGCATTAGTTCAGAAATTGCAAGCCCTGCAGCATCGTCTGCTGCTGAGTTGATACGCATACCTGATGAGAGTTTCTCAATAGAGCTTTCAAGTTCTTTATAGTGATTGTTTAAAAGTCTTTGAGTGCTATTAGCCATTAAGTTGTTATTAATTACCATTGACATGATGAATTCCTCCGTGAATTTCTATCATTAATTTATGTTGAACGAGTACTGCATCCGTGCTGTACTTTTCCATTCAGTTACTTACCTTATCGGAGTGATATTTTTTTTTAATAGGTTTGATTCAATTTTTTTTAAACAAGTTAATAACCACTTGATATAAAAAGCTTTTAATATACCTGTTTTTCATTTTCTAATTATAAAATTATAAAAATTTGCTAAAACTTGACAAGAAGTCCTTTTATCTATACATCAAAATTAACATATATCATTAATATATAAGAGTGTCAGCTTAGACGGCTATCATATTATTAAGGAGAAAAAAATGAGTAAAGTTCTTATTATTGGTGCAGGTGGCGTAAGTAATGTTGTTGTGCATAAATGTGCAATGGTGCCTGAAGTTTTTAGTGAAATTCACTTAGCAAGCAGAACTAAATCAAAATGTGATGCCATTGCTGCCGATGTAAAAAAACGCACAGGCCAAACAGTACAAACCTATACGGTTGACGCTGATAATGTTCCTGAACTTGTTGCATTAATAAAGAAAATTCAACCTGAACTTGTAATGAACATTGCCTTGCCTTATCAAGACTTACATATTATGGATGCCTGCCTTGAAGCAAATGTGCACTATCTTGATACAGCAAATTATGAACCTTTAGATACAGCAAAATTTGAATACAAATGGCAATGGGAATATCAAGAAAGATTTAAAGAAAAAGGGCTTATGGCTCTTCTTGGTTCTGGTTTTGACCCTGGTGTAACAAATGTTTTTGCCGCCTACATAATGAAGCACTATCTTGATACTGTTGAAGTTTTAGATATTATTGATGCAAATGCAGGTGATCATGGCTTGCCATTTGCAACAAATTTCAACCCTGAAATCAATTTACGTGAAGTAACAGCGAAAGGCCGTTATTGGGAACGTGGAGAGTGGGTTGAAACAGATCCTCTTTCATGGAAAATGTCTTTCGATTTTCCAGAAGGCATTGGCCCAAAAAACTGTTATTTGATGTATCATGAAGAGCTTGAGTCATTAGTGCTAAATCTTAAAGGATTAAAAAGAGCTAGATTTTGGATGACTTTTGGTGATTCTTATCTCAATCATCTGAAAGTATTTGACAATATAGGCATCACATCAATCGAACCTATGGAATATAATGGGCAAGAAATTGTTCCTATGCAGTTTTTGGCAAAACTCCTTCCCGATCCATCTTCGCTTGGCCCTCGTACAAAAGGTAAAACCTGCATTGGTGATGTGATGAAAGGCGAAAAAAATGGCGTTGAAAAAACATACTACATTTATAATATATGCGATCATGAAGAATGTTATAAAGAAGTTGGCTCACAAGCAATTTCATATACCACAGGTGTTCCTGCAATGGTGGGTGCAATGATGATGCTTCAAAAGCATTGGATGCAAGCAGGTGTTTGGAATATGGAACAATTAGACCCCGACCCATTCTTGGAACAGCTAAGCAAGCATGGTTTACCCTATACAGTGGTAGAACTTAAATAAACTTATATTTATATATAATGTATAAAGGGGATTAACATTTGCTAATCCCCTTTCTTTTTCATATTATGAAAGTTTCTCTTTCAAGTCTAAAATTTTAGAATGAATTTGCTCAATGATTGCTTTGAACACATCATCACTTTTCCCGCTTGGATCATCAAGCCCCCAGTTTTCAGAATATTCTGCAACTAGGTAGGGGCATTGCACATTACAACCCATAAAAATAACAATATCAGGCTGTGGAATATCTTCAATAACTTTATTGTGCTGAGTTTTTTCCATGTCAATGGAATAAATTTCTTTCATCAAGCGAACAGCATCTTGATTTATATGATCTTTAATTTCAGTTCCCGCTGAATATGAAGTAAAAGCTTCGGCGGCAAAATGTTTGCCAAGAGCTTCTGCCATTTGGCTTCGGCAAGAATTATGATTGCACACAAAGGCAACTTTTGGTTTATCTTTGGAATTTCTAAGTAATATTTTTGTCATGCTTTTTCCTTATATATATGTCTAAACTTCTCAGTAAGTCTGAACAATGGGATAATAAGGCACATATCGTTATTTGTCAATATGTACAAATCTAAAATAATATAATAAATTCGGCTAATTGAAAAAATATTTAATAATATTAAAAAAGTCTTGACATTTTTTTAAAAATCAATCATAAAGACTTTCCGCTGATTGAGGAAGCC
>CAYJHJ010000101.1:0-5333 GCA_964370095.1 uncultured Desulfovibrionaceae bacterium | reverse complement strand
TAGGTGGTTACGCATCTCCAGCATAACCACCCATGATTGTTTACTTTTTGAAAGATTGTATTATTTCATTAGCTTGCTGTGAATTCAATTCATAAATTGTGCAATTATACTTTTCTTTACAGAGCCTATCAACTCCATTATCATCTTTGATAAGACCATGAATAAATTTGATTTGACCATCTGATATTTGTTTACTCGGGTTATGGTTATACTGCTTCTTTGTTGAATCGTATTGCTGCTTTGGTGGTTGGGGATTGCCCTGATTTTGAATGGGCTGGCTAATAGGTTTTGAAGCTGTTTCCTCAACTCTTTTCATTGCTTTTTCTCTTGCTCTATTGAGAAGAATTTCAACATTATCAGTACCTTCATCTTTAGCATTGGTAGTGCCAAAGTCTATAACTGAACCGCTTTGTGTTTTCATCTCGCATTGCACGATAGCCGTAAAATCATTTCCTTTGGAAGGTATTTGAATAATTGTAAAAGACATCATACTTTATTCCTTTTTATAAAAAATTTTGTTTGTTTTCACATACGAAGCCGCACCTAAGGGAATGGCAAGGTCTGTATGGGGAAGTGTTTCATATTATATATACTTTAGCTAAAATAATTTCTAAGCCACTGAATAAAAGAATCTTTTTCATAGACTACTTTCTTGCCCATCAGTTGCTTTGGCGCACCATTATTGGCACTATCGATATTTGATAGGGTCTTCGCCGAGAATAAACCACCAAGATATTTTACGATTTCTCTTCTTGTAAAGAAAGGTGGAAGGTTTTTTCCCAAAGTGTGATAAAGATATTCTTTATCTAATCCATTTGAATCACAAATTTTTTTTATTAGCATGATTTTTGCTCCTTATGTTTCATTTTTCATAATATATATAAAAAAACAGAATAATATCAGATCATTGAAAGTTGCTGCTTTGAATTCGCACAAACGCACAAGGCACACAAGCAAAAATCATGTAAATGCACTAGATTGAAAAATAATTTTTATTTTTATTTCATAAAATTTCAAATAGTTAGAAAAAGAAAATTTCTTCTGTGCGGCTGTGCGTTTGTGCGTAAATAGAAAAATTCCCGCTAAACAAAGGAATTTTCACTATAAAACGCACAAGCCCGCACAGCTGAGTAGGTTATCTAGAAAATGTCATCATTCGAATAATCAACACTAGAAGCTTCTGCAGAATCTGGTTTCTCAACCTTACACCTTGTCCATTTGCTAGGGATAAAACATAACCCGCGTTTAGTATGACCTTTGATAGATTTTGTGTCCATAATGTTTCCTTTCCAATCTCTAACTCTTCTCGATTAAGTCTTTCAAAAGTAGATGCATGGTTAATGCGTTTTGTAACAATAATATCTTCAACTGCAAATTGATCGATAAGCAAGGGCGATTGAGTTGCAATGATAACTTGTGTTCTTTCAGAGGCGGCTTGAATTAGTTCTGCTAAAATTGTAATCGCAGCAGGGTGCAAACCAAGTTCAGGCTCATCAATGATTATTGTACTTGGCGGATCTGGCTGTAAAAGTGCAGTTGCAAGGCAGATAAAACGCAATGTACCATCAGAAAAATGATAAGGCTGCAAAGGATAGTCAGAAGCTTTTTGCTTCCAACTAAGGTTTACTTCTTCTTTGCTTCCTTGTGCACGTGATTTGAGTATAAAATTATCAAAAAATGGAGCAACAAGTTTTATCGCATTTATTATTTCATTATAATAATCAGGGTGTTCATTTTTGAGAGATAATAAAAAAGGTGCTATATTGCTTGCATCTGCTTCTAGATATTCATTGTGCTGAACAATTTCATAGTGGCGCATACCGGCGTTTTCACCTGTATCATGAAAATGATAAATTTGTAATGCGTGAACTTTCTCAACTATTTTAGGATATAAAGCAGAAAAAGTATCGCTTGAGCCTTCAATGGCAAGCCCTTCACTCTAAATAGCTTTTATGGGAGATGCGAGCTCATTCCAAACATGATTATTTATATCTTCGTCAAAAAAGAATATTCCAACTTTTTATAAAATTATTGTTTACAGTTGGCTCTAGTGAGGTGGCAATTTTTAGAGTAGAAAAATCAACCAAAAAGGATAAGCGATCTGTCTGCTTTCGTCCATTATAGAGCATATCATTTGCACTACCGTTTTTTTCAACAAATGTATCATCTTTATCAACAGTAGCACGAAGAAATTTGAAAAAAGAAATGAGATTACTTTTTCCGGAACCATTAGCACCAATAAGAATGTTGAGCTTATTTAGCTTGAGGCTTATTTCTTTAAATGACTTGAAGCCCTTTATTCTAAGTTCATTTATTTGCTGTTTTTCCACAATAATACTCACTTTGTTTTTTTCTATGATACAAGTAATTACAAAAAATTACAAGTAGACATTCAATCTGTTTTTTTGTAGAGCTTATGAGTTGAAATAAAAGCTTTACTGAAATTTTCATTTGCATTTTCTTTCAGCATTTTTCATTTCAAGGTTGGAAATACGGTTGGAAAAATTTTAGACACAAAAAAAGACTTAGAGGTTATTTCCTGTAAGTCTTTGATTTTATTTATAAAAAATGGTGCTTCGGGACAGAATTGAACTGCCGACACGAGGATTTTCAGTCCTCTGCTCTACCTACTGAGCTACCGAAGCAACGTGAGATTTGTTCTATAGGAGATTGAAAAAAAAAGCAAGACTTTTTTTTGCTTTTAAGATATATTTTTTTTAGACAAAAACAACTACTCAAAATATAAGGATTTTTTATGTTAAATTTCAAAGCAATAGAAGCGATAAAAGAATATCTAGAAGGCAATTTTAAAGAAGATTTTGAATATTCCGTGGAATCACGCCGCCATGAAATGCTTGAATTTCTCGAACAACTCATGGATTTAGGGGAATTGGCTGATGCAACTGCAACAGAAGTTATCTTTAAAGGGCAACTTGCAGCACTTGCAGGAATTGCACCTCAAAAAGCAGAATGATATTTATAAGCTAAATAAAACTTTATAAATAAGCCCGAAGAGCTAAATTATGTACGAACTTATTCAAGCTGCCCAAAATACATATTATATTGATTGCCCTGTAAAAATAGGCCTTTATAAAATCAATGAGAAAGATGTTTGCCTTATCGATAGCGGTAATGACAAGCATGCTGCTTCTAAAATATTGAAAATATTGCAAGAAAATAAATGGAGCTTGCAAATGATTATCAATACTCATTCTCATGCCGACCATATAGGTGGAAATGCTTTTTTGCAAGAAAGAACAAAGTGTAAAATTTTTGCACCTGAAGTTGAGTCAGCCTTTGTCAATTATCCTCTCTTAGAAGCATCTTTTTTGTATGGGGGCTTTGCTTGCAAAGATTTGCAGAATAAATTCTTGAAAGCTCAAAAAAGCAATGCTGAAATTCTCAGACAAGATGTTTTACCTAAAGGGCTTGAATTGTTACCTCTTGATGGTCATTCTTTTTCAATGTTTGGCATAAAAGCAGAAGATGAAGTATATTTTCTTGCAGATTGCCTTATCAGTGAAAATTTATTGGAAAAATATCAGATTCCTTTTTTGTATGATGTTGAAAAATATAAAGAAAGTTTGAATATTGTTTCAAAGCTCAAGGCAGATTTATTTATTCCTTCACATGCAGATCCATGCAAAGACATTAAAGGTTTAGTAAGAGTTAACCTAGAAAAAATAGATGAAATTATTGAACTTTTATTAAAATTTTGCAAAAATTATAAATCTTTTGATAATATTTTAAAGGAAATTTTTGATTATTATAAATTACAAATGAATTTTGGGCAGCATGTGCTTTTAGGCAGCACAATTCGTTCATTTTTGGCTTATATGTATGAAAAAGATATGCTTGAATACGATTTTTCTCAGAACATGCTTATGTGGAAAGAAAAAATAAAAGGAAATTAATATGATATCAAGGATAATGGTTTTTCTGCTTCTTCTTTTTATAAGCGGATGTGCAAGCCAGCAAATGGGCTATAAAGGGCAAAAAAGTATTGAACAAATTGCTATTCATGGTTTTCAGGTGCAAAAAATACATACTTCGTCTTTTATTTTGTATGCTTTGCTTCGTCCTTCAACTTCTCATACAAATCAAGAAGAAAATTTGCATGTTTATATTGAGGGGGATGGCTTAGCTTGGCTTACACGAACACAGCCTTCATCAAACCCTACTCCTACTGATGAAGTTACAAGACAGCTTGCCTATAACGACAAAAGTAATTCACCTATTCTTTATTTAGCCAGACCTTGCCAGTATGTGGTAGGAGAAGACAGAAAATTTTGTGAACAAAAATACTGGACAAGCCACCGTTTTGCAGAAGAGGTGATTGTTTCAATGAATGAAGCCGTTGAGCAAATAAAGAAGCAAACACAGGCAAAAAACGTTTCGCTGATTGGCTATTCAGGAGGAGGGGCAGTTGCTGCCCTCATTGCTTCAAGGCGTAGTGATGTAACTTTTCTGGGTTCTGTGGCAGGGCTTTTAGATCATGCAACATGGACAAGAGTTCAGAAAATCACCCCTCTAAGAGCTTCATTAAATCCCTTAGATGTGGCTCATAAAGTATCTCATATTCCTCAAGTGCATCTTAGCGGAAGTAAAGATGAGATTATAAGGCTTTATATGAACGAAAAATTTTGCCAAGAAATTAATAAAAATCAATTAAATCCGTGTAAAGAAGTGAATGGCATGGCACACAACAGTGCTTGGTTTAGAGAGTGGGATTATAATGCTTATTAGATGTAAAAAAATTGTTTTTAAAAGCTAAAACCCTTTTTATTTCTAAAAAGGGTTTTAAAGTACATCTTGTTTTATTTGGGGGAAATGTATTATAATAACGTATCGTTTTATTTAGTCAACTTTATAAAAAGCTGCTGCTTTTGCACCGCAAATTGGGCAATCAGCTTCGTATTTGCCTGCATGTGTGTAACCACAAACACGGCAAAGATAATAATCTGCATCAGCATAGTTTTTAGGGTCATTCAAAGCTTGTGTGTATAAGTTTTCGTGAACAGCTTCAACTTTATTTACCCATTCCATGTAACCTGCAACAACGTTGTTGCCTTCAGCTTTAGCATCTTCAATCATTTCAGGATACATTTTTGTGTGCTCAAAGTTTTCGCCTGCAATAGCAGCTTTTAAGTTATCAACTGTTGAATTTACATGGCCTGCATTTCTCAAGTGGTTATGAGCGTGAATTGTTTCAGCTTCTGCTGCAGCACGGAAAAGTTTTGCAACTGCTGGAAGTCCTTCTTTATCAGCTTGTTGAGCAAATGCTAAATATTTACGGTTAGCTTGTGATTCACCTGCAAAAGCAGCCATTAAAT
>CAYJHJ010000100.1:4057-5375 GCA_964370095.1 uncultured Desulfovibrionaceae bacterium | reverse complement strand
AAATTATGGTGTAGGGCTTATGTTTTTATCAATATTAAACGCCTTTGCTTTTCTTCCTATTTCACGATACGCCTCAAAGGTTCAAAAAAATGAAGAAGAAATTCAAAAAGTGCTTGCTCCGCAAATTGCCCAAATCAATAAAAATTTAAAAGGGCAAGACAAAAATTCTGCTATAAACCGTTTATATAAAAGATATGCCTATCACCCTTTATTTGCCATTCGTTCTGCTTTTGATGTTTTTGTGCAGCTGCCCTTCCTTACAGCAGCTTACTATATGCTTTCAGAATTACCTGAAATTCAAGGGCAAGCCTTTCTTTTTATTAAAGATTTAAGCAAACCCGATGGGCTTTTATTTGGTTTAAACCTTTTGCCCTTCCTTATGACAGCTATTAATATTGCTGTTGTTTACACCTCAAAAATCTCTAAAAAAGACTCAATACAAGCTTTGGTTTTGGCATTTTTATTTCTGCTTTTGCTCTATAATGCCCCTTCTGCTCTTTTAATATTCTGGACAACAAATAATATTGTCTATCTTGTAAAAAGTATTTCAAAAAATTATAAAACACCTGCTTTTAATCTATCTGAAAAACGCTTCTCAAAAAACCCAAAAGATTACATACCTTTCCTTGGGTATACTTTTTTAGTTTTTTCAATAATTTCTTTGTCTTATTTACTTTTTTTACTAGAATTCAACTTTCTTTTAAAATTACTTATCTCTTCATGTATAGCCCTTTTATGTGTGCTTCTTATCACAAATAACTTTGAATTAAAGCAGAGATCAATGAGCTTTTTATCAACTTTCTCTTGTTATTTCACGCTTTGTGTGCTTACTCCATTTCTTTATATGTGGGCTGTAAATGCTTTTATGTTTGAAACACAAGTTTTACTGCACACTTTCTTAGCTTTTATAGTGCTTTTTGTGTTTCCTTTCTTTTTTATAGGGAAATTATTTGATTATTTAGGACAGTACAAATTCAAAGTAGTTTCAAGAAAAATATCTACTTTGATTATTCTTTTTTCTGCACTTGCAACATTTTATATTGTTAAAGAAGTTTTGCCTTTAAAAGAAATATTAAAAAGTAACTTTTGGGTTGAAATAGTTCGTATTATTTGTATTTCAGGGGTTACAGCATTCACATATCTATATTTTTATAATACAAAAACTATAAAACATCTTTTCATTACACTTTCAGTTATAATTCCATCTTATTTTGCGATGGAATATTTGCTTCCTCTTGATTATTGGGTAAAAAATGCAAATGCCTTACTTGTAATCAAGACTTTTGTTCTTATTTTGCTTTCAACTCTAGTAATAAAG
>CAYJHJ010000100.1:0-4047 GCA_964370095.1 uncultured Desulfovibrionaceae bacterium | reverse complement strand
CTAAAACCTCTTAATGTTTTTCTTATAGTTATTGCTTTAATTTCCATAGGGCAATTTTCTTATAACAGATATGAAGAAAATAAGCTTTCAAGCTATATCACAATAGATAATCCTGATGAAGAAATTCTTGCAAGCACAAACTTAGCTAAAAAACCCAATATTTATTTTGTTTATTTAGAGTCTTATCAAAATAGTCATACCATGAAAAAAGTGTTCAACTATCCTTTTGATGAATTTACTGACGAACTAAAAAGCTATGGCTTCACTGTTTATGACGATTTTTTTGCCAACACACAAGCCACAGCTTATAATATGTATACTCTTTACACCATGCAAACCTATTTAGGTGAAGAGCAATACAATGAAATTGGCGTGCCTTTATTTACAAATAAAGTACTTATAGGCGGCGAAAATAATAAAGTATTTAAATACTTGCAATCCCAAGATTATTATGTTTTTTCTGATACCAGAGGCTTGGTTTATTTTGAGCCGAAACAAGATAAATATATAGATGCTACTTTCGATCGTGCTGTTGTGCACCCAGAATCTTCAGGGTTTTTACAATATTCTTTATCCGTAGCTCTTTATCCTGTTTTTGAAAAATTAGGCAAAGCTTTAGCCGATATTGCAAAAGGTACTAGGCTTGAAGAATATCTTGTGCCTAATTTTGAGGCTCCTCATAAATTAGGCCTTATTGACCTTTCTAAAAAAGTACAATTAGCTATGGAAACCACAAAAGATATTAAGCAACCTAAAATATTAGCCTTCTATAGTGGTGTAATACACACAAGTCAAAAATATCATTATACAGAAAAAGATGAATGGGTTTCAAGCAATGTTTACCAAGACAGAGTGAAACGAATGAATGAAGAAATCCATAAAGCTGTGAAATATATTGAAGAGCATGACCCAAATTCAATTATTATTTTCTTGGGCGATCATGGTGTAAGTATCACCAGAGGGCTTGAGGCAAGCGGAAAAACAATTCCTGAATTCACAAAAGAGCTTAATAAAGCAGGCTTTAGCTTAGAAGATTATGTGCACGATAAATTCGGTGTTTTTTGTGCTATAAAGATGCCAAAAGGCGTCAACCAAGATATCAGCTTTGGCATGGCTTTTTCGCCTGCAAATTTATTCAGGCATATCTTTGCAACTTTAAATAATGACGATATCTTCCTCAAACATAAAGTTCCTAACACTTCACGTCCTTTCAAGGCACTTTCGCCTTATGTAATTGAAGGAAAAATTATGGCTGAGTAAAAAGCTTTTTTATTCAACCCCTCAAAAAAGAGGCAAGCAATGGTTTTCAACTCACTTGAATATATATATATTTTCTTACCCTTAGTAGTTATAATTTATTTTGTGCTCAATCACTTTAAGCACACAGTTTTTAGTATTTTATTTTTGATCTTTGCATCTTTATTTTATTATGCTTATTGGAATGTTCCAAACACCTTAATAATAATAATTTCTGTTTTTGGCAATTTTTTGATGGGGCAAGTGCTTGGCAACACAAAATTTTCCTTTGAGAAAAAACCTATATTAAGAAAAGTAATATTTATTTTTACTGTCTTGTCAAATATTCTTGCTCTTGCTTATTATAAATATATGGATTTTTTCATAGCAAATATAAATACTTTATTTAACACACAAATTCCTGTTTTGAATATTCTTCTGCCAATAGGCATAAGCTTTTTTACTTTTCAACAAATTGCTTATATTTCAGATATATACACAGGAAAGCATATAGCACATAGCGAAAGCTTTTTAGATTATTGCCTTTTTGTTTGTTTTTTCCCGCAATTAGTTGCAGGCCCTATTGTTCACCACAGTGAAATGATGCCACAATTTGCATCAAGGGCAAACCTTAATCTTCAATGGGATAATATTTTCAGGGGTTTAGTGCTGATAGCTATAGGGCTCACAAAAAAAGTGCTCATAGCTGACAATCTTTCTCCTATCGTGCAGTATTGCTTTGACGAAAGCATTGAACTTTCTTTTATGGCCGCTGCTTTCGGAAGCTTGGCTTACACCTTGCAGCTTTACTTTGATTTTTCTGCTTATGCTGATTTAGCAATAGGTTCAGCACTATTTTTCAATATTCAACTGCCCGAAAACTTTAATTCGCCTTACCTCTCAAGAAATATCCAAGAATTTTGGAGGCGTTGGCACATGACGCTTTCACGCTGGCTTAGAGATTATATCTATATCCCTTTAGGTGGAAGCAAAAAAGGCTTTTCAAAAACTTTGCGTAATGTCTTTATAACTTTCTTATTGGGTGGATTTTGGCATGGAGCCGCTTGGACTTTTATAATTTGGGGCACACTTCACGGCTCTGCTTTGTGCTTTTTGTCAATATTAAAAAAATATAATCAAAAAGCTTTTCCTTTTATATTTTCTTGGTTTATCACTTTCTTTTTTATTAATATCACATGGATTGTTTTTAGAGCCACAGATTTAGAAGTTCTTTCAAAATTCTTTCAAGCTTTTAGCCTGCAAAGTGAATTTTTTATGCTTGACAGTGAGTGGAAAGGAATTTTAGAAAATACAGAACGCTCAAAAGTTGACTTGAGAAATCTCACAATTTTTGCCTTCATTATAAGTTTATTCCCCTATAATTCCATGAAAATTTACAAAAATTTCAAACCTCGCATACTTCTTTTGCTTTTTGTTATTCTTTTATTCTATTTCACTGCCTATCTGACAATTTTTGAAAATAACTATTCAGAATTTATTTATTTTCAATTTTAGGAAAAATTATGACTGCAAAAAAATTTTCTATAACCGTACTTGTTTTCTTATGTATTCAAATCACTGCATATATAAGTTTAGAAATATTTTCAACAACATACAGAAATAACTATACAGATAAATACGACTTTTTTCTTGAGCAAAAAGATAATATTGATACTGTAATTTTAGGTTCTTCACACGCCTATTATGGCATAAACCCCTATTTTCTTACGCTTAAAGCATATAATCTTGCCAATGTTTCACAAGCCTTTTATTATGACAAAGAAGTATTGAAATATGCTTTATCAAAGGCAAATATTAAAAATGTAATTATACCATTTTCTTTATTCAGCCATTATTTACTCACCCCCGAAAAGCTTCGTCCAAGCTATAAATTCTATACACCTATCAAAGAACCAAAGCATTTTCAAGAATTATCAAAAGATAAAATAGAATTGCTTGACTCATTAAGAATAGCCCACATCGGCTTAGAAAAAATGTTTGATTTTCATACAAATGAGTATGAAGAAGTAATTGAGAAAAATGGTTTTATGCCCGCTATAGAAAAACTCTCGGAAGAGAGGTTTAAAAAGGCTGCAGAAGGTGCTTCAAAAAGGCATCTCCCCTATATAAGCGAAAAATATGAAGATGTTCCAAAAGCTTTGGAAGAATTAATCAGTTTTTGTTTTGAAAATAATTTATCTGTTTTCTTTGTTACTTTACCTGTTCACAGCGAATATTTGCAATACATTGATAAAAAATTACTTGAGAGCTTTATTGAATATAATGAAAGCTTATCAAAAAAATATGGTATTCCATATTTTAATTATCTAAAAGGCGAACAATACGATTTTATTGATGAAATTTATTTTTATGATCCCGATCATCTTTCAGCTGAAGGCGCAAAAAAATTCACTTTACTTCTAAATGAGGAAATAAAAAACTTTATTAATCACAAAGAAAAATAAAACTCATCTTAATAACTGGTGCTGCCGCTAGAAGTGTTGAATTTGCTCTAGTCAAAATTATCATTTTTTTTATTAATTCTTGCACTATAAATAGAAAGTCTCTGGCGTAGCCTATGCTTTTTGTTTTCCGAAAAAAATGTATAAAGAATAGGCAAATTGCTACACACAAGAATTATACTTGTATAAAGCATTACAAAGCGATAAGCAAAATACTTGTAATAACTTTTTATAGATTGAAGAATATTTAATTCTTGAGTTTCACATGTTTCAGGTGAATTATTTGTTTTGGAAGAATTATTTGTTTTGGAAGAATTATTTGTTTTGGAAGAATTATTTGTTTTGGAAG
>CAYJHJ010000099.1:0-5428 GCA_964370095.1 uncultured Desulfovibrionaceae bacterium | reverse complement strand
GCACGAATAAGGCGGATAAATAAAGGAAGCATAATAATTGTCAAGCAGACAGTAGGAAGAATTATATGTTTAAAAGCCCCCCATGAAGCTAAATTTGTTTCCCAAGCGCCAAGCATAGCAGTTGGCCCTCTGCCATAAGCAGGCAACCAACCCAAGTCAATAGCAAAAAACATAATAAATACAATAGCTATTAGATAGATTGGAATAGAAACCCCTATCACTGAAACAGCCATAATCAATCGAGATAACACAGTTTTTTGTTTTATAGCACAATACACCCCGGCGGGTATACAGGTTATTATAATCAAAAGAGTAGACAATAAAACAAGTTCTAAAGTAGCCGGTGCTTTTTCTAAAATAATATCAATAGCCGGTCTTCTATAGATATAAGAAGTTCCAAAATCGCCCTGAACAGCTTGTGTGAGAAATCTCCACCATTGCACAACCATAGGGTCGTTCAGCCCAAGCTCATCACGGAGTGCTTCACGCTCTGCCACTGAAACAGAAACGCCCACCATCTCACGAACAGGGTCGCCAAAAGAGTATTTGATTCCAAAAGCAATCACACTGATGACCATTAAAGCCAAAATTGCTTGGATTACTCTTCTAATAATAAATGCAAACATTCAATACCTCGTCTTAGTCCTTACTCATTTCTAAGCGTAAAAACAGCTTTAAACCTAATAAAATAGCTTCACCTGCTTAAAAACCTTAGTCCTTATAGCCTAAATTGTTCAAATTTGCAAGCAAAGAAAATTTATCATATATATAGATAAGATGGTATTGAAAGAGCATTTATAAAAGCCTATTTTGCATTTATTTGCTCTGCCAAAAGCTCTGCTATATGAGATACTTTGATAGACTCATTGGCTTTATGTGTGCCACCACGAATTTGCATAACGCAACCCGGGCAATCCATCACTATCCTGCTTGCCTTAGAATTTTTTATGTTTTTCAATTTATTATCTAAAATCTTTGCTGAAATTTCAGGAAACTTTGCTGAATAAGTGCCACCAAAACCACAGCAAACTTCTTCTTCTAAACTTTTTGTATAGTTTGCGGCATAATTAATCAAGGTGCGTGGTGCTTCCACAACGCCAAGCCCTCTGCATTGATGGCAAGCAAGATGAAGTGCCACATTTTCAAAACTTTTGTTAAAATCAGCAGAAGAAACTTTAACAAAATCAACCATAAAAGAGCTGAAATCATATATTCTTTCGCTAAATCCCTGTGCCATACCTCCAAGATATTTCACATATCCATGCTTTAGATGTGAAGCACAACTTGCACATAAAGTTACAATAGCATCATAATCATTTATATTAAAGGCAGCTATATTCTTTTTTGCAATTTCTTTTGCTGTTTCATTTTCACAAAGCATGTGTAAAGGCAGGCCGCAACAATTCTGCTCAACAGGGAAATCAAGCTGAATATTTTTTGCCCGCATAATCTTTACTAAGGCCTCTAATTGTTCAGGGTAAACAAAGTCTTGTACGCAGCCGGCAAAGATAGCCACTTTCTTTTCAGGTTTTTTAAAACTATATTTCAGCCTTTCTTCCCACATTTCACGAAAAGCTTTGGGGGCAATGCTTGGAAGAGCCTTGAATTGATGCTTTCCTAAAATAAAATCAGGCAAATGCCTTATAAATTTATCATGCCCTACAAAAGGCTTTTGCCCAAGACGAGCTGTTTTTAAAAATGCGTGGAATAATTTTCTGTTTTGCATAAGTTTTGAAGCAAAACTGCTTATTGCAGGCTTGCCAAACTCTTCTTGACAGCGTGAGCGAATTTCATTGATAAGATTTGGCAAATCAATGCCACCTGCACATACGTCTTTGCAAGCTTCACAGCCAATGCAATTTTGCGATAAAAAGGCAGCCTTTTCTTTATCATGAAAGAAATAGGTAAGAATAAGACCTATTGCACCTATGTAAATATAACCCATTCTATGCCCACCCACCATACGATAAATAGGGCAAACATTTGCACAAGCACCACAGCGAACACAACGAAAGATCTGTGAAAACAAGGGGTCATTGGCAAGTTCTGCCCTGCCATTATCAAGAAAAATAATATGTAATTCTTTCTTTTCTTCATCTTCGCCAACAAAATCATGATCAGTCAAACCATTCACAAAACTGAGATTCGCTGTAAGGTTTTGCCCTGTAGCATTTCTTGGAAGAACGGTTGCTGCATTGAGAGCAGCCTCTATATCGGGCACAAGCTTGTCTAAACCTGCCAAAACTATATGAGTTCTTGGCAAAGTGGCAACCATTTTTGCATTGCCTTCATTTGTAACAAGTCCAAAAGTACCATTCTCGGCTATGCAGAAATTTGCTCCGCTTATGCCGATTTGTGCTTCATGGAATTTTCTTCTAAGCTCTACACGAGCAACTTTTACAAGTTTTTGCACATCTTCCGGATCATAATTCTTGTTCGTAACTTTACCAAAATCTTCCGCAATTTGATAGCGTGAAAGATGAATGGCAGGCAAAACCATATGTGAAGGGCCTTCATTTCTTAATTGAATTATCCACTCACCTAAATCAGTTTCAACTATTTCAAGGCCGTCTAAACCTGAATTTGTATATAAATATTTATTGAGCTCAGTTTCTTCAGCAGTCATTGACTTTGATTTAATTATACTTTTTGCTCTTTTCTTTTTAGCAATTTCAGCAACAAGTTCATTTGCTTCAAAAGCATCTTTTGCAAAATGAACCACAGCCCCACGCTTTTCTGCTTCTATTTTAAACTGTTGATATAATTCTTCCAAGTGTTTGGCACAGTAATCTTTTGTATCTGCAACTGCTTGTACGCATTTATCAAAAGGCACAGAAGAAATTGCTTTATCACGGCTTATTTTATATTCTATTGCAAATTTATCTAAGGTTTTGTGCAGATAAATATCTTTCAAAGCTTGATCTATGTGTTCTTTATATTCTTTTTTATTTTTAGGTGTTTCGTGCATTTATGACTCCAAAAAGATTATATGAACTTCTAAAGGGCCATGAACCCCAACAGCAACCACTCTTTCAATATCAGAAGTTCTGCTTGGCCCGGTTACAAATAAAGAATTGCTTGAAAGATTTTCACTCATTATCTTTCTCAAATCATCGGCAACTGATAAAAGAGTAGGTTTGATTTGTGATTTTTCAAGAAGAATCACATGCACTTCAGCAATCATGGTGGCAAGGCGAATATCATCATTTGTTGTATCAATAAGGCAAGAGCCTGTTTCAGCCACCGCTAATTTTGCTTTGGTAATGCCTATATCAATTCCTGCCAAGTGCTTTCTTAAATTTCTTTGCACACAGTCAATACCTTGGCTTTTGCAAAGCTCATCAAATATTTTATATTGACTATCGCTAAAATCAGGCACTGCGATAAGAGGTTTTGCCCTTGTAGGCAAACCGTTTTTGCTAAGAGGACCTTTCTTTACATCTTCTTCATCAAATAGCTCACAAGGTGATTTTTCTTTTGCTATTGAAATAATATAAGAAAAAGCATCTTCTGTTGTTTTACATTCAAATAGTTTGCAAGCAACAAATTCTGCTTTTTCTTTAAAAATTTCTAAATCATTCATTCTGCTCTTCCCAAAAATAAAGTGAATTAAAATGTATACTCCACCCCCAAGTATGCTCTATAGGCATTTTTTTCTATAATTCCGTTCCAAGCTGAATCTAAGTCTGAAATCAAATAATTAAAGCCTGCTGAAACTTGAAGGTGTTTATATATATCATAGATAGCATAAATTGCAAATTCCCAAATGCTATCGTTTTTTGTGAGGTATTTAGTGGAAAAATTTTGTAATAATTCAATATTTTTTGTATCGTTTGTACCTTGAATAAACATAACATGCCCACCCATATTCAAGTCGGTTATTGGCTGTAAACCGTCATAAGCCAAGCCTATTGCCCATGTTCCGGTTGGTGAAAGCACATTTGCATTAAACAAAAAATCGTCATCACTTTGCGTAAAGAAAGCAGAAGTTGAATCAATCCAACCTGAAGCAATTAAAGGAATACGCCCTAACTCTTTATCTTGAAGCACATTGTCGCCATCACCTGAAGCATACCAAGCAAAAAGTTTTGGTATGCCATGCTTTCCATTATAAGAAATTGCACCATCTACCAGCCAGCCTTTGCTCTTAAACTTTCCAAGGTTAGCAAATTGTGCATTCTTTGAGCTGTAAGCATCGTATGGATTTATGATATCATCACTTGAAGCGTAAGTAAAGCCAAGTTCAAGGGTAAAAGAATGTAGGATATTTAGCTCTGAATTAAATCCAAGCCACAAGTTTTCTTTTCCATAAAGTGTTTGCGGATTACTGATAAAACCATCAACAGCTTGACTTTGCAAAAAATCATTCCCTGCAATACCATATAAAAACCAAGGAGTTATACTTATTTTATCAAAATCCATAGGAACTTTTAAAGCAAAAATATCGTTTGTATATGAATCTAAACTTAAATCTGAATTAATTCTAAACCAATGCAGTGAAAGGTTGATATTTTGATCAATGGGCATAAAAAGGCTTGCACCGGCAGCAGGATCGCTGATTATTGCTGAACCGAGTGTTGAATTCAGCTCAAATGGTTGCATTCCAAGGCGAAACTTTATATTAGTAGTAGGAATAAACCAATCTATATAAGCTTGCTTTAGAATAAGCTCTTCACCAAGTGCTCCGCCACCCACTGCAAAGGAATTATTCCCCCAAATTTCTTGTGCCGGTGCTTGCAAACGAAGATGTGCGGAAAGATTTTCTGATTGAGTGATTGTTAAACTCAAGTCAATACGTGTCAACACATCAAAAGTAGCTGATTTATCAGAAGTAAATGTATTGTTGCTAAGATTATCTAAATTATTTGCTCCTATTCCTGTCATGATAAATTTACCGCTGACATCAATGTTGGTTTCCGCTTTAAGCTTTCTTTCATGGCTCAAAAAAAGACAAAGCATGCAAAGAAAAACAATTATCTTTTTCATCATAATCTCCTTATTAATTAGTATGTTATAAACAAGTCAGCATTTCAGAAAAAATAGCTGATTTTTTTTTGATTAGCAAAAAACATATTATACTGCAAGGCTTTTTGATGAATTTCAAATGATAATATTTAATAAAGCAAACTAATCTAAACATAAAACTGATCAGTTTATTATTAATCTATTGTATAGTTAGCGTATTTTTTTAGAAAAGCTTTTTTTGGCTTTTAAATAAACTTTATTGGCTTTATTATATTTATTTCACCAAATCTCTTTTCTATCGCACATTATAAAAAAATTATTTTTTTATAAAAAAATGCTTGACAAGAGCCGCTCTATTTTGTATTTATCTTGAACACGATTCGTCCCCATCGTCTAGTGGCCTAGGACATCGCCCTTTCACGGCGGTAACAGGGGTTCAAACCCCCTTGGGGACGCCATTCAA
>CAYJHJ010000098.1:2085-5452 GCA_964370095.1 uncultured Desulfovibrionaceae bacterium | reverse complement strand
TGATTAAAATGGACGTAATTAAAATTTTTGATACTACCTTGAGAGATGGCGAACAGAGCCCCGGTGCAACAATGAACTTGCAGGAGAAATTACGTCTGGCTGCTCAACTGGAAAATCTTGGTGTTGATATTATTGAAGCCGGTTTTCCTGCTTCAAGCAGCGGTGATTTTGAAGCTGTGCAAGCTATTGCAAAATCCTTGAAAAAAGCTGAAGTTGCAGGCCTTGCCCGTTGTGTTCCAAGCGATATAGATAAAACATGGGAAGCGATTAAAGGTGCAAAACACCCAAGAATTCACACTTTTCTTGCTTCTTCACCTATTCACATGGAGTATAAACTTCGCAAAACCCCCGAAGAAGTGCTAAAAATGGCTGTTGCAGGGGTAAAGCACGCATGTAAATACACTTCAAATGTCGAATTTTCTGCTGAAGATGCTTCACGCTCAGATAAAGATTTTCTTGTGGAACTTTTTACAGCAGTTATTGACGCTGGCGCAACCACTATAAATATCCCTGATACAGTCGGCTATGCAAGCCCTGATAATTATGGGCAATTAGTAAAATATGTAATCGACAATACTCCAAATTCTGATAAAGCAATTTTTTCTGTGCATTGCCACAATGATTTAGGTCTTGGCGTTGCAAACACCTTAGCTGCTATTCAAGCGGGTGCAAGGCAAGCAGAAGTAACGCTGTGCGGAATTGGTGAAAGAGCAGGCAATGCAGCACTTGAAGAATTGGTGGTTGCCATGAAAATTCGTAATGATATTTATCCTTTTACTACTAATATCATTACAGAACAGCTTTATCCTGCCTGCCGTTTACTTTCCTTGATTATCGGCCGCCCGATTCCTGCTAACAAAGCTATTGTTGGTGGAAATGCTTTTGCCCATGAATCAGGTGTGCACCAAGACGGTATGCTTAAAAACCGTGAAACCTATGAAATAATGACACCTCAATCAATTGGCAGAACCACTTCTGAACTTGTTATAGGAAAACATTCAGGCAGAAATGCAGTTCGTTCAAAACTTGAAGCTTTGGGCTATACTTTTGATGATGAGAAATTAGAAACAATTTTTGCGGCCATAAAAGTTTTGGCTGACAAGAAAAAAGTGATACACGATGAAGATATTGAATCCCTTATCATGGGCGAAATTTATCGTGTTCCAGATACATATAAACTTATATCTCTTTCTGTTCAGTCAGGTTCTGGCGAACTTCCCGCAACAGCGGCGATTGCCTTGCAAATAAACAACAGCATAAAAAAATATGCAGGTTTTGGTGCAGGACCGGTTGATGCGGCTTTAAATGTTATTTCCCATTTGACGGAGCGTAGCCCTGTCTTGGAAAAATATACGGTTAATGCAATTACAGGTGGAACTGATGCACAAGGCGAAGTTACTGTGAATATTATAGACCAAGGTCTGTCAACAACTGGTAAGGGAGCTGATCCCGATATTATCAAAGCTTCAGCAATCGCTTATATTGATGCCTTAAATCGCCTTGTGAAGAAAGAAAGAGATTCTAAAGATTAATGATTCAGTTTTATTTTAAGGAGAATGTTTTATGGCTTTTACACTTGCAGAAAAAATCTTACAAGCTCACACGCAAGATACCATCAAAGAAGCAGGACAAATTGTGCAATGCAAAGTGGACCTCGTGCTTGCAAATGACATTACAGCACCCCTTGCTATCAAGTCCTTCAGAAACATGGGAGCAAAAAAAGTTTTCGATAAAGACAAGGTTGCCCTTGTCATGGATCACTTCACCCCACAAAAAGATATCGATTCCGCCAATCAAGTCCTTGTAACAAGAAAGTTTGCCGAAGAAATGGGCATCACTCACTATTACGAAGGCGGAGATTGCGGCGTTGAGCATGCTCTTTTGCCTGAACAAGGTTTGGTGGGCTCAGGCGATATCGTTATAGGTGCGGATAGTCATACTTGTACATATGGTGGGCTTGGAGCTTTTGCTACAGGTATGGGTTCAACAGATATAGCAGGTGGAATGGCTTTGGGTGAAACTTGGTTTAAAGTTCCGCCAACTATACGCGTAACTTATAACGGAACTTTGCCAAAATATGTGCAAGGTAAAGATTTAATGCTTTCTTTGATTGGAAAAATCGGCGTTGATGGAGCTTTATATAAAGCTTTGGAATTTGATGGCGATACTATTGATAACCTTGAAGTAGAGCAAAGGCTTTCAATTGCAAACATGGCTATTGAAGCCGGCGGAAAAGTTGGGCTTTTTGCTTCTGATGATAAAACTATTGAATACGGCAAAGCACATAAACGCCCTAACAATACAATTTTAAAAGCTGATGAAGGCGCAACTTACGAGCAGCATGTGAAATTTGATGTTTCAAGTATGAATCCTGTTGTGGCTTGCCCGCATCTTCCTGATAATGTAAAAGATGTTGATGAAGTGAAAGATATTGCTGTTCATCAAGTTGTGATTGGCTCTTGTACAAATGGCCGTATTTCAGATTTACGCTATGCTGCAGAAGTGCTAAAAGGGCAAAAAGTTGATAAAAAAGTTCGCTGTATTATCTTGCCTGCCACACCAACAATTTGGAAGATGGCTTTAGATGAAGGGCTTATTTCAATCTTTATGGATGCAGGCTGTATTGTTGGCCCTGCAACTTGTGGCCCTTGCCTTGGTGGGCATATGGGGATTTTGGCTGACGGTGAAGTTGCCATTGCAACTACAAACCGTAATTTTAAAGGCCGCATGGGTTCATTGAAATCATTTGTTTATCTATCAAATGCTTCTGTTGCGGCTGCCTCAGCAATTACAGGTATTATCACAAACCCAAACAAAATTTAATAAGCCAGAAAGGATTTACATATGTATTATAAAGGTAAAACTCATATTGTTGGTGATCATATAGATACAGATGCGATTATACCTGCTCGTTTCTTGGTTTCTACCGATACAAAAGTGCTTGGTTCAAATTGTATGGAAGGGCTTGAAGAGGGCTGGGTCAAGCGTGTAAGCGATGGCGACTTTATTGTTGCCGGGAAAAACTTTGGTTGCGGTTCAAGCCGTGAACATGCACCTGTTGCAATTTTAGGTGCAGGCATGCCTTTGGTTATAGCACATTCATTTGCAAGAATTTTCTATCGCAATGCTTTTAATATGGGGCTTTTGCTTTTGGAAGTCGGCGATGATTATAAAGGCTTTCAAGACGGTAATGAAGTAGAAGTTGATACAACTAAAGGTATAATTAAAAATTTAACAACAGGAAAAGAATACGCAATTCCAACTCTTCCTCCATCAATGCAGGAATTGTTAGACAAGGGCGGTTTAGTTCCTTATGTTAAAGAAAAATTAGCTTAGCCCCTTGGCGTAAGAGCGAAGCGAATAAGTC
>CAYJHJ010000098.1:0-1985 GCA_964370095.1 uncultured Desulfovibrionaceae bacterium | reverse complement strand
ATCTTTATAATAATGTATAAGGGCGGCTTAGTTCCCTATGTTAAAGAAAAATTAGCTTAGCCCCTTGGCGTAAGAGCGAAGCGAATAAGTCTTTAGCGAGCGAAACAAGAATGACATTTCTTGTGAGCGAGGATTTTGTGGCACAGCCCAAAATCTTTATAATAATGTATAAGGGCGGCTTAGTTCCCTATGTTAAAGAAAAATTAGGAAATTAATAATGAACAAAAAAATATGTGTAATGCCGGGTGATGGCATTGGCCCTGAGATTACAAAACAGGCTTTGCTTGTTTTAGATGCGATTGCAAAAAAATACAATCATACTTTTGAAGTTGATGAAGCTCGTATTGGCGGAATTGCGATTGACACAGACGGTGTGCCGCTTCCGCAAGAAACCATTGATAAATGTAAAAATGCAGATGCTGTTTTACTTGGTGCTGTTGGCGGTGAAAAATGGGATAATATAGACCCCTCAATCCGCCCTGAACGTGGGCTTTTAGGCATCAGAAAAGAATTGGCTTTATTTGCAAATCTTCGTCCTGCTGTTTTATATCCTGAACTTGCAGGTGCTTGCCTTCTTCGCCCCGATATTGTGAAAGATGGCCTTGATATTATGGTTATCCGTGAACTTACTGGCGGTATTTATTTTGGAAAACCTTCAGGAGTTGAAGTTCGCGATGGTAAAAGAGTTGGTTATAATACAATGGTTTATGATGAAGATGAAGTTCGTCGTATTGCTATTGTTGCTTTTGAAACAGCAAAAAAACGTACTAAACGTCTTTGCTCAGTTGAAAAAGCAAATGTGCTTGATGTTTCAAGATTGTGGCGTGAAGTTGTTTTAGAAGTTGCTAAAGATTACCCAGAAGTTGAACTTACTCATATGTATGTGGATAATGCAGCTATGCAGTTAGTGCGTAATCCTAATCAATTCGATACTATCGTTACAGGCAACTTGTTTGGTGATATTTTATCAGATGAGGCGGCTGTTATTACAGGGTCTATCGGAATGTTGCCATCAGCTTCAATGGGTGCATCAGGTCCTGCTTTGTATGAGCCAATTCATGGTTCAGCACCTGATATTGCAGGAAAAAATTTGGCAAACCCTCTTGCTACTATTCTTTCGATTTCAATGATGTTCAAATATTCGTTTAATCTTGAAGAAGAGGCTTTATGTATTGATAAGGCTGTGCAAAAAGTCTTACAAGATGGCTATCGCACGCAAGATATTATGGAAGAGGGCAAGAAATTGGTCTCAACCACTGAGATGGGTGAATTAGTTGTAAAGAATATATAAAAATAAAAAAGGCAGTCTTCGGATTGCCTTTTTTATAAGAGAGATTTTGGTTTTTAACACAAAATCCTCACTTGAAAGAAGCGTGGTTCTTGCTGCGTTCGCTAGAGCTTTTTTCGCTTTGCTCAAATTGTAAGAAAGAATTTGCTTTTACTATTTTAAGTTTATCAAAGGAGTTTTTTATGCCTAAAGAAATTGAAAGAAAGTTTTTGCTTAAAGACGACTCTTGGCGTGAAATAGTGAAGGAAAGAAATATAAAAGGTATAAAACTTAAGCAGACATATTTGCAAAACGCGGAATGGGGTGTTGTGCGTTTAAGGTTGGCAGATGAAAAAGCATATCTTACAATAAAAACGCGTTCAAAAACTATTTCAAGGGATGAATTTGAATATGAAATTCCTTTAGAGCATGCTTTGGAACTTTTTAGAACACTTGACGAACAGGCACATTTAACATGCATTGAAAAAACACGTTATAAGATTGAAAACCAAGGACATATTTGGGAAATTGATGAATTTCTAGGTGCTAATGAAGGCTTAATAGTTGCAGAAATCGAATTAAAAAGTATAGACGAAACCTTTGCCGTTCCTCCTTGGATAGGTGAGGAAGTAACCAAGATAAGTAAATATTTCAATTCTTCTTTAGCTAATAATCCAATTAAGAAGTAAGAGCGTAAGCGAATAAATCTTTAGCGAAC
>CAYJHJ010000097.1:0-5550 GCA_964370095.1 uncultured Desulfovibrionaceae bacterium | reverse complement strand
AGGCAATTCAAAAAATGTAAATAATGCACTTTATGTGGCAAAAGCAATAAATTGCAAAACTTTAGGTTTAAGCGGAAAAACAGGGGGCGAAATGGCTGCCTTGCTTGACGTTGAAATACGCATCAATTCAGATGTAACTCCGCATATTCAAGAGCTGCACCTTCCTATCTATCATTGCATTTGCACAGTCTTGGAAGAAGAACTTTTTTAATAAAATAGGACTGAGATATGGAAAATTTTGCAATTTATCTTTATGATACGATTTATATAAAAATAGAATATAAAGACGATTATGTTTTGAGTATTAAAAGAGTTCATTTAAAAGAAAATGAAATAATTGAAGATTTTGGATTGAAAAATTCATTGACAGAAAATGTTAATCGAGAACTTTTGGAATATTTTCAAGGAAAAAGAAAAGATTTTACTTTCAAATATAAATTGAGAGGGACTGATTTTCAAAAAAAAGTTTGGCAGGCTTTGTGTGATATCCCTTATGGCGAAACCCGCTCCTACAAAGAGATAGCTGAAGCAGTTGGAAACAGCAAGGCTTCAAGAGCTGTTGGAATGGCTAATAATAAAAATCCGATAACGATTGCTGTTCCTTGCCACAGAGTGATAGGAGCTAATGGTAAACTTGTGGGCTATGGTGGTGGAATTGATATGAAAATTACACTTTTGAATTTGGAAAAAGCTTACAGTTGATTATTCTTCATTCATTTTCTTTTCAAGAAGTTTTTCGGCAATATCAAAAGCTGCTTTCATGTTTTTGACGTGCGGTGTTTTAGTTTGTTCTAAAACTCCGCTTTTTTCAAGTGCAATGTGCACTTGAGGAGCTGAAGAGCAGATAATAATACTGGCGTTAACCTTTGCCATGCGTGCAAGAAAAAGCTGTAATTCATAGGCAGAGCTTGCATCAATCATATTCACTCTATTCATATGAAGAATAATAACTGCGTCTGTTGCATTTTCTAATTCTTCAATATATTTAAGATTTTTTTCTAGTTCCCCAACAGAACCAAAGAACAAAGGCCCTTCAAAACAGAAAATATGAAGGTTTTTGCTTTCAAAAAGTGGGTGATCGTGCTCAACCGGTATCATTTCTTTTTCTAAAAGATGAAAGGACTGCTCACTTTGTTTTTTGATAAAAAGGCAAAGAGAAAGAAACACTCCAATAAAAATAGCACGCTCTAGACCAAAAATAAAAACCGAAGCAAGTGTTGATAAAAAGACAAAGCACTCACTTTGCGAGCTTCGCATTACAAAACGTATATCATTTTTATCTATCATGCTTAGGCAAATCAGCAATAAAAGGGCAGATAATGCCGAAACAGGAATGTAGGCAACAAAAGGGCCGGCCAAAAGAAGAAAGGCTAAGGTCAAAACACCTGAAAAAGCAGCGGCAAAGCGTGTTTGTGCATTTGCACTATAGTTGACTGCTGAGCGTGAAAATGAACCGCCACCCGGGATTGCAGAAGAAAAACCTGCACTGATATTTCCCAAACCTTGGCCTATAAGTTCTTGATTTGCATTGAAATAATCTCCTTTCACATGGGCAAGGTTTTTACCTATCGCAATAGAGCTGACAGAAGCTATTAAAGCCACTGCCAAAGCAGGGAAGAAAAGTTCGGGTATAGAGGTGATATGCTCAAGATTCGGCAAGAAAAGAGGTGGCAAACCAAAGGGAACTTGCGGGCTCATAACTACGCCATGTTTTTGAAAATCAAAAATATAAGCAATAAGACTTATAAGTATGAGTGAAAATAAAGCATAAGGGGCCTTAGGGTATAATTTTCTGAGTAAAAGAGCAAAAAACATGGTTAATATACTTGTGCACAGAGTATATGGGTTTAAAAATTTTATATGTAATGTAATTTGATGAAGAAGCTCAATCGTGCTTGCAGAAGAATTGAAATCAAGCCCGAAAAAATTCTTCATTTGGCCAATAACAATAAGAAGCGAAGCACCGGTTGTAAAAGCAAGCAAAACTGAGTGTGAAATAAAATTTGCCAGATGGCCAAGGCGTGAAATGCCTAAGAAAAGTTGAATTATACCCGTTAAAATAGAAAGCATAAACATAAAGGGCAGCCTAAGCTCTTCAGGCAATGTTCCCACAGCCACACCGCCAATAAAACATTGTAATAATGAAGTATATGCCACAAGAGCCACAGCATTTGTCGGCCCGGCTGTATGAAAGCGTGAAGAGCCAAATAAAGCAGCTATGATAACCGGTAGAATTGAGGCATAAAGTCCATAAACAGGGGCAACTCCTGCAATCATTGCATAAGCCATTGATTGGGGTGAGGCAACAATTGCAACAGTCAAACCTGCAAGAAAATCAGCCTTAGCCTTTTCTTTGCTATACCCTTTAATGGTTTTTATAAAAGGGAAAAATGATTGAGAAATATTTATAAAATTTAACATAGTATTTTTTAATGGCTATCACATAAGGTTTGCGCAAATCATTGCTGAATAAATGTTATCATTGAAAGCAAAAGATGCTTCTTTAAGCCAGCTATGAATAATTTCTTTGCTTTTAGGAACGGTTTTTATGAAAATATTTTGAAATTTTTCTTTTTCTAAAAGGCTTTTCATTTCAGAAACAGTAATTGCGCTTTTTATGCAAGAGGCTTGAGGAATAGTTTGCAGTTTTTGCTTTAGGCTTAAACTAAATTCATCATCTAACAGAATATCAAAGATAATAAATTTTGCACTTGTTTTCATAACTCGTTTACATTCTTTTATAACCTGCTCTTTGTTTGGTGAAAGATTTAATACGCAATTTGAAATAACAATATCAATGCTATTGTTTTCTACAGGCAAATGTTCAATTTCACCTAAACGAAATTCAACATTTGAATACTTATATTTATAGGCAATCTCTCTTGCTTTTGAAATCATTTCATGCATCATATCAACGCCTATAACCTTGCCTTTTGCCCCTACTTCATGTGAAGCCAAAAAACAGTCAAAGCCAGCACCACAGCCTAAATCTAAGACGATTTGCCCCTCTTGATAATGTGCATAAGCCTTAGGGTTTGCACAGCCAAGTGCAAGGTCTGCCTCTTTTGGGGCTTTTTGAAAATCATAATTTGAATAACCTAAAATATTTTCTTTTTCGTTCTCACAAGAGGAGGGCAGGCAAGTTTTTAGCCCAAACTCCTTGAGCTTGATAATCTTTTGATACTGCTCTCTTATTTCTTGTATTGACTTGTCATATAAAAATTGTGGCATAATTTCCTCAAATAGTTATCAAAGCTTTATTTGATTTAGCACCACAAGAAGGGCTTTTGTCAAGTCTTTATTCTAAATTTTTTCTGTTTTTATGAAACTTTAGTTAAAGCAAATAACAATAAAAATGTGCTATGAAAGATGAGAATGGATTTTTCATAGCGAAGATTTTGTCTGAATAAACAATGTTGACAAAAACTTAAGCTTGTGCTATCTTCACAAATATGATTTCCTTCATACTCTCATTTGCTGAGATTTTTTTAACAAAACCTTGAAAATGTTTTGATGGATTTCATCTGTGCCTCTTTAGCCTTAAGTTTTGTTTTTGTTAACTTTTTTGATTTTCTATGTAAGGTTTTGTATGAAGAGTATACCGGTTCAAGAAGCTGTGGGACTAACCTTAAGCCATGATATTACTGAAATAACTCCTGATAAGTTTAAAGGTGTTGCTTTTAAGCGTGGGCATGTTGTTAGACAAGAAGATGTGGAACACTTGCTTCGTATAGGCAAAGAACATCTTTATGTGTGGGAAGAAGATGAAGAGCTTGTGCATGAAGATGATGCTGCTTATCATATTGCAAAATCCGTAGCAGGAGCAAATATCGAATACGGCGAGCCAAAAGAAGGCAGAATAAATTTTAAAGCAAAAGAGCAAGGTTTATTAAAAATCAATGTGCCTTTGCTAAATAAACTAAACTCTATTCCTGAAGTTGCTATTGCAACCTCTCATAGCATGCAAGAAGTAGCAAAAGGTAAAATTGTTGGCGGCACAAGGGTTATTCCTCTTGCTGTGCACAAAGACTTGCTTTCTTCTGTAAGCGAATGTTGCCAAAATACTGAAAGTTTATTTTCTGTAATGCCTTTCAAATCTTTTAAAGTTGCAATAATTGTTACTGGAAGTGAAGTATATCACGGTAGAATTGAAGATGCTTTTACACCAGTTTTAAAAAAGAAATTTGCTTCGTGGAATTGTCCTATTCATTTCACAAAAATTGTTTCGGATGAAACATCTATGGCAGTTGAAGCTGTTGAAGAAGCCTTGGAAAAAGGGGCAGATTTTATTGCTCTTACAGGCGGAATGAGTGTTGACCCCGATGACAAAACACCTGCCGCTATTTCTAAAGTAGCAACAGAGGTAATAAGCTATGGTGCGCCAATTTTCCCCGGTGCGATGTTTATGCTTGCCTATAAAGGTTCTGTTCCTATAGTTGGGCTTCCCGGCTGTGTAATGTATCATAGAGCAAGCATTTTTGATTTGGTAATGCCAAAACTTTTGGCTGGAATTCGTATGACAAAGCATGATATTCTTTCACTTGCCCATGGTGGCTTGTGTGAGTCTTGCCCTGTTTGCCATTACCCTATTTGTTCATTTGGTAAGTGTATTTAAAAAAGTATATTAATGTCATTCGATTACTTTATTGTGAAGTAGAGTGGCTTACATATAAATTGTTCATATATAAATAATTACCCAAATATATGAATAAAGAATAAAACGCTAGAAAGGAGTGTTGAGATGATTCAAAAGACTATTTTTGTAAACGGAGTTGAACGTAATATCCTTGCTGATGGTTCTTCCCCTTTATCAACCGTTCTTCGTGAAACCTTAGGTTTGACAGGAACTAAAGTTGGTTGTGGTGAAGGCCAATGTGGTGCGTGTTCAGTTATTGTGAATGGTAAAGTTACAAGATCATGTATCATTAAACTTGAAAAAGTAGCTGATAATGCACAAATCACAACTATCGAAGGTATTGGACAACCAGGCAACTTAGATGTTATTCAGCAAGCTTGGATTAAATACGGCGCAGCTCAATGTGGTTTCTGTTCACCTGGTTTTATTGTTTCTGCTAAACAATTGTTGACAGAAAATGTAAAACCAACTCGTGAAGAAGTTCGTGAATGGTTCCAAAAACACCGTAACGTATGCCGCTGCACAGGTTATATTCCTTTAGTTGATGCTGTTATGGCTGCTGCTGCAGTTATGCGTGGCGATGCTCCTTTATCAAGCCTTGAAACTCCTGCAGTTGAAGGTTCAGTATGGGGCAGCAAATATCCTCGTCCAACAGCTGAACGTAAAGTTACAGGTCTTTTAGATTATGGTGCTGACTTAGGTCAAAAACTTCCTGCGGATACCTTACATATTGCTATGGTTCAAGCAAAAGTTTCTCACGCAAACATCAAAGGTATTGACACTTCTGAAGCCGAAAAAATGCCTGGCGTTGTAAAAGTTCTTACACATAAAGACGTGAAAGGCAAAAACCGCATCACAGGTCTTATCACCTTCCCAACAAACCTTGGTGACGGTTGGGATCGTCCAATTCTTAA
>CAYJHJ010000096.1:5372-5648 GCA_964370095.1 uncultured Desulfovibrionaceae bacterium | reverse complement strand
TGGAATGAAATTCAAAAGCTTTATTCATCTATGCCTTTATTCAAAAGCAATAGAATTTTTGCCTCAAAAACAATCGAATATGGCAAAGATCAAGCTAAAGAGCAAAAGTTGCAAAGCAATGGCTTAGAGCAGGTGAATGTGAATACTACTTTATCAAAACCTGATAAGGAAATTTAGTTAGTAAAAGAGGTATTTATGTTTGAAGTAGAGAGTTTTGTTGAAAATAATCCTGAATTTTCAGATGTTAATAGCGGAAAAATTAAAAGTGCTCATTCA
>CAYJHJ010000096.1:1199-5362 GCA_964370095.1 uncultured Desulfovibrionaceae bacterium | reverse complement strand
TGATATAGTGGGAAATGTTGAAGCAGCGCAAGCAGGTAGTGTAAGTATCGGTTTTGATAGTTTATCATTATCTAAAGAAAGCTCTCAATGGCTTAATCAAACACAATATGGTGCAATTTTTCATCAATTAACTCAAGAAAATAGTTATGCTCGATATATAACATAAAGGAGTTATTATGAAGATGTTCCAATTTGCAAACAGTATAATTTCATCTTCAACAGGCTATGAAGAAGTAAAGCTTTATCAATATGCCGGGCAAGAAAATATTAATGGGTTGCTTGAACCTTTTTATAAAAAAGAAATTGAATTAAAGACGGTTAGCCAGATAGAAGGTTATGAAAAAATAAACTATAGCTCTGGGAAAGCACAATCAGTTTCTATGCGTAGATTTTATTTCAATCAGGCAGATCTTATAATTTCATCCCTGAACAATAATTTTCAAAAAGGCGGTGATATTATTGAACGATTTGACAAAAGCCTTTGGTATATTACTGAAATTATTGATAGTTATTATGATACAATCTTGAAAGAAGGCTATATCTGCGTAAAAGCTTACCTTCAAAGTTCAAAGGAAATTAAAATTATTGATGACCCTATTCCATAGAAAGCAATTATAAATCTGGAGTATATAATGAATGAAACCGATATATTAGAAGAAAATTCTGAAATGGGATTAAGTGATGCCCTCAATTCATTTTTTGATTTTCTTGTTTTCTTTGGAAAGTTAGAAAAAGACCAAGTTGTTCAAAAATTTCAAAATAAAGCCTATTATCCTAATAATCATGCATATATTCTATTTTCACTTGTTGAAAGTGAAAGTATAGGTCGAACTTTTCAACGTGTTGAAACAATAGAAGATAAAACTTTTCTTCAAAAAGAATATACTTTGATTAGGTTGAAAATAGGTGTTGAGATTTTTGAAGAGAATACGAATAGACTTTTTAGTCTAGCGCAAAAACTACAGCAAGGTTTTATAAGCGAAGATGGAGTGGGCTTTCTTTCTTTGCACAAGCTTAGTCCTTTATTTATGGAAGATTGGAAAGATATAAGCCAAAATTTAAGCCCAAATGAAAATAATCTTTTTCAAAAATCACTTATGTCTCATTTTTACTTATCGTACTGGAATTGTGAAATAAAAACTATAGATTCATTTACGTCTGTGGAAGCTTTTGTTCACAATATTGATGTGTTGAAAACAACTGAATAACTGTAAAGGAGAGGAAAAAATATGCCAATTAGTGCCAGCCAAGTTGTTGAGGTAAGCCCAAGACTTTTAAAAAGTGCAAGCAATAGCTTAGAATTTAATGGTCTTTTGTTGTCAAAGTCTGATAAAATCCCTTTCAAGCAGGTTCTTGCTTTTGTTGATCCGCTTGATGTTGCTTTGTATTTTGGTGAGCTTTCCGTTGAAGCTTCACTAGCAGAAAAATACTTTTTAGGTTATAAAAATTCTTATAAAAAACCAAGGCTTATGTATATTGCAAGATATATAGATGAGGAAGTTTCAGCATGGCTTAGGGGTGGGGAAATTCTTTTGAGTATTGATGATTTAAAAAATCTTACTGATATGCAATTTGAGATTACAATTAATAATAACCAAATTAGTTTAAGCTCTTTAGATTTTACATCAATTTCAAGTTATAGCGACCTTGCTCGTATCTTAGAAAATGCAATGAAAGATGCTATGCCGGAAGATTCTTCTAATTTACTTAGTGTTGAATATTCAGCACTTTATAAGTCTATAAGGATAAACTGTTTCCAAGATTCTGCAACCAGTGAAAATCATTCAAATATTTCGTACGCAACGAATACTCTTGCTGAAGTTCTTTGTTTGACAAAGGAAAAAAATGCTGTGTTATCTGAATCTTCACCTGCTCTTACAGCAAGTGAAAACATGGAATTGATTTTAGAGCAAACGCAAAACTTTGTAAATTTCACTACTTCATGGCTACCTAGTAAAGAAGAAGTTTTAGATCTTGCACGTTTTACAACATCAAAAAACACAGCCTATCTTTTCTTGTATTCCGATACTGATAATTCGCTGCTTCTAAATAGCATAAATAACACAAATACAATAGCATATGCAATTAAAGAGAATAATTTATCTGCAGTAGCAGGGCAATATACAGGGCAAGAATATTCAGTATTTTTGATGGGTTTGGCAGCAAGTATTGATTGGGATAATATTGATTCAACAGTAAATACAGCATTTAAATCACAAGATGGATTAATGGCAGTGGTTGAAAATTCATCGCATGCAAATAATCTCATTGCAAATGGCATGAACTTTGTTGGTGATTATGCAACTCGAAACGATAATTTTATTTTTCATTATCCAGGGCAAATGTTTGGTGATTACAAGTGGATAGATAGTTATTGGAATGCTATTTGGCTCAACAATGCTCTTGAAGTTGCTTTATTAGACGGTTTATCTTCATCGCCTCGAACTCCGTATACAGAAAAAGGCTATGCTTTAATTAGGGCTTGGATGAATGATCCTATAAAAAAAGCATTAAAAAATAATGTGATTGAAAGTAATGTAAGTTTATCAGAAACACAAAAGGCCATGCTCAATAGAGAGGCTGGAAAAAACATTGACCATGAAATTTCAACAAGCGGCTATTATATTCAGATTGAAGATCCGGGTGCTGAAGCACGCGCACAAAGACAAAGCCCCTTGATTAAATTATGGTATACCTATGGTGGAAGCGTGAATAAATTGTCAGTTTCTTCAAGTTCTATACTTTAGTGTTTTCTAAAGATACACTTTAAATTTTAAATGGAGAATAATATGAATTTCAATAACATCACATCATCAAACTCAACTGCTATTTTAAAAGTTGAAACACTTTTTCCCTCAGGAATTATTTTAGAGCAATTCTCATTCGATCAGTCTTTGCTTTTTGATGAAATAAATTTTACTGAAAATAGAGTAGGGGTTGATGGAAAAATTGCATCAGGCTTTGTGCCTTCTTTAAAAGCTGTAAGTATTTTTTTAGAAGCTTCAAGCCCTTCTTTTCCATTGCTTTGCCAATTAGGCGAAGTGATGAACCAAAATAAAAGCATTTATGAATGTACACTAGTTGTTAATATTCCAAGCATCAAAAAAGTTTATACTTTTTCAAATGGTGTTCTCAAATCCGGGCGAATGTTTCCTGACAATAAAAAGACTCTTGAACCTGTAAATTTCAAATTTGAGTTTGAATCATATAAATCCTCAGAATTATAGTTGAAAAGGAAATCCGATGCGTAGAGAAATTGAGTTGACACTTAAGGATAGAAGTAAAGAATTGGTTTTTATAATTCGTGAAATGTCAGCCAGTAAGCTTGAAAAATGGCTTGTTAAGGCTTTGTTGCTTATAAGCAAATCACAAATTAATAATGAAGAATTAAATAATTCTCAAAATCTTATAGAAGAAAATGATACTCAAACAGCTGACTTTTCATTGTTTTCAAAAATATTATCTTCAAAGAAATATGAACTTCTTTTAAATATTGATTTTGAGCAAGCAGAAGAGCTTTATGATGATTTGTTGACTTGCGTGCATAGAAAAGTTGATAATGCTCTGATTTCACTAACAAAAGACAATGTTGATTCTTTTATTGAAGATGTTCAAACACTCTTTCGCTTGAGATTGGAGGTGATAAAATTAAATCTTGATTTTTTTACAGAAGAAAACCAGTCAGATACGATTTTTTCAACTATGAAGCAAGAAACAGCACAAAATTACAAAGAGCACAAAACATACGATATGCGAATATCACCTCTAGTCAAGCAATTCTAATATCAAAAGGCTATGCAAGTAAAAAAGAGTTGGAAACGTATTATTCGTTTTCTGATCTGCTTGATATGTTAGAAATAGTTTACGTAGAAGCTGCAATAAAAAATATAAATAGTAAATGATTTTGACTAATAATTATCATTAAAAGTTTATGATGGTGGTGGGTGGGCAAGCAGTTTATAAAGGAGGCTGTAATGAATGACACTTTATTAAATAATTCTTTTCAAAGTTTTTTCAATTTACTTTTCAAAGAATTTCAAAACATATTTATATCATTAGAAAATAATTTTTCAAAGCTTGATTTAAATAATTTTGAATTGTTAAAAAAAGATGAAATTGATGTTGATAAGCCAAATCAAAAGGATTTTATCAGCGATATGCAA
>CAYJHJ010000096.1:0-1189 GCA_964370095.1 uncultured Desulfovibrionaceae bacterium | reverse complement strand
TTTCAAAAAATCACAACAAAGCTTGATGAAAACATAAATAAGCTTTCTGAAACACGCAATTTGATGAATTTGCCTATAAACTCAATTCATGAAAAAGAAATTTTGAAATCAAGTGAAAATCATTTAAATACAAATAAAATAGATGAGAATAAAGGCAATTTTCAATTCTTAAATGAAATTCATGAAGTTATTCATTCAAGCTTTGCAACAATCGAAAAGTTTAAGGATAATTTTTTCTTTCGTTCAAATGACACTCAAGTTCAAGAAAATTTCAGCATATATAATCCAAGCCTTTTAGAAGAGCAGATAGAAAATATTATAAGTATTACGCATGATATTCCACAACTCAGCATGCAGAAAACACACAATGAACCTCAGCAAGAAGCAAGAATTGAAAATTCATTAAACGTGAATTCAATCAATTTATATACCTCTTCCAATGATGGAAATGAGCTTGCAAAAACAATTCTTTCTTCATTAGAAGATGAATTTAATACTAATCTTGTGCTTAGTTCAAATACGGGTGTAAGGGTGAAAGGATGACGCAAATTCAAAATAATATAATTTATGATAGCAGCTCGTTAGAAGACAATATGATGCATGCTATACAGGGGAAATGGGATATTCTAAAAGATGGTAAAAGTTTGATATCTTTTCAATCATTTTTATCATTTGAAGAAATTTCAAGAACAAAGCTCACACAGTATTATATTGAAGAAAATGCTTTTACAACAGTAAATAAGGTGAATGAACCCAAAAGTTTTTCACTTTCTTTAGCCCTTCAGGGAAAGGAATTTGAACTTTTGCATACAATAAAAATTATTGAAGAAGAATTAAAAAACCCTTCTATAATACAGGTTCTTACACCATATGGACTCACTAATAGCACAAGCCTTGTTGAAAAAAAAATTTCAAGGCAGCTAAAAAATGGGCTTGGTTTAATTATTCTTGATCTAAAGCTTGAAGAAATTCAGTTTATTGAAAATTCGTATGGACAAGGAAAAATTTCAATTATAAATGCAATGCGAATTTCTGATATTTCATTTTTTGACTTTGGAAAACAAAGTGTAAATATATTGTCTTCTTCACTTTCTTCTTTCTTTTAACTTTTTTATTGTGAGGGCTTATGCTGATAGAAATTGCTATGCAAAAAATTCCGGCACAAAAAGTACGCCTTATTTTGAATAAT
>CAYJHJ010000095.1:0-5803 GCA_964370095.1 uncultured Desulfovibrionaceae bacterium | reverse complement strand
TTTGTTCCGGAATGCCGGGCGTGTTGCCAAGCGTTAATAAAAAAGCAATAGAATATGCCGTGCGTATGGGGCTTGCAACTTCATGCACGATTAATAATAATTCGACTTTTGCTCGGAAAAATTATTTTTATCCTGATTTGCCAAGCGGCTATCAAATATCTCAATTTGAAAAGCCCATCTGCACAGATGGTTTTTTGGAGGTTGAAACAACAAAAGGTTTGAAAAAGCTTGGTATTACACGCATACACTTAGAAAATGATGCAGGAAAAAATATACATTCTCAAACAGAGCCTAAAAGCTTTGTTGATCTAAACAGGGCAGGCACCCCTCTTTGTGAAGTGGTGAGTGAGCCTGATATGCGCTCAAGCGAAGAAGCAATAGCCTATCTTAAAGCTCTTTATTCTATTGTTGTTGGGCTTGGGCTTTCTGACGGCAACATGGAAGAAGGCAATTTTCGTTGCGATGCAAATATTTCACTGCGCCCCTTTGGACAAGAAGAATTTGGCACACGCACAGAATTGAAAAACTTGAATTCTTTTAGGAATATACAAAAAGCTATTGAATGTGAAATCGAAAGGCAAGAAGATATCTTACTTGATGGTGGAACTATTACACAAGAAACAAGATTGTATGATGTTGAAAAAAATCGCACGCTTACAATGCGTAGCAAGGAAGAAGCTCAAGATTATAGATATTTTCCTGATCCCGATCTTTTGCCTTTAGCTATCTCACAAGAAGATTTAGATAGTTGGATTGCAAGCCAAGATGAATTGCCTGCTGTGTGCAAGGCCCGTTATATGGCGGATTATAAACTTTCAAATGATGATGCCGAAAGGCTTTCTTCTGATAAAAATCTCAAAACACTATTTGAAGATTCGTTGAAATTGCATAATAATCCTAAGCGATTAGCAAGTTTTATTCAAGGAATGCTCATGCGAGAGCTTAATACACGTCAATTGCAGACATCACAAATATCCATAAATGCAAATGCTTTGGCTGAACTGGCAAAAATTGTTGATGAAGACATGATTTCAGCTACTATTGCAAACGAAATCTTCCCCACACTTTTTGAAAATAATATTATGCCAAAAGCTTATGTTGAAGAAAAAGGCCTTGTGCAAGTTTCTGACACTTCTGAAATTGATGCGGTTCTGCTTGAGATAATGGAAGCAAATCCTACTGAAGTGGCGGAATATAAAGCAGGAAAAACAAAGCTTCAAGGTTTCTTTGTAGGACAAGTAATGAAGAAAATGGCAGGAAAAGCTAACCCTCAACTTGTAAATAAAGCTTTGGCACGCCTTATGCAATAATTTTTATATTAAGATGATTAATTTGACGTTGAAGCAAAAATGTCGTATCTACAAGCAGATATTAAGCATATAGACTAATTTTTTAAAGATTTATTTTATGACAAGAGAAAAAGAAAATTTAGAACAAGAGCAAGGCAAGCCAGCTGATTCTTCACTGAATTCTGAGCTTTCCCAAAGTTCGCTAAGTGATGAAAACCAAGAACTTACAAGTTTTGAAGACATTGCAGAAGAAACTTTTGAAGAACAAGTAACTTCAGAAGAAGAAACCTCATTAGAAGAAACCTCATTAGAAGAAACCTCATTAGAAGAAACCTCACTAGAAGAAAATACACTCGACAGGCTTGAAATGCCTATTCCTAATGCAGTCAACGAAGAGGAAGAAAGCAAAGAAGAAAAGCCAAAAAAAGTTAAGAAACCAAGCTTTATAGGGCGTTTGTTTAGATTTTTTTCATGGCTTATTTTTATCTGTATTGTTGTGGGCGCTGCTTTTGTATATGGTTTTGTTACACATATTACAAAAGATTTGCCAAGCATTACAAAAGTAGCTGATTTTCGTCCTCCGCAAACAACCACAATTTTAGCAAGGGATGGTTCTTTAATAGGCGAAATATATAATGAAAGGCGCTATATGGTTTCTATGGATCAATTGCCTGATTATGTGCCGCAAGCCTTTGTTTCTGCCGAAGATAAAACTTTTTTTGAACATAATGGCGTCAATCCTATTGCTATTTTGCGTGCTGCAATGGCAAATTTTTCATCAGGTTCGGCAAGCCAAGGCGGAAGCACTATCACACAGCAAGTGGTGAAGCGTCTTCTTCTTACGCCTGAACGCACGTATACAAGGAAAATTAAAGAAGCATTATTGTCTTTCCAATTAGAAAGACAGCTTTCAAAAGAAGATATTTTAACTATTTATATCAACCAGATACATATGGGTGGTATGTCATACGGTGTTGAAGCAGGTGCAAGATATTACTTTAATAAACATGCCAAAGATTTGACTATAGCAGAAGCGGCTCTTTTAGCCGGAATTCTTCCTGCAACAACTCGTTATAATCCTTATAGGAATCCTGATATAGCACGCACAAGGCAGATCTATGTTTTGGGGCGTATGCGTGAAGATGGCAAAATTACAGATGCCGAATACGAAGAAGCTTTTTATCAGCCCATGCATTTTTCTTCTATGCCTGATAGGGCAGAAGGTGTAAGTGGTTGGTATCTTGAAGAAGTTCGCCGCCAACTTATAGATTTATTCAGTGAAGAAAGTGCCAAGACTTTAGGTTTAGATTATGGCATTTATGGCGAACAAGCGGTGATGGAGCTTGGGCTTACTGTGCATACAGCTATGGAACCAAAACTTCAACAAATTGCAGAAGATGCCTTAAGAAAAGGCCTAGAAAATGCGTCTAAAAGGCATGGTTTTAGAGGGCCGATAGAAGAAATTGATTCAACTGCTTTTGATAGCTATTTAAAATCACAGAAATTTGAATTGAAAGATTTAGAAAATAATGCTTGGGTTGAAGTTTTAGTTACAGATGTTGACAAAAATGGTGCAACTGTAGCCTTTAATATGCTTTATAAAGGTTATATTTCGGTTGAAACAATGGGTTGGGCACGAAAGCCAAATAAAAAAGTAACCGGCTATGAAGATTCAACAAATGTGCAAGATGCCACAAAGGTTTTAAAACCGGGTGATGTTGTTTTGGCACGTTTTAATCCTTCTGCAAAATCTATTAAAGAAAAAGAAGAAGAGCAATTAAAAGCACAAGAAGGCAATGCTGATGAAGCAGAAAATAATCTTGATGCTTCAAGCCAAGAGCAAATATCAACTGAAAATCTTCTACTTGGTGAATATGTTCCCGAGCAGCTTATTCCTTTGGCATTAGAACAAAAGCCTACTGTTCAAGGTGCTTTGGTCTCAATTGAGCCAGAAAGTTCTGATGTGGTTGCTATGGTGGGTGGATATGCATTTGGGCTTGAAGACAGCCACTTCAACCGTGCAACACAAGCGAAAAGGCAGCCGGGTTCTTCTTTTAAACCTATAGTTTATTCTGCAGCTTTAGATCAAGGATTTACCCTTGTTTCTCAAGTGCTTGATGCTCCTATATTGTTTATAGACCCTTGGACAAAAGAAGTGTGGCGCCCTTCTAACTTTGATCCTGATTTTGATGGACAAATGACTTTGGAAACAGCTTTAGCACGCTCAAGAAACTTATCAACAGTGCGAGTTGCCCAGCAAATCGGCATAGAAGCAGTCTTGCAAAGAGCAAGGGATTTAGGTCTTAAAGGAAAGATGGAACCTGCTTTAGCCGCTTCATTAGGTGCTATTGAAGTAACTCCAATGGATATGGCTATGGCCTATACTGCTTTTGCAAATTTAGGAAAAGTAAGCCAACCAAGATTTATTACGTCAATTCAAGGGCCTTTTGGAAACACAATCTATACAAATGAAAATAAGCATGTTCAGGGCATAAGTCCGCAAAATGGCTACTTAATGTCATCAATGCTTGAAGAAGTGGTGATTAGAGGAACTGCAACCCCTCTTAAAACTTTAGAAAGACCTCAAGGTGGTAAAACAGGCACTACAAATGATGAAGTAGACGCTTGGTTTGTTGGCATAACCCCACATTTAGTTTCTGCCACATATATAGGTTATGATATGCCTACTTCAATGGGTAGAGGGGAAACAGGCTCAAGAGCTGCCTTGCCTATATATAAAATGTATGCAGAAAGAGCTTTTGAATTTTATCCGCCTGACTTTTTTGAAATTCCTGATGGAATTGAAATGTATGAATATGAAGGAGACTATATTCCTTTTGTTCTTGGCACAAGCCCTTATACTTCTATGGATGCATTATCAACTGATGGCAGTGGTGGTGCCAGTGAAGGCGAAGATCTTCTCAAGCAGCTTTTTTAAATTATATTAACTTATTAAAAACATAGGAGAGTTTATGCAAAATACGAAAGTTATTGTTGCAGGAGCAAGCGGCAGAATGGGTACTACTATTGTAAATTTTGTTACAGCAAATCCGCAATGCGAATTGATTGCAGCACTTGATCGTGAATCACAATTATCAAAACTTTCTTCCTTAGATTGCCCTATTTTTTCAGATATAGAAAGTGCTTTTAAGGAATTTGCAAATCAAAATGCTGTTGTGATTGATTTTACATCTCCTGAAAATACAATGCAACTAGCTAAATTTGCTGATAAATATAAAATTTCTCATGTTATTGGCACAACAGGCATAAGCCAAGAGGATAAAAATATTCTTCAAGAATATGCAAAAACAAATAAAGTTTTTCTTTCGCCAAATATGAGCGTTGGCATAAATGTGCTTTTGAGAATTTTGCCACAACTTACAAAATTGTTGGGTGAAAATTACGATATTGAAATGGTTGAACTTCATCACAATAAAAAGAAAGATTCACCAAGCGGAACAGCATTAAGGCTTGCTGAATGTTTGGCACAAGCAAAAGATTGGGAATTAGACGAAGTTGCCAATTATCATAGAGAGGGTATTATAGGCGAAAGACCACAAAAAGAAATTGGTGTGCAAACTATTCGCGGCGGTGATGTAGTTGGTGTTCACACTATGTATTTCATGGGGCCCGGTGAACGTATTGAATTAACACATCAAGCACATTCAAGAGAGAATTTTGCTCAAGGTGCTTTAAGGGCTGCTTTGTGGATTAATGATAAAAAAGCCGGAAAATTATACGATATGAATGATGTTTTAGGCTAAAGTTTTGCAAATTTGAGTAAAGGCATTTTTTCTTGTCTTGCCAACTTTATAAATTTGCATTATAAAGAACAAATGCTTTACATAATGGACTGATTGTTTTTAGAATTATAAATTTTTGATGATATAAATTTTTTGGGGGACTCTTATAATGGCACAAAATGCTATACACGACTTATGTACGAAAGATGAAGGAATAACTGAAGTTTTGCAAGGAAATATTGCTTTTGCTGTGGGCTGTGTGCGTGCAGGAATTCATGCTGTTGACGGCTATCCCGGCACACCGAGCACAGAAGTAATTGACAAAGGGCTTTCACAAGTTCAAGACTTAATTACAGTTGGTTGGTCGGTCAACGAAGCGGTTGCTTTAGGCGTTGGTGTTGGGCACAACTTTGCAGGCTCTGACTGTGTTGTAACCATGAAAATTCCCGGTCTTTTTCAAGCAGCTGATATGTTTACATCTTATTCACAATTCACAGCAAAACGCGGTGGCTTGCTTCTTTATATAGCAAGTGATTTTACCCCATCTTCAACACAACACGTTATTGATCCGCACTACCTATATAAAAGTTCTTTTGTGCCGGTGTTTGAACCAAGAAATCACCAAGAAATGCTTGAAGCACCTGCAATTGCTGTTGAAATTGCAAGAGAATTTAATACACTTACTGTTATCCACACGCATGGTCTTTTATGCCATAGTGAAGGTTTGGTTAGCTTAAACCCAATAGTTAAAAGAGATAAAGTTGAAATAGA
>CAYJHJ010000094.1:0-6033 GCA_964370095.1 uncultured Desulfovibrionaceae bacterium | reverse complement strand
TGTAGTTTGTGCCTGTATGAAAAGGGTGAAACAAATCCAAGGCTTTATCTTGATTTATATAAAGATGACAAGGCAATTTGTTTAGGAGCAATTTGTTTAAAAAATGTGCCTATAATTCAAAGAACACAAAGCGATTTTGTAGGAAATTTGGTTTTTATTTCAAAAAATGAATTATTAGAGCTAAATCATCAAAACCTCAGCGAAAAATTTCTTTTTTCAAACGATTTATCTATAAGTTCTTCATTTTCAAATGATAGTTTTGTTTTGCTTTATTTTACTGATGATGAAGACGAGGAATTTTTGCAACAAAATAATTTATAAGGATTTTTTATGGAAAGCTTTTCTATAAAATCAATAAAAGTAGAAATTGAAATAGATCAATTACAGAAATTTACTTTTGTCGATCATGCAATGAGTGTGAAAATTGAAAAAGTTGGCTTGCCTGACAAAAATAAAGCAGAAGTTGTTATTTATGGTTTGGCTTTAAACACTATGGAGCAACTCACAACCTTATCGTATAATTCATTAGAATATTTGCATAATTCTATTACAATCTATGCAGAACATGAGGGCTCATTTATTCAAATTTATAAAGGTGATATTGCTTCAGCTTATGCAGATTTTTCACAAGCACCTGAAATTTCATTTAAAATTAAAGCGATTACCGGTTATATAGCCTCACTCACAGCGCTTCCTCCAACAAGCAAAAAAGGAATAGTTTTAATAAGCCGGCTTTTATCTGAGCTTGCTATCAAAGGTGGATTTATTAATATTACTTCAGCTTTATCAGCTTTGTCATTATTGAGTAAAAATGTGGAAAATCCATATCTTACAGGTTCAGTTGTTGAACAATTGATTCAACTTTCGCATATGGTAGGCCTTGAATGTATTTTAGATGATAATGAAATTATTTCAATTCCTTATAATTTATCAAGGATTAGCCAAAAAACATTTTTATCAAAAGAAAATGGGCTTATTCATTACCCATCTTTCAGTAATGACGGAATAAGTGCAAGATCGATTTTTAATCCACACATCGTCTATGCATCATTAGTTGAGCTTTCAAGCATTGTTCCTAAAGCAAGCGGGGTTTGGAAAGTAACTAAACTTCGACATTTATTAAGTGCAAACTTAAATAAAAACCTTTCTTGGGAAACGCAATTTGATGCAATAAGAATTTAAATGACTTTAAAAAAGGATGTTTGTATGGCACAAGCTTTTAAAGGAAATAGGCTTTATTCATCAACAAATACAAATTATAATGCCTTAGATTTTTTTATCAGAAACTCAATTAATACAATGATAAATACAGCTTTACCCGTAAAAGTTGTTGAAGTTATTGAAAAAGAAATACAAGGCAGTCAAAAAACATCTGGTGAGGAGGGGAGTAGCCAAAAGCAAATTTATGTTTCACTTCTTCCTCTTTTACAGCAATACGATGCTAATGGTGAAGCTCTTAGGCAAAGCATAATTTATAATGTGCCAACTTTTTCATTGCAAAGCGGCAAAGCAGCAATAATTATGAAGCCTGAAATAAATGATATTGGTATTGCAATTTTTTCACAGCAGGATATTACAAAATTATCCAATATCCCGCAAAAGCCTTTATCGTATCGCTCATTTTCTATTGCAGATGCTATGTATATAGGCAGTTTACAAGGAATGAATAAAACTGAACCTGAAATATATATTAAGTTCTTACAAGAAGGCGAAATTGAAATACATGCCAAAGAAAAAATTTTTATAAAATCTGATAATCTTTCTATAGAAGCCGAAAACATGCAAATTAAAGGGGATATTGAAGTGGAGGGCAAGCTTGAAGTAAGCGAAAATATAACTACTTCAAAAGATGTTATTGCAGATGAAATTAGTTTGAAAAATCACAGGCATGGAAATGTTGAGGGCGGTAATTCACAAACAGGAGCAGCCTTATGAAGAGTTTATCTTTAGATGATAATTGGGATATTTTTCTTGATAGAAAATCAAAAAATATTATGTTAATTGATACACATAGAAGAATTGCACAAGATGTTGCAAATGTATTGAGAGCTTTTAAAAATGATATGTTTTTTGATAAAGAAAAAGGCATTGACCATTTGAATCTCGATCTTTCAAAAAATCCACAGTTTGCACTTATTAAACAAGTTTTTGAAGCTGAAGCAAAAAAAGTGGATGATGTATATTCAGCAGAATGTCATTTCATTTCAAAATCAAATAGACAACTTGAACTTGAAATATGTTTAGAGCTGGATAGTGGCGAAAATATAGTTTTAAATCTTTAACTTTTATCAAGGAAAAACAATGAGTTCACATATAATTTTTGATAATGAAACAGGGCTTATTCTTCCTACAACAGAAGAAATCAGAAATGAAGTAATAGCAGATTATAAAAATGCTTTTGGTGAAGATTTAAATATTTTGCCACAATCACCACAAGGGCAGTTAATCGATAGCCAAACAGCTCATATAGCAACAAAAAATACTGAAATTCTTAAACTTGCACAGCAGTTTAATCCTTTAACCGCTGAAGGGCTTTGGCAAGACGCCCTTGGTGCAATTTATTTTATAAAAAGAAAACAAGCCTCTAAAACACGCGTTTTATGCCTTTGCAAAGGCCTTGAAGGAACTATAATTCCAAAAGGCTCATTGATAGGTTTTGAAGACAGTAATTATACTTCATTAGAAGATCTATTTTATTTTGCACTTGAAGAAGATATTACAATTCCATACCTTGGTGAAGTTTCAGCTTATTTCACAGCAGAAAAAACTGGGCCTGTTGAAGTGAAAAGCCACACATTAACTAAGATAGTTTCTTATATAAACGGTTGGGATAGTGTAACTAATAACGAAGAAGGCTTGTTAGGGCGAAACTCCGAAAGCCAGCAAGAGTTTGAAAGACGAAGGTATATGTCAGTCAGCAAAAATGCACATGGCTCAGCTGCTTCTGTTTATGCTGCCTTGGCTAATATTGAAGATGTGCGTGATGTACTTGTTCTTGAAAACAGAAATAATGAAAGTATTGAAGAAAAAGGCGTAAGCATTGATCCACATAGTATTTTTATTTCAATAATCGGTGGTGATGATACTTTGATTGCAAAAACCATATACGAAAAACTTTCAGCTGGCTGTGGAACAAGCGGAAACTATCTTATCTCTTATACTGACAGTGAGTTTCATGATGCTGTATATAAATACAATATAACAAGGCCTGTGAATATAAATGTTTATATTCAGGTAAGTATTAAATTGTCAGAACAAACGCCTGCAACTATAGTTGATGATTTAAAAAAGGTTATTTATAATAATTTTTATGGATTGGAACTTGGCTCGCAATCGCTTGAAAAACCATATTTAGAGCCTGTAAAAATGGGTAACTTGATATATTCAAGCAGGTTTTATCAATCAATTCTTGATGCAAATGTTCAAGAGTTAATTTCTGTAAAACTTTCTTTTGACTTGAGTGCTGAATTTAAAGACGAGCTTTTTATCCCGGCTGATAGATTCCCTTATCTAAGTTATGAACATATTAATATCATAATTATTGAATAGCAAAAATGTAAGGAGCTAACAATGTCAGATAAGCAAATTTTGGAAGATATAAGTCCTTTAGATAGTTATTTTGAAGCAAAAGCGCATACAGTTCAAAGCCAATATTCAAATTCAAAAAACATAAATGCTCTCATTGATTCATTTTCAGAGCATATATCTCCACAAGAAGATATTAATACTTTTTTTACCAATATTTTTGATATTTATACAACAAAAGGTTATGGGCTTGATATTTGGGGCAGAATTATCGGCTTAGAAAGATATATTATTTTGAAAGACTTGAATAGTAATGACGAACAGATTTTTGGCTTTCATGGCTCAAACCTCTTGCCCTTTGATAATGGGCCGTTTAAATATTCAACAATAACAAATACTCACAGGCTCGAAGATGAAGCATATAGAAAATACCTTTTTTTGGTGCAAGCCTATAAAAATATTGCTCAAACAAATTTCCAAAGTATGAATACAATTTTAGCTGTGCTTTTTCCTGAAACGAAGCAATATATACTTCAAGGGGAGAATATGAGCATGAAGTTTGTTTTTGAATTTATTCTCTCTGATGTAGAAAGGGCAATTATAAAACAAGGGCTTTTAACTGCATCAGCCGGTGTTTCGTATCAATATATAGAAGTTGAAAAGTCATCAACTTTTGGTTTTACACATTCAGAGTTTGTTCCATTTGATAACGGTGTTTTTGTTGATTATGCAAGAATTTAAATTATTTTTTATTGGTAAGATATACTCCGCTTATTGTACAAAGCCCACCTATAATCATAGAAGAAGTAATATTTTCATTTAAGAAAAGAGCACTTAAAATAACACCAAAAACAGGCACGAAATTAATAAAAACACCTGCTTTGGTTGCCCCTAGCCCTTTAAGTGCTTGATAAAAGAAAACAAAGCCTAAGGCTGAACCAAAAACACCTAAATAAAGCGCACAAAGCCATAAATCAAGGGGCAAGTTTAAAAGTAATTCTAAAGAATTTGAGTTGATTGCAAATGGAATAAATAAAAGAGTTCCTATAATACAAGCCCAAGTTACTGCTATAAGAGGTGTCATATTTTTTAAAACAACCTTTCCAACCAAAGAATAGATTGCCCATGTAAGAACACAAAATAAAATTGCAATGTCGCCTTTGGCAAAAGATGTGAAAGCAGATAAGATATTGCCGTCTGAAATAATAATTGAGGCTCCTAAGATAGAAATAAGTATCCCTATTATTCTAAGCTTAGTGAGCCTTTCATTTAAAAATAAAGATGCTCCTAAGGCTATAAGAAGGGGATTATTGGCAACGATTAAAGAAGCTCTTGCGGCAGGCACTGTTTGAAGCCCATAAAAGAAAAAAAGATTATAAGCCCAAAGGCCCGATAAAGCAAGAATAGTAACGCCAATGTATTGTTTGAAGTTTAATTCAAACATAAGGTGAATATTTTTTGTATAAAGAAGGTATAAAACTAAAATCAAAGATGCAAAGAAAAAGCGCAAAAAACCAAGCATGGGAGGGCTTACATGTGGGGCTGCAATTTTACCAACTATAAATGTGCCGCCCCAAAAAAAGGCACATAAAATCATTTTAAAAAAAAGGGTGAATTTGCTTGATCTACATTCTGTTGAATCAATATTTTCTTCACTGCACGTAAAGTCGTTTTCAATTATTTTTGAATTCATTATAAACCATCTGTTTTTAAATCATTATTTATTGCATTAGAAATTTATAACATAGACTTATATCAAATGCAAAAGCTGTTTAAACTTCTAATGCTTTGAAATTATGTGATATATTTCAATTGAAAAAATAAATTAATATTTTGAAAAAATTTCAACTTTTTAATCCAAGCATTTTAGGAACTTTAACGAAAACATCACTTATATTATGATATAGATTTTAATTAAATTTCGTGTATATTGATTATTCAAATTTAAAGAAAACTTCTTTAAAAACCAAATACTAAGACTGAGAGGGAAAAGCCATGCTTTCAATGCCACCTGATTTAGAAAGTCCTAAATTGCCAGCAAATGCAGAACTGGTTTTGCAGAAAAGATATTACCTTAAAAACGACAACAATGAATGCCTTGAAGATGCAAGAGCTTTATATTGGCGTGTTGCTTCACATATCGCTCAAGAAGAAGCAAAATATGAAAACAGCACTTACAAAGAAGATGATTTGGCATATAAATTTTATGATTTAATGGCAAAATCTAAATTCTTACCTAATTCACCAACATTGATGAATGCAGGTTCTCGCTTAGGGCAACTTGCTGCTTGCTTTGTTTTGCCTGTGGGTGATTCTATTGAAGAGATTTTTGATGCTGTCAAGCATGCTGCTATGATACATAAATCAGGCGGAGGCACAGGTTTTTCATTTACTCGTATTCGCCCTAAAGATTCACGTGTTGGCACAACAGGTGGTGTAGCATCTGGGCCTTTATCATTTTTAAAGATTTTCAATACTGCTACTGAACAAATCAAACAAGGCGGAACT
>CAYJHJ010000093.1:0-6164 GCA_964370095.1 uncultured Desulfovibrionaceae bacterium | reverse complement strand
AGCAAGTGAAGCGGCAGTAGGTTCGTTGATAATACGTTTAACATCTAAACCAGCAATACGGCCTGCATCTTTTGTGGCTTGGCGTTGTGCGTCATTGAAATAAGCAGGAACTGTAATAACAGCTTCGGTTACTTTTTCGCCTAAATATGCTTCTGCATCAGCTTTAAGCTGACCAAGAATAATTGCTGAAACTTCAGGTGGGCTATAATCTCTTCCATCAACTTGCACAGCAGCATCGCCGTTTGCACCTGCTACAATAGCATAAGGTGAATGTTCTTTCCAACGAATAACTTCTTCAGCATCTGCTCTACGCCCCATAAGACGTTTTACAGCAAAGATTGTGCGTTCAGGATTTGTTACTGCTTGACGTTTTGCAGTTTCACCCACAAGACGTTCTTTATCAGTTATAGCAACAATAGATGGTGTTGTACGACCACCGTTTGGATTAGTTACACATTTTGGCTCTTTGCCTTCCATAATGTATACGCATGAGTTGGTTGTACCTAAATCGATACCAATAATTTTACCCATAATAAAACTCCCAAATATATATAAAATAATTTTTGTTTTCGATTTATAAATAATTCTTATTTTTGTATCGTCTAGTGGTTTAAGTAAAATTTTTTATATTTTTTAATTTTTTCTTTAAAAGAAAAATTATCATAAATTTAAAATTCAATAAAATAAGGCTCTTATGCTATTTCAGCAAAGAGCCTTATCTGTAAGATTTTTAGAAAATCAATGTGAGTTCAAATCAGTTATTTTCTGTAAATTTTTACTAAGTTTGTTCCACGCGGTGGCTGTGAAGGGCTTGGCTGCCCTGCTGTGATAACAACATCTTCACCTTCTTTAAAAATTGAGTTTGTTGCTATAAAGTGCTGCGCTCTTGATAAGTGCCCTATATCGGGATCCTCAATAGTATAGGAAGGAATAACGCCCCATGCAAAATTTAAATCATGCAGGGTTTGACTGTTAGGTGTAAGTGCAAAAATTTCTTGAGCAGGCCTGCAAGCAGATAAAAGCCTTGCAGCTGAGCCGGAAAGTGAATGAGCTACAATATATTTTGAATTTGCTTTTAAAGCTAAAAGGCAAGCAGCATATGCTAAAAATTCAGAAGTGCTGCCCTTTGGTTCACGCACTTCATGCCTTTTTAAAAGAACTTTTTCAGCTTCATCAGTGATATTTTTCATATATTGCACAGTTTCAACAGGATAGTGTCCCATAGCTGTTTCTTCTGAAAGCATAACACAATCGGCACCGTCTAAAACAGCATTTGCAACATCTGTTGTTTCTGCCCTTGTTGGTGCAGGATTATTCACCATAGATAAAAGCATTTGTGTTGCAACAATAACCGGTTTTCCGGCAGCATTACACATTTCAATGATATGCTTTTGCATACCGGGAAGCTCTGGAAGTGGGCATTCCACACCCAAATCACCACGGGCAACCATAACAACATCTGTTACTTCCAAAATTTCTTCAAGATTTTCAACTGCATTTTGTCTTTCAAGCTTTGATACGATAGGAAGATTTTTGCCGTATTCTTTCAGCAAAGAACGCATCTGGCGCACATCTTCGGCTGTTTGCACAAAGGAAAGAGCAACAGCATCAACACCAAGCTCAATACCTGTTTTTAAATCAGCCTTATCTTTTTCAGTAATTGCAGGAAGAACAATGGCTTTTCCCGGAAGTGCAAGCCCTTTTTTTGAAGTGATAAGCCCTGACCCAAGCGCTTTTAGTTTAAATCTTCTTTCTTTAACTTTTTCTGTAACAATAAATTGCAAACCACCGTCTGCAAGCACCAGCTTATCATCTACTTCCAAAGAATCAAGAATAGGCATATTATCAAAAGGCAAGCAAGGGCACTCATCATCATTACTTGTTTGTGGGGCAAGCAATAAAATATCATTTTCAACTACATTTAAAGTATCGTTTGGTAAAATGCCAATTCTTATTTTAGGCCCTGACAAGTCCTGCATAATAGTAAGAGGTATAGAAAGTTTTTTTTCAATAGCTCGTATATTTTGAACAAGTGCTGTGAAAAAAGCTATGTCTCCGTGAGAAAAGTTCAGACGAAACACCCTCACTCCTGCAAGAACAAGCTTTTCTATTGTTTCAATAGATTGTGATGCAGGCCCTAATGTTGCAACTATTTTTGTACGCATAAAATTTCCTTTTATGTTTATTATTAATTTTATACATTTAATATAGCAGAATTATAGCCTAATGTCTAGCTTACATAAAGTATATTTTTTTTCGCAGCAAAGCTCTAATTTCCCTCTAGTAGAGGTTTTTAACATGAAATTCAATAGAATAAAATAAGAAAAAAAAATTCTAGTTGCTTTTTTAATAAAATATGTGCATAATCAAAAAAAATAAGGAAATAGTTTTAATTTATGCTTATTCTGATTGATATTGGTAATACAGCTATAAAATTTGGCTTTGCCAAAGGCACTACTATTCTTGAAAGTTTTTCTTTACCCTCATACGTTGGGCAACACAGCGCTGACAGCCTGGGGCTGAAACTTATGAGCATGTTGGAATTTTTAGGAAAAAAAAATAGTGATGTCGAAGCTTTATATGTGTCAAGTGTTGTTCCTGTCTATGATTCTTTATTCAAAGATATAGGCAATAAATTTTTCAAAACAGATGTTTTTATCGCAGGTAAAGACATACAAGTTCCTTTAGAAAATGCTTACAAAAAACCATCTGAGGTTGGAATGGATAGATTAATGGGTGCATATGCTGCCCGAAACCTCTATCCTGACAAAGAGTTTATTATTTCAATTGATTTTGGTACTGCAACAACTTTTGATTGTATTTTAGAAAATAAATATTTAGGCGGGCTCATCTGCCCGGGAATTTTGTCCTCGCATCAAGCATTAAGTGAAAAGGCAGCAAAGCTGCCGAAAATTGCCTTAGAAGTTGAAGGTGAAAACTTGCAAGTTGGCACAAGCACAGCAACAAGTATTTCACATGGCTTTGTGTATGGCTTTAGTGCAATGACAGAAGGTTTGATAGAAAAAATTTCAAAGCAATTTAATGAAGAAAGCTTTATAATTGCCACAGGCGGCTTTGCACCTGAAATTGCAAAGCATGTTACACGTATACAAAAAGTAGAGCAAAATCTAATCTTATTAGGTTTGGCACTACTTTCTAAAAATAAAAAGTAAATGGAGTTCAAGATTATGAGCAGTGCAATAGCAAGCGTTTGGGCTCGTGAAATTTTAGATTCACGCGGAAATCCAACAGTTGAAGTTGAGGTATCTTTAGAATCAGGCCACGTTGGCCGTGCGGCAGTTCCATCAGGTGCATCAACCGGCACACGTGAAGCCTTGGAAATGAGAGATGGCGACAAAACTCGCTATAAAGGAAAAGGCGTTTCAAAAGCTGTTGAATATGTAAACACTGAAATAGCTGAAGCTATTTTGGGGCTTGATGCCCTTCGTCAAGTTTCTGTTGACCTCACTTTAATTGACCTTGACGGCACAGAAAACAAAGAACGCCTTGGCGCAAATGCAATCTTAGGTGTTTCTTTGGCAGTAGCCCGTGCTGCTGCTGAATTTTTAGGCATTCCTCTTTATCAACACATAGGCGGAATTAACGCAAAAGTTTTGCCTGCCCCTATGATGAACGTGATAAATGGCGGAGCTCATGCTGATAACAGCCTTGATTTTCAAGAATTTATGATTATGCCCCTTGCAGCTGAAACTTTTAGTGATGCTTTACGTATAGGTGCAGAAATTTTCCACACATTAAAAGCCTTGCTTCATCAAGCAGGTTTTGCAACAAGTGTTGGCGATGAAGGTGGCTTTGCACCAAACCTTCCAAGCCATGCAAAAGCTCTTGATTTTTTGGTGGATGCTATCAATCAAGCAGGTTATAATGCCGGAACAGAAGTTGTTATTGCTATGGATTGTGCTGCTTCTGAATTTTATAAAGAAGGCAAATATATTCTTGCAGGCGAAAGCAAAGAACTTACACCGCTTGAAATGGTTGACTATCTTGAAAATCTTGCAAACAACTATCCAATTATCTCTATTGAAGACGGTATGGCTGAAGATGACAGAGAGGGTTGGAAACTTCTTACACAAAGACTTGGCGAAAGTATTCAACTTGTGGGCGATGATGTTTTTGTTACTAATCCTGACATCTTAGCAGAAGGTATTGACGATGGCATTGCAAACTCAATCCTTATCAAAGTAAATCAAATCGGCACACTCACCGAAACACTTGATACTATTGAAATTGCAAAGCAAGCTATGTATACCACTGTTATTTCACACCGTTCAGGCGAAACTGAAGATAGCTTTATTGCTGATTTAGCTGTTGCTGTGAATGCAGGGCAAATCAAAACAGGTTCACTTTCACGCTCTGACAGGGTTGCAAAATATAATCAACTTCTGCGTATCGAAGAAGATTTAGAAGAAGTTGCCACCTATTTTGGACCTATTCTTGCTATGAGTTTTGGCTTAGATGAGATTGAAGAATAGATGAAATAGAAGAATAAAAGTTTTATTATACATCTAAAATTTTAAACAAGAAAACCACACTTTTTTAGAGTGGTTTTTTTGTTTAATGTTTTCATAAATTCATTATAAATCCCTTTCAAAAACATGATAATAGTTTTAGCTCAAACTCAAAGGACTTTATATCAATAATTAATCTTTCTAATAAAAAAAGGGAAAGCCTTTTAAGCTTCCCCTCATTATATCTTTTTCAAACTAAAAACTATTCTTCGTCTTGAGCTGCTTTGAAAAGATCGCCAAGAGTTTGGCCTGAATCACCGGTTGAACGGTAATCTTTAGCTTTTTTCTTGTCTTCATCATCTTTCATTTGTTTTGCAGAAAGCCCTAAACGGCGTTCATCAGCAGAAACATGAATGATTTTTGCTTCAACAGAATCACCTTCTTTATATGATTCTGATGGAACTTTCACTTTTTTGCCAAGTTCAGAAACATGGATAAGACCTTCAATGCCTTCTTCAACTTCAACAAAAACGCCAAAGTCAGTAACATTTGTAACAATACCTGTTACAAGATTACCCACAGGATAACGGCTAGGAACGCTTGACCATGGATCTTCTGAAAGCTGTTTCATACCAAGTGTGAATTTTTCGCTTTCTTGATCTACTGTAAGCACTTTTGCTTGAACAGTATCGCCTACTTTAAACATTTCGCTTGGGTGGCGAAGTTTCTTAGTCCAAGAAATATCTGAAACGTGGATAAGTCCGTCAATGCCGTCTTCGATGCCGATAAACATACCAAATTCAGTAATGTTTTTAATTGTGCCTTCTAAAACTGTACCTTCAGGGAAGCGTTCGCCCACTAATTCCCAAGGATTAGGAGTTACTTGTTTCATACCGAGTGATATGCGTTTTTTGTCAGAGTCAACACCTAAGATGATTACTTCAACTTCATCGCCTTGACGCACCATTTGGCTTGGGTGGCGAAGTTTGCGTGTCCATGACATTTCTGAAATGTGCACAAGTCCTTCAACGCCTGATTCTAATTCAACAAAAGCACCATAATCAACAAGATTTGTTACTTTACCGTTATAATGAGCTCCCATAGGGAAACGTTCTGTAATATTTTGCCATGGATCTTCAATTAATTGTTTTAAACCTAAAGATACTTTATGGTTGTCTTTGTCAAAAGAAAGAACTTTCAATTCTAAATCTTGACCCATTTGCACCATTTCTTTTGGATGACGTAAACGCTTCCATGACATATCAGTGATATGCAATAGGCCGTCAAGTCCGCCAAGATCAATGAACACACCGTATTCTGTAATGTTTTTAACTTTACCGATAACAGTTTGATTTTCATTGAGAACTTGTAAAAGTTCACCACGTTTTGAATCTCTTTCTTCTTCTAACAATACACGGCGTGAAACAATAACATTGCTTCTGCGGCGATTGATTTTCAATACACGGAATGGATATTTTTGGTCAACCAAAGCATCCATGTCTGGTACAGGGCGTAAATCTACATGAGAACCCGGCAAGAAAGCTTCAATGCCACCAAGGTCAACAGTGTAACCACCTTTGATTCTGCGTGTGATGATACCTTCAACCACACCAGATTTTTCTAAAACTTCTTCAAGTTGATCAAACATTTGCATACGTTTTGCTTTTTCGTATGATAAAATGATTGTTCCATCAT
>CAYJHJ010000092.1:0-6372 GCA_964370095.1 uncultured Desulfovibrionaceae bacterium | reverse complement strand
TGTTGGGTGAAGACTTTTTTGCAGCTTTAGATCCAACTCTTATGCCTGCAGCCGGTCCTGCAGCAACAGCTGCAACTGGTGGAGGCTCTTTCTTTATCGCTGCTGATGCTCTTTTAGCAAGCGGTGTTACAGGAAGTGAAGGTCTTACAGGTGGTTCAGAATATGGAAGAGACTCATTTTTACCTGAGGCAGATCCTACAAACTTTGCACCTGTAATCTTGGGTATTAATGTTTTTAAGGACGAATATGAAGACGGCACTTTTGAAGCTGATATATTCAATACAGGCCTTGATGTTTTTGAATCAGGTGAAGGCCGTAACTTTGACAGCACAATTTCTTCACAATCTCCTAACCAATCTTATGCAGGTGATTTATTCGCAAAAGGTGAAATCGTTGCTAACGATCCTGAAGGCGGAACATTATCATTTTCAATTCAAGGTTCAGGCGTAGGAACTTACGGAACAATGACAATTGATCCTGTTACCGGCGAATTTACTTATACATTTGATGATTTGGATAGCTTAAACGAAGGTGAAACAGCTCAAGAAACTTTCACATTTATTGTTACAGATAATCAAGGTGCTGAAACAACAATTACTGTTCCAGTTTTCATCACAGGCACAAATGACAGGCCTACTTTAAGTGTTGCTGTTGATTCAACTAATGACACAATAGTTACAGAAGATAGTCAAGATTTTACAGTTACTGGTCAAGCACAAGGTTTTGATCTTGATGATGAAGATGTTGGTTATGAAGATGCAAGTCAAGCCGGTACACTTAATTATTTTGTAAGCTCAACAGCAACTTTTGATCTTTTTGATAATGATGCTGTTGGCGGTACAGATGACGCCAATGACCTTCCTTTGGTAGTTAATCCAAATGGTCAAGCTGATGCAAATAGTGTTGGCACAACTGTTTTAGGTCAATACGGAACTTTAGTTATCAACCCTGCTACAGGCGAATTCACCTATACCTTAGATAATAATAAAGCTCAAGAACTTGGTGTTTTAGATTCAGCAGGCACACCACAAACATTTGATGAAGAATTTACTATCTATGTTCAAGACAGCAATGGTGCTTGGAGAGCAGAGCAAATCACTGTAACCGTAAATGGCACTAATGATAATCCTGAACTTGAAATTTTATCAGCAGACGGAACTACTATTGAATCCGGTGTTGAAGATAATGCAAATAATCCTAATACTGCTTTAGCGGGCGATATCTCTGCTGCTGGTGTTATTCAGGTTACTGATGCTGATGTTATTGATACTTTTGATGCCAATAGCTTTAGCTTTAGCTATAAAGACGCAACAGAAAATGGTGCGCCTATAAATGCTTCTGCAAATACTTATGGTACATTTACTTTAGGTGCTTTTGATCCTGCAAACGAAACCATTGAATATACTTTTACTCTTGACAATACATTAGATGCAGTTCAAAAACTTGATGCAGGTGATTCAGTAACTATTACTTATACTGTGCTAGTTTCTGATGGTAAGGGCGGCACAGCTAGTGTAGAAATTCCTATTACTATCACAGGCACAAATGATCAACCTACTTTAACATTAGATAATAATGCATTTTCTGTAACAGAAGATCTTTTCACACCTGATACAGACAATGATGGTGATTTGAATGAAATCACAGTTACAGGCCAAGCTAAAGGTTTTGATGTTGATGGTGATGACGTTGGTTATGAAGACCCAACACAAGCCGGAACTTTAAAATATTATGTAAGCTCAACAGCAACTTTTGATGTTTTTGATAATGATGCTGTAGGCGGTGATGATGCTGCTAATGACCTTGCATTGGTTGTAAATCAAAATGGTGAAGCTGATGCAAATGGTGTTGGCACAACAGTTGTTGGCCAATACGGAACTTTAGTTATCGATCCTGCTACAGGCAAATTCACCTATACTTTAGACAATAGTAAAGCCCAAGAACTTGGTGTTGACGTTAATGGTGATCCTGAAACATATCCTGAAACTTTCACCATTTATGTGCAAGACGGCGATGGTGCATGGAGAGCAGAAAACATTACTGTAACAGTAAATGGTGTGAATGATCCTCCATATATTGAATATATTGAGCAAACTTCCGGTGATGCTATTGAAGCTGGTGACGGTACATCTGCTCATATCAATAAAGATCATGATGGTAACCCAATTGTTGAGGGTGAAATTGTTGTGGGCGATGCTGATAAATCAGATCCTAACAGCACTTTAAAGCTTGTTTCAGATACTACTGAAATTGTACCCGGAACCTCATATTATGTAGATGCAAACGGTGATTTATCTACTGTTGCACCTGCTGATTATGTAGGACAAATTGTGTTTACATTTGATGCTGCTGGTGACAAGTTTGAATATACTTTCACTCTTAATAATAACAGCACAACAGTTGAAAACCTTAATGAATACGATGCAACTGATTCAGATTCATTCCTTAATCTCAACATTAACATTGCTGTAAAAGATGATAGCAATGCACAATCAGCCGGTTCAAGCCTTGGTATTGTAATTCAAGGTTCAAACGATCAACCTAAAGTTGACACATTTGACGCTTCGCTTTCATTACAAGAAGATAATCTTGCATTTGATACAAATAATAACGGCATTATTGATGGCAACGAAAAAATCATTGCTACAGGTAAAGTTACAGTTACAGACGTTGACAGTGAAGACATTGACACTTCAGAAGCAACACAAGCCGCTCCTACAAACCTCACTTTCACAGTAGCTCCCGGTGCTACTAATGATAATGAAGAAGTAGATGCTATGCCTAATGGGCTTGGCAACACAATTCAAGATGCTGACGGTTGGGGAACATTTACTATCAATGCTGACGGTACATACCAGTTCGAGCTTAACAATGCAAAAGCTCAAGAACTTGCAAAATATGATGCAAATGATCCTAACTCTTACCATGAAGTTTCTTACACAATTTATGTGCAAGATCAAGAAGGTGCTTGGACTTCAGAAGTTGTTACAGTAAAAATTACAGGTCAAAACGATAATCCTGAAATCACATTTGGTAGCGTAGTTGATTCAAGCGTAACCGAAGAAGGTGTTGGCCGTGATGCACAAGGTAATGTTATTGCTTCTGCTCCTAACACAGCTTACGAAGATCATAATAATGAAGCCTCAGGTTCATTCAGCTTCTCTGATGTTGATAAAGGCGATGTATTAACCTTTACTTTGGCCGGTGCAGCTGCTGATAATTCTTCTGCTGCAATTTCTTCTGCTACAGTTGGTGCGAAAACAATCACTAATGATTATGGCACACTCACACTTACTGAGAATGCTACAGGTGGATACGACTATACATTCGTATTGGATAATGATGCAGCTAAAGTAAAAGCTCTTTACGAAGGTCAAACACAAGCTATTGAATATACTCTTACTGTTAGCGATGGTAAAGGTGGCTTTACAACCGAAACCATCACTATCACACTCACTGGTACAAACGACTTGCCTACATTAGATGTAACCAATAATGATGCGAATGATGTATCAGGTGCTTTATCAGTAACCGAAGATTCAGCTTTGACTGACAGCGGAAAAGCCACAGGTGCTGACCCTGATAATCAAGATCCTACTGATACTGACCCTACTGTAACCTACTCAGTTGCAGAAGGCACAATTACCAGTGGTGCTACAGCCCCAACAACAACAGTTGCTCAAGGCGATTACGGTACACTTACTATTGCTGCAGACGGCACATACACATATGAGCTTTATGATGGTTTAGATGCTGATGAAATTCAAGCTCTCAAAGATAAAGATGATAATTGGTCAGACACCGAAACCTTCACTATCTATGTAAGAGATGAAAAAGGTGCTTGGACAGCAAAAGAAATTACAGTAACCGTAAATGGTCAAGAAGACACACCTGAATTTAGCGAAGGTCAATCTAATGTTGTAACTTTCACAACCTATGATAAAGACGTTGCCGGCAATACTGATAATCCTGATGCTATTACTGATGTTGTTGAATCAGGCTCATTTAAGTTCACATCAGATGAAACTCTTGCTACTATTGAAATCGGCGGAACAACATTTACATTGGCAGAACTTCTTAACGCTGCTGATGGTGCAAATGAAGTTGCAGGCGATAATGGTCTTCTTTTCAATATTACACTTACACAAAATGCTACCACAGGTGAATATACTTTATCATTTGATTATAAACAAACTAAAGTTGAATTCCATGAACAACCTGCTAATGACTTATCAGAAGCCGGTGCAGATTCATTCAAAGTAGTTATTAAAGACGTGAACGCTGAAGCTGATGGTTCTGACCAATTAGAAGCTACAATCAATGTTAATATTGTTGATGATAAACCTGATCTTACTTCAACATCTCCTGCTATTGCAACAGTGCATGAAGATGCTCTTTACGATGGCACAACTGCCGGTGCAGATACCTCTAATGATGGTAATTCTGATGCATTTACCACTCAAAGCATCACAGGTTTTATGGATGCTTACGGTGCTGACGGCCAACACGCAACAGAAGCCTTTACTTGGGATACTACTCAAGACGCAGTGCTTTACACCTCAGAAGGTGAAGAAGTTACTTGGCGTGTAGATGGTGATAAACTCATAGGTGAAGCTAGCTATAACGGAACTATCAAGCCTGTTCTTACTGTAACCATGCTAAAAGATGCTACAACAGGTGAATATACAGGTGAATATACAGTTGAACTCCACGAATCAGTAATGCACGGTGCTCCTGAAAGTGGTGCAGATAAAAATATCGACCTTGACCTTGATGGCACTGTAGATAAAGTTGAAGACCTAGATTCATCTGTGCTCGATCTTAAATTCACCATTAAAGACGCTGACGGCGATACTGCTAGTGGCACTCTTGGTGTACAAATCGAAGACGATATTCTTGAACTTTCAGGCGGTAATGCAGAAGCCTCTAGCGTTCAAGGCTCATTTGTAGGCAGTGTAAACTTCAAAACTGACGTAGTTGCAGGCGATAATATTGCAGACGGATTTGAAACAATTCAAGGTATAAAAGTGTCTTCAGGCTATGTTGCTTATGATAAAGATGGTAATCCTACAATTGTACCAAACCAAGGCTCAATCGGCTATGTTGGCAATAATATTGGTATTGCCGGTGAAACAGGCAGCGGTGGTCGTTTTGATGAAATAGATTTCTATAAAGTTGACGTAAACGGTAATGTTCTTAGAACTCAAGATGAAATTGATGCTGTTTTAGATGCTGGCGGCGAAGTATACGGTCGTTCAGAAGCTATGATTTTTGAACTTGCTGACACAACAGGCGGCGTAAGCTTCAAGTTTGGTAGCTTCTATGATTCAGGCTCTGCAGGCGACTATGGTGCTGAACAAGTTCTTATCCAATTCTATTATAAAGATGAAAATGGCATTCTCACACTTGTGGATTCAGCAACACAATCATCTGATGCTGCAAATGGTCAATTTACTGGTGTGAACACTGTTGTTAATGGCACTTTCAACTATATAGTTGTTTCAGCTTTAGATAACGGAAGTGAAGCTGAAAACAGTAATAGACACGATAATACTGACTTCACAATCTCAAGCGTTGACTTCTATGTAGCACAAGCAGAAGGTCAACTTTCAGCAGAAGGCGCTGATGGCGTAAAATCATTTGAAATCGAAAGCATTGGCGATGTTACAATAAACGGTCAAGATATGATTTTCACTGAAAGCAGTGATGGCCATGTAATCACAGCCAAAGATGCGGATGGTAATTTATACTTTACTCTTGCTGTTGATAATAGCGGTAAATGGGTAATGCACCAATACAAAGAATTTGATGAAACACTTAATGTAACATTTGGTGCTACTGATAGTGACGGTGATCGTGATACTGTGACAATAGAAGTTCAAGGCTATGAATTTAGTATTAATCTTGATGCTTCTGATACTAGTCTTCTTACTCAAGATGCTGACACTATTGACGGAAATAATCTTGTAAATGGTGTTGACTCTGACACTGACTCAGGCCAAATCACCTTTACAGCAACCGCAGGTGCTAAAACTATTGAAATCGGTGGCTTGTCTATTGATGTGAGCACACTTGCTGATGGTGCTAGTTTCGATGTAACTACTTTGGCTGATATTGTTGGAAATGCCGGTTACTTGAGCATTGATTCCATTACAAGAAACGGTGATACATATACAGTTGAATATACCTTTACACAAAATGATAATTTCATACACGCTGACGGTGCAAACCCACAAACTGGAACAGCCAATCAGTTTGCTGTTGAAATCACAGATGCACAGGGTAATACCGAACAAGCAACTATTGAAACAAAGATTGAAGATGACGCACCTGTAGCCAAAACTTCAGGTATTGACACTAATATTGAAGTAA
>CAYJHJ010000091.1:5441-6733 GCA_964370095.1 uncultured Desulfovibrionaceae bacterium | reverse complement strand
AACTTTTGATTATATTAGGTTTTTGAGGATTTGGTTTTCTAACTTTATAAAACTTTAAAGAAGAATTTAATGAAGTAGATAAATTAATACCTACAAGCTCTTCAATTAAAGGAAGTATATGCTTGAAACGATATTTTTCTTCAATAGCCTCTTGTGAAGCTAACACTATATCTTCACGCATATTTTTACTCTCAAGAAGGTTTTTACAAATATCTCTTACCTCATATCGACTTGTAAAAGTTGGAATATTTACTTTAGGAAACCTTTCTTCAAAAACAGGTTTATATTCTGTTAGCAGGCAAGAATTTGAAGCCATTATATCACACACGCGCCAACTAAATCCGTTTACTGCCTGCATATGATTGATATTTATTGAAATTTTAGCCCTATTATAAATTTCTTGGTTTTCTGCTAATGTATATATTTTTCTTGGATTATAACAAAGAGTAAGCTCATGTTCCCAAAAAAGATTTTTTGCCCAAGTTGTCGGGCCAAAAATTGAAAGGCCAAGGTCAGCCACTTGTGAAAGTGCTTGAATTCTGTTGGTTGCTGAATAATAGGCAAGCAAGCTTTTATTAAAATGATCAAGAATTTTTTCAGGTAAATGTTGGTTTGCTCTTCTATAGTTATCAAAATCCATAAGTGGATTTTTTTTGAATTCTGCCAAACATTTGCTGTATAAAACAATTTCCTCTTCAGTTGGTGCAAGTTCCATAAATTGATTAAATAAAGAATTGCTCGTTATGTGCTGTGAAAAATTGTTTCCAATGAAGCTTATATTTATATCTTGTTTTAAATTTTCTGACTGAATAGAGGTAAATAAAGGAATAATTGCAACATTTTCAGGTAAAGGCTTATAATATTCCATTAAAGCAGAATAGGCCGATTCAGACAAAATTGCATATTTATATTTATTTGGATTTATTTTTAATAATTCTTTATTTGAATAATATAAAGGAGTATCCGCCCCATATATCAATACAGGACAATCAATATGTTTTGAAAGATCAGGAAAAACATTATTAAAAGTAATAATAAGTTCAGGCTTAAAAGATTTAATTTCTGAAATGCTCTCACTGCTTATTTCAACTGAATCTTTCCCCCAACCAAAATCTTGTGGGCAAGCAAGAACTTCATTTGTTTTTGAAAGTTCATTAATAAAAGAATCATAAAAACAAGCTATCCCCTCTTCCATAGGTTTAGCTTGAAAGAAAGAGACAAGAATTTTTGCCATATTATTTTTCTTCGAGAAGCTGTATTAGCTTCTCTACTTTATAATATCCCTCTTCTTT
>CAYJHJ010000091.1:2291-5431 GCA_964370095.1 uncultured Desulfovibrionaceae bacterium | reverse complement strand
TCAATTTCTTCAGGAATAGACAAACCCAACTTTTCATCAAGTGCCATAAAAAACATCATTCCATCCAATGAGTCAAGTATACCTTCAATTAACAAGTCTGTATCTTTTGTGATTTCAATATCTTGCTTTGTAATATCTTTAAGAATACCTTGAATTGATGCTATATAGTCCATTATAATCTTTCCTATGTATGAAGAATTGTTGTAGAGCTCGATAAGCCTACTCCAAAACCGGAAAGAAGTAAAGTTTTATTTTCTAAGCTATTAGTCTTCAAAAGCCCTTCTAAAACAAGTGGAATTGTTGAAGAAACAGTATTTGCCGTGTATTGTGACCAAATAGGCACTTTATTTTTGTCTAGGCCTAATTTTGATGTAAGGGTTTCAAGCAAGAATTTTGAAGCTTGATGAAAAATAAAATAATCAATTTGTTCAATGGTTAATTGATTTTTTTCTAAACAATCCTCCAAAGAGGGCTGTAGTTCAGTCATCATAAAATTAAAAATTGCACGCCCATTCATGTATAGGGCTTCATTATTCTTTTTGCATAAATGCTTTGCACCTGCACCATTTGTATAGAAGTTGCTGCTACCTATCATATTAGGATTATTTATATAAGTTGCCGTAGCAGCATCACCGAAGATTGAATAAGTATCTTTATCTGAAATATCAATAATTTTTGAATAGCAATCGCAAGTGATGATAAGGGCGTTTTGCAAATTATTTGCAAGCATCAAAGATTTTGCAATATTTAAAGCATAAACATAGCCTGAACAACCAAGGTTCACATCAAAAGCACAAAGAGATTTGTTCAAACCCAAAGCTTCTTGCACTTGGCTTGAATTTTGTGGTAAAAGCATTTCAGGGTTTTGCGTTACATAGATAAGCAAATCTATTTCATCTTTTTGGATATTTTCTTTTTCAAAAAGATTATTACATGCTTCAATAGCTAAATCGATTGCTTTTTCATCTTCAGCAAGAATTCTTCTTTCGATAATTCCAAGTTTTTCTTTTTGAAATGCTACATCACTGCCACATTTTTCAAAAATTTCATCAGGGTAAACAATAGTTTTCGGAAGGGCAGAGACTATTTTAATCATCTTTTCTCCAGCTAAAATAAATTCTTCCAACTTCGTTCCCTGCATGCACTATCTTCATGCAGGTGAGCTGTTTATTTTTTTTATTTACAAATTCAAGTAAATATTCTTGTTCTTCTTCAAAAGGGAGTATATTCAAATCAATTCTCACCATAAGCCATTGCCCTTGTTCGTCAATTTGAAAAACTTCTTTATGAATTTTCTTTGTTGTAGCAATAAGGGTTTGTGAAAACATACATTTTGAAGAGGTAAATTTTGCACTCTCTTCAAAGAGCTGGGCATTTTTCAAAAGATTTTCTTCATTAAAGTCAATACGTTCTAGCGGCAAATCGCACGCTTCTTCATAAGTATAAAGTTGATTTTCAAAACTATCGCCATAGGCGAATAAGGAAGAATAGCCTTCTTTTTTTTCAGGGCTAATTTTTATGCAAGAAGTGAAAATAGGTTTAGTGAATTGATAGGAAATTTTGCCGTATATAGAGTTATTTTGAATAAGATAATCAAATAAAGTGGAAGATTGAATATAATCTCTTTCACCTAGAAAAGGAAGTTTGATTTGCATACAGTTAAACCTTTATTTAAGCATATTTGATAGATTTTTCTTATGGGAAATTGCAAAATTACCCGAAACATTACTTTTTTCAGGCAGTGAATTTATCACTACAGATCCGATTCGTACAAATGAATTTTCGCCAATTTCAATAGAGTTTGAAACAGTAGCTCCAGCACCTATCCATGTGTTTTTGCCAATTTTTGTTCTTCCGGCCACCAAGGATTGGGAAGATACTTGCGTGCCTTCCCCTATTGAAGCTTCGTGTGAAATCACTGTCATATATCCAAGAATAACATTATCTTCAACAACAGTACATTCTTTAAAATAAACAGCTCTGCCTATTGTAGAATGAGCACCAATCCTGCAATTTTTGCCAATTTTCACACCGCCAAAATGCGTGATATGCTTTTGCCCTTCTTGAAACTTACGCACATATAAACCATCTTCACTGATAACACAATGGGGGCCAACATAGGTATTATCGCCAATATAAGTATTTTTTCCTATAACTGCATAAGGTGCTACAGTTACATTATCGCCTATATGCACATTCTCAGCTATAATAGCTGTGGGATGAATGTTTGCGGAGGCAGAAATATATGATTCAATAAAGCCATCATTTTTATGGCTTTGCAAAAATAAGGGCTGATTGTGCAAAGCATAATATACTTCTTCAGGGTTTTCACATAAAATCAAACATTTATCACACTTTCCAACATAATTAAGCAGAGCTTCAGGAATTAAAACAGCTTGCACAGCAGGGTTTGAAAGGGCTGATTTTAAAAGCTTATTATTTACAACATATGCAATAACATTTTGTTGATTTGAGCTTATCAAACCGGTATATTTTACTTCATTAATCTTTTCTTTGTTTTGAATAATTTTACAATTATAATTTTCTAAAAATTTTTCTAAAAACATCTTCTTCTGCCCTTTGTATCTCAAATATTATAAACATTTCAAATAGTTTTTACTTATATACACATATGCGTTCTTATTGTTTTAAATATTTTTGAACAACCACTTTATCATTCCACATAAGCACATCTAAAATAGAGAGATAGGGTTCAAAGCCATAAGGTTTACAAGAATATTCAATAGTTGGCATATCTAGAAAAGAAAGTTCAATCCCTCTTTTTATAAATTCTTCCTTTCTAAAAATTCCTTTTCCTGCAGGCGGGTTTAAATAACTGTCTGCTTTATAGTAAGTTGCTATCTCTAAAGCCCATTGCCCCGGGTAGTTTATTTCAGGCAAGTCTATCTTCTCTTCTGAGAATATAAAGGGTTTAAAGTTTATGTCAAGATATTTACAAGCTGATTTTAAACTTTGCACATTCAAATCAAAAAGAAGATTGGTTTTTGTGTTTTCAAAACATTCAAGAATAATATTTTTTACCTCATTATAAAAAGGGGCATATTTTTTATAATGCTCAATCTGACGCAAAATTTCCTCCAATGAATTTGATTTATCTTTAATAACCACTTCATTAAAAG
>CAYJHJ010000091.1:1961-2281 GCA_964370095.1 uncultured Desulfovibrionaceae bacterium | reverse complement strand
TTCAACAGCCACAGTTATATATTGCCACCCGTCTTTGCTTGTATGCGGCTTTAAAATTCTATTTCTGTTCATCCATGTGCGAGGTGTGTATTGGCTTATATCAAAAATGATATATTTATCACACGAACTGATAAGACTAAAATGCCCTATATAAGGAAAAAAATAGGGTTGCATTATGCCAAGCTTCATAATTTTTCCTTTATTTTCTGCGCATTTTTTTGAATAAATACAATAAGTTCACAGATTCTCTCAATAGCATCTACGTTTACTTTTCTGCCAGAAGGTAACTGCATTACTATTTGAGATAATTCATCAGTAAT
>CAYJHJ010000091.1:0-1951 GCA_964370095.1 uncultured Desulfovibrionaceae bacterium | reverse complement strand
GGCAAAGCATTAACATATTCAGGAAAATCGTCTCTATAAGGAATAGCTTTGTGCATACCCGGCTTGAAATATTTTCTTGAAAGTATATTTTCCGCCTGCAAAATATCGCATAGTTCATCACGATTTAAACCAAATTTTTTCTCATCAATTTCAAGCACAAGGTATTGCTCATTAGAAAATTCCACATTTGAAGGCAGAAATTTAATTCCCTCTACTTTTGAAAGCAATTCTTTATATTTTAATATTTTATTTTTATTTTCTTTACAATTGTCATAAAACTCTTCCAAAGAAAGCAAGCCCATGGCTGCTTGAAATTCTGAAAATCTGCCATTGCAATGTATAGAAATGGGCACTTCCTTTCTTCTGCCATAAGAGGAACGAAGATTGCGTAAAGTTTCTGCTAAATCATCATCATTTGTGGCAACAGCTCCGCCTTCGGCGCAAGACAGAATTTTTGTAGCATGAAATGAGAAAATTTCTGCATTACCAAAATTCCCTATATGCTTGTTTTTATAAATATTTCCGATAGCGTGTGCTGCATCAAAAAGAAGAGGGATGGCATATTTCTTTGAAATTTCTTCCAAATCTTCTATAGGGCAGGCATTTCCCCATAAGTGAACAACAAGTATAGCCTGAACTTTATCTATATGCTTAAGCACACTTTCTTTGCTTACCAGATGTGTATTTCTGTCAACATCACAAAAAACAGGTTCATATCCTGCCCATGTGATAGCCTGCACAGTTGCCGCAAAAGTATAAGCAGGCACAAGGATTTTTGATTTTAAAGGCAAGTTCAAAGCTTTTAGTGAAAGCATAAGGCAAATTGTTGCATTTGTCATGCTAATACAATGTTTTACACCTAAAAGCTCACAAAGCTTTGCTTCAAATTCTTGAGCAAGTTGCCCGTGATGAGAATAATATCTACGTTCAAAAATACCATCTATCATTTTTTCAAACTTTTCCCATTGCGGCACATTTATCTGTCCTACTGGTAAGAAGTTTTCAAAGGCTTTTTCTCCGCCAAAATAAGCAAGATTTTCTATGCTATTTTTCATAGGGCACACCTTTCAACAATTCAGCCATGCTTGATATTTCTTTCAAAAGCAAAGAAATTTGTTTAATATCGTCAATGGATACGCTTGAACCCATAGGTAAAATCATATATTCATGGGAAAGCTTTTCTGTAAGCGGCAAATCTTTTTCCCACAAACCTCTTTGTCTGGCCTTTATGTGCAAAGCAGGGTAATAGTATGGTCTTGCAAAAACATTTTCTGCATTAAGTAAATCAAGCGTGAACTCTCTTGATAATTTCCAATCTTCATTCAGATGCACTAAGCATGATTTACAATTTTTTTCTTCACTCAAATCATAAAGCACAAGTTCAAGTCCTTCAATATCAGCCAAACCTTCTTTGTAAGCCAAATGCTGTTCTTTATTTGCGGCAAGCACATTTTGAAAATCAGAATAACTTGCCCTTGCAAGAGCGGCATGAATTTCGTTCAATTTCAGGTTCATGCCCAAATATTCAATTTCATCATGTTGCACAAAACCAAAAGAACGCATTGAGCGAAGCTTTTCAACCAAATCTAAATTATTGCTTGTAATATAACCGCCTTCACCGCCATTAAATACTTTGCTTGGTTCAAAACTAAAGGCTTCTGCATCGCCAAACGAACCTATTTTCTTTCCTTTATATGTGCCACCGCATGCTTCAACCGCGTCTATAAGAAGTGGGAGGGAATACTTTTTGGCCAATCTTTCAATCTTATCAACTTCTGCAATATTTGTTATAGGATGAGGAGCTAAAATAAGGGCTGTATTTTCATTGATACAAGGCTCTATCGTTTCAACACTTATTGCAAGATTTTTATTTACTTCACAAAAATCAGGTTTCAACCCTGCCCATAAAACAATATCTGTCATGCGCCTATAGGTAAGCGAAGGCATCACA
>CAYJHJ010000090.1:0-6802 GCA_964370095.1 uncultured Desulfovibrionaceae bacterium | reverse complement strand
TATGTTTTATATCAGCAGTTTCAAAGGCATTTGCTCGGAAAGCATCATCAAGCCTATAGTCATCAAGCCACTGGGGAAACACGAACTCTTCCATATTTTTACCTTATATTTAAATAGTTTATAGAAAATACAAACAAATTTAATTCTGCACTCTTTCCACACTTGTCAATCTTATTAATATGTATTAATATATAAATTATGTGTGCAAGTCAAATCTTTTATAGGCTTCACACTAAATAAACTATAAATTTAATATAAAATTATAAGGAACTTATGACTACTCAAATAAAAACTCTATTCCTTTTGGCTCTTTTATCGGGAATAATTATTGCTTTAGGCGGCATGCTTGGCGGGCAAGCCGGCGTGATGATTGCTTTTGCTTTTGCTCTTATTATGAATGTTTCTTCTTACTGGTTTTCTGACAAAATTGTTCTTCGCATGTATAAAGCACAAGAGCTTAGCCCTAATGATTCACCTTATCTTCACCAAATTGTTGAAGAATTGTCCGCAAATGCAAATATTCCAAAACCAAAAATTTATTATATCCCCGAACAATCCCCTAATGCCTTTGCAACAGGAAGAGATCCTGAGCATGGTGTAGTGGCTGTTACAGACGGAATCATGAAAATGCTTACCCCGGAGGAGTTAAGAGGGGTTTTAGCACATGAAATTGCACATATTGCTCATAGAGATATCTTATTACAAACAGTTGCAGGCGTGCTTGCTTCTGCTATAACTTCCATTGCCTCATGGCTTCAATGGACTGCAATTTTAGGTGGAAGAAATGATGAAAACGGGCCAAGCCCATTAGCTGCAATTGCCTTGGCTATTGTGGCTCCTATGGCGGCCGGTCTTATACAAATGGCAATTTCTCGCACACGTGAATATCATGCAGATGCAGGCGGTGCCGCTTATAGCCAAGATCCTCTTGCACTTGCTTCAGCCTTGCAAAAAATTTCAAACTACTCTAAACAAATACCTATGCAAAATGCAAATCCCGCAACCGAAAATATGTTTATTATTTCTCCGCTTGCAGGCAATAAAATGGCCTCACTTTTTTCAACACATCCACCAACAGAAGAACGTATTGCTCGCCTTCAAGCCATGGCAAACCAAAGCAATAATTAATATAATACTACCATCAAAGAGAAAAAAATGTCATTAGAGCAAAAAGAAAAGCAATTACTTGATATTATTCAGGCGAATTTTCCAATTTCACAAAGACCCTATAAAGATTTAGGCGAACAACTAGGCATTTCTGAAGAAGAGGCCTTGGCGATTGTTAAAAAACTTAAAAGCGACAAATTAATCAGACGGCTAGGTGCAAACTTTCAATCAGCAAAACTTGGCTTTCGCTCAACTTTATGTGCTGCAAAAGTGCCTGAGGAAAAACTTAACTTCTTTATAGAAACAGTAAATTCCTATACAGGAACAACGCATAACTATCTAAGAAACCATGATTTTAATATTTGGTTTACCCTAATTGCTCCCTCATGGGAAAAAGTTTTGGAAACTTTAGATGAAATCACAGCAAAAACTGGAATTGAAATTTTGAATCTTCCGGCAATTAAGTTATATAAAATCAAAGTTGATTTCAAGCTGGATGAAAAAGGAAAAAGCCCTGCTTAATCTATAAAAGTATCTAAACAAAAGGTATATAAATGCAAAATAATTATCCTACAATATTAACTATCGCCGGCTCAGATTCAGGTGGAGGGGCCGGAATTCAAGCAGATATAAAAACAATTACTTGCCTTGATGCTTTTGGAATTTCCGCTATTACTGCCCTTACAGCACAAAATGGGCTTGGCGTTGACGGAATTTTCCCTTCTTCACCAGATTTTCTGCAACTTCAACTTCATTCGCTTTTTTCCGGCTTCACACCAAAAGCAGGCAAAACAGGCATGCTTTTATCATCAGAATTAATAAAGCTCACAGCTCAAGAGCTTGAATTTTATTTTGCTACAAAAGAACCATTTCCACTTGTAGTTGACCCTGTGTGCGTAAGCACCTCCGGCCATAAACTTTTAGAAGACAGTGCCATTGAAAGCTTAAAAAATTTTATGATTCCTCTTGCAACCCTTCTCACACCAAATAAACCGGAAGCTGAGTGCCTTACAGGAATTTCAATCAATTCCTACGAAGAAGTTATAGAAGCAGGAAAAAAATTATTGGAAATGGGTGCTAAAAATGTGCTTATCAAAGGTGGGCATTTTGAAAATAATGCCATTATGATGACTGATTATTTGATTTCACAAAACTCTGATGGCATACAAGTAAAGAAATTAAATCAACCACATATAGACACGGAAAACACGCATGGCACAGGTTGCACACTTTCTGCAGCTATCGCCACCTACTTAGGGCATCAATTTCCACTTGAAGTTGCAGTAAGCAAAGCACAAAGCTATCTTAACGCTGCTTTAAGAAAGTCTTTTGCAGCCGGTTTAGGACACGGCTGCCCCTGTTTTAAAGTTTAAATCCTTTTTTTTGAAAGAGTTGTTATGCCATTAGCTTTATATTTTCTTATGCCTTTATACTATAAGTCAAAAAATCATCTTACTTGCTTTTCAAAAATACAAATGATTTTAACAATTTTAGCCTATAAATTCATAGCCATAAAAAAATCAAAGAGCAAGATTTATGAATAAATCTATACTAAAGCTTATAGCTCTTTTTTTCATTCTTGCTTTAGGCGGATATCTTTTACAAAACTTTGAAATCAGTCAAGGAAATTTAAAAGATTTCATGAGTAATTTTCTAGTAAAATTTGGAAATTATTCTATTATAATTTATATCCTTTTGTGCGGGCTTCTTATTTGCTTTGCTGTTCCAAGGCAATTTTTATCTTTTGTAGGCGGCTATACATTCGGCACGCTTGAAGGTGCTGCCTTTGCAACATTAGGTGTTCTGTTAGGCTGTGTGCTCTCTTTTTATTTAGCTCGTTTTATTGGGCGTTCATTTGTGCAAGAGCGCTATGGCAAAAGAATTGAAAAAATGGAAAACTTTCTTAAAGATAATATTTTTCTAACAACTCTTATTATTCGCTTACTTCCTTTGGGCATGAATTTAGCCACTAATATATTTACAGGACTTACCAAATCAAAGGCTTCTCTTTTCTTTTTAGCCTCTTTTATTGGCTATATTCCACAAAATTTTATTTTTTCTATGCTGGGCTCCGGCATACAGCTAGAAGCACATACCCAAACTGCTCTTTCAGGAATTTTATTTGTTGTTGCTTTATTATTAGGCTTCTATCTTTACAGCAACAATAAAAAGATAGCTAAACAAATTCAAGAAATTAACATAAACTAAATTTTAACTATAAACTATAAAGGAAAAAAAATGAACACAAAAACTATTCATGGATTTACACTTGTAAAAGAAGAAAAAATAAATGAAATAAACGGCATAGCAAAACTTTTCAAGCATGATAAAACAGGTGCTGAAGTTTTATCTGTTTCAAATGACGATACAAATAAATGTTTTGGAGTGAATTTTCGCACTCCACCAAAAAATTCTACAGGAGTAGCACATATTTTAGAACATTCAGTTTTATGCGGTTCTGAAAAATATCCTACAAAAGAGCCTTTTGTGGAATTATTAAAATCTTCTCTACAAACCTTTTTAAATGCCATGACCTATCCTGATAAAACCTGTTATCCTGTTGCAAGCACAAATATTCAAGATTTATACAATCTTATGGACGTATATATGGATGCAGTGTTTTTTCCAAGAGTGCGTACTGAAGAAGGAAAAGATATTTTAGCCCAAGAAGGCTGGCATATTGATACTACACCAAATACTGATGGCTCAAAAAGCAAGTGGCAGTTCAAGGGCGTTGTTTATAATGAAATGAAAGGTGTATATTCCTCACCTGATTCTGTTTTGGCAGAACAATCACAACATGCTGTTTTCCCAGACACTCTATATAGTCTTGATTCAGGTGGAAGCCCTCAAAATATTACAGATCTTACTTATGAAGAGTTTGAAGAATTTCATAAACTTTATTATCATCCTTCAAATGCACGCTTCTTTTTTTGGGGCGATGATGGCCTAGATGCAGAAGAAATAAGGCTTAAAAAAGTCGATGAAGTTATTTCACGCTTTGAAAAGCTTGAAAGTGATGAAATCAAATCACACATTCCCCTTCAAGAAAAAATTAATGGTGTTCGCAAAATAGAACATCCTTTTGAAGCATCAAAAAATGAAGAAGAAGATGAAGTTCTTAAAGGGCATGCAACTGTAAACTGGCTCTTATGCGAAACTTATGACCTTGAAAAGAATATACTTTTTAATATGCTTGATCATATTCTCACTGCCCTGCCCGGATCATTTCTAAGAAAAGCCCTTATTGATTCCGGCCTTGGCGAAGATATCACAGGGCATTTAGAAGAAGACTTAATACAAATGTATTATTCCGTTGGCTTACGTTCTATTGAACCGCACGCTGAAGATAAAATGGAAGCAATAATCCTTGATACTTTAAGCGAACTTGTAGAAAATGGTATTCCACAAAAAGCAATCGATGCAGCAATCAATGCAACTGAATTTCATCTTCGTGAAGCAAATACAGGCAGATATCCCAGAGGTTTAGTGAATATGACGCAATGCCTTACGCACTGGCTTTATGATAAAGATCCATTTGAAGCATTTAAATGGGAAAAACCTTTGTTAAAAATCAAAAAAGCAGTTGAAAACAAAGAAAAAATCTTTGAAAACCTTATCCAAGAATATTTAATTGATAACCAACATCGTGTTCTTGTTAATCTTATTCCCGATACTGAATTGGCACAAATCCACCAAGACGAAGAAGAAGCTCGCGTAAAAAAAATCTATGATAGCATGAGCTTAGAAGAAAGAGAGTTTGTTGAAAAAGAAAGTGCACGCCTACAAGAAGCTCAAACAAAAGAAGATTCAGAAGATGCATTAGCAACAATCCCGGTGCTCACACTTGAAGATTTAGCCAAAGAAAACAAATTATTGCCTATCAGTAAGAAAACAAATATCTTGCCTATTATCACTCACGAAATTGAAACAACAGGAATTTTATACTCACGTATAGTTTTAAATATTGATAACCTTCCTTATGAATTGCTGCCTCTACTTTCTTTGTATTCCAGAGCACTTACAGAAATAGGAACAAAAAACTACTCTTTTATTGAATTAGGCCTTGAAATTGAAGCAACAACAGGTGGTATTGGGGCTTATTCCTCCTTTCAGTCAAAGGTGAATTCCAAAGAAACACTAAATTCTTTTGTACTTTCGGGTAAATCCACACATGATAAAATTGAAAAACTTGTTAATCTTTTTGAAGAAATCATATTCAACCCTAATTTTAACAACAAAGAACGCTTTATCCAGATGGTTTTGGAAGAAAAAGCTAGGCTTGAACAAGCAATTATACCTACCGGTCATTCTTTTGTTTTGGCTCGCTTAGGCGCAGTTCAATCCCAAGTAGGTGCAATAAATGAATATACTCAAGGTATTAGCTATTTAGATTATATAAAAGATTTATCAAAAAATATCGAAGTAAAATGGGAAGAATTTTTAGAAAATCTTCAAAAAATCCACGCATGTATATTTACTAGAGACAATGCTCTTCTGGATATGACAGCAAACAGTGAAATTCTCGTAAAAGCTGAAAAAGTTTTTGCCCCTCTTTTAGAAAAAATTCAAAACAGCAATTATACTCAAAGCAATAATTCTTGGAAAATCAATTTACTAGATGGAAATGAAGCTTTAATTGTTCCTGCTCGTGTAAACTATGTCGGAATGAGCACAAATCTGCATAAGCACGATTATGAATTTCACGGTTCAGCACTTGTCATCAGCAGATTTTTGAGAATGGGTTATCTTTGGGATAGAATACGAGTACTTGGAGGTGCCTATGGCTGTTTTGTTCAATACTCCAGAATTACAGGATCTTTTGCTTTTGTATCTTACCGAGATCCACAAGTAGAAAAATCCTTAGAAGTATACAAGAAAGCTCCGGAATTTTTAGGAAATCTACACCTCAGTCAAAGGGATTTAAATTGTGCAATTATTGGAACAATAGGTGATTTAGATAGTTACCTGCTTCCTGATGCAATGGGTGCAACCGCCCTTTGGCGTGAACTAGTCGGAGATACAAAAGAAATTAGGCAAAAAATTAGAGATGAAATCCTTAGCACAAAACTTGTTGATTTTCATAATTTTGCAACCCCTCTTTCAAAGGCACTCAAGGAATCAAAATGCGTTTCACTTGGTGGGGTTGATACGGAAAACTATGCTAAATCAAATAATTGGACAATAAAAAACCTTTTTTAATATAAGGCAAATCCAAATAAAATTATACCTTAGTCTTGCTCTTTATTGTATTAAAAGTTGAGTTATTTATGCAAATAAAACCATGATCAATTCATGTTTTTCAACTCCCAAACAGCAAAAGGGCTAGACATCAACAAAAGACTAGAGCATCAGGCTTATTAGCTATTTGACATACTCTAGCGTTATTATAGAATAAAAACAAAATTAGTCCTTTGTAAATTTTATAAAAAAAAAGATTTGACAAAGTCCCAATTTTTATCTATTAAATAATCTCTTTGGGGTTGTAGCTCAGTTGGGAGAGCGCTTGAATGGCATTCAAGAGGCCAAGAGTTCAATTCTCTTCAGCTCCACCATATATTTCAAGGGTTTACGGGTAAAAACTGTAAACCCTTTTTCTGTATTTAATGCTCCATGACCCATATATGACCCAAACTTTACGATGCATACTGTTTTTGTCGTGCATTTCGTTCATAATAATCTGCCAATTTGTTCT
>CAYJHJ010000089.1:0-6811 GCA_964370095.1 uncultured Desulfovibrionaceae bacterium | reverse complement strand
TTTGTACTATTACACTTCGATTAAAAATTGTCCACCAAACTGTAGCCTATCCATTGTTGATTTGGAATACGAACTGCGTAATGTATGAGTAACACATGAACAGCAAATCCTCTATAATGCCCTCAATTTTGGAAAGGCTTAGCAAATTACAAGTTGGGCAATGCCTTGATATGCGAACTTTCAAGCGTGATCGCTCACTTGTATCAAAATCAATATTAACAACAATATCTTGATTTTTCCCCGAAAGAGTTAAGCTATTTGTGTTTTTATCGTACCAGACAGAATTGTTGTGAAACCAATCATAAGGTGATTGACTGTTTGAACCGCCAATGTCTTGAGGAAGAAATGTTTGATAATCCCATTCTTTGATAATATTTCCTGTATTTCGGTCTATAAGTACGCATACATCCTCAACCGTTCCGCGTGCCGGCTTTTGACTAAGAACAAGCAAATTGCCATTTTCTAACTCTATATGATCGTGATGATAGCCACCCGGCAGACGAAATTCCTTATATATTTTCCCGATCATGCCCATTTCAAACACACCTGTTGTGTGATAAGGGGGTAAAAATAGACGATGCGTTCCTATAAGAAGACGCCCATTTTTTGCTCTTTTTATGTCAAAGCAAAGATTGAGTGAATTATACCAACGTACATCACCTGCATAATCATATACAGCAGTAAGAGCGGGAGTTGTGGGCGATAAAAATAACACACTTTTCCCAAAATATTCCGCACTTGTTTGAATAGATAGTGGTTTTTTTAATAAATCGGGTGTTTGTTCAGTTGAAAGAGTTAAAGTCTTAGAAAGTCCACTTTCTAAAGTAATTATCACTTCTGTTTCTAACCCGCTATACAAACCATAAACAGGAAGAATATGTTTTTTTGTCTTTGCAGAAGTAAAAGAAAAATCTCCTTCTTTTTCTTTTCCTTTAATAGTAACAGAACACACATCTTCATTCTCTGTTTCAAAATAAACCAAAGCCGTAAGCGGTGCTATCAGATATGGGTTGATTTTAATGTAAGGATTATCAAGTTCATAAATATTAGCTTGCCAATCAGCAAGCATCAGAAGTTCCGCTTCATGTTGCAGTGTAATAATATGCTTAATGTTTTTAAAGTTTATAGGCTTCTCTCCTTGTTTAAAGGTAATTTTATTAGATAATTAGAACAATTTTACAACCTAGCTTAATAAATGTAGCATGAAAAATTGTTTAGTGTAAAAGCATAAAAAATTAAAAAACTTTAACTTTTTGTTAACCATTTGGTAAAGTTGTGATATAAAATTAAAAAAAGATGAACCATTTATTTGAGAAGAAAAAATATTCTGACTTTTTCCGGAAGTATGGAGTTACAAATGCAATTAAATTTCAACCAATTTTATTTTTTTACATTCTTTCAAAGTCTTCTTCCCTCTCAGAAGCTGCGCACACACTTCATGTTTCTGTGCCGGCTGTCAGCATGCAAATAAAACGCCTTGAAGACTGGCTGGGTTTTAAATTGCTTTCTCGTGATACAAAAGCAATAGAATTAACCGATGATGCCAAAGACCTTCTTCCTTATATCGAAGAACTTTTTGTTAAAGCTAAACACTTAGAAAGTGAAATTATTAGAAAAAGAAATAATAAGAAGAAAAAAATTCTGTTTGGAATTCAATCAATAGCAGCTCAAAAAATTTTTCCACTCATATTTAATTTTTTAAATGAAAAAATTACTGAAATAGATTTTGAAATGTATATAGCAACTGAAGAAGAGTATGTAAAAAAATTACAATCTCAAGAAATTGATATTGCACTTGTTTATGGCAAAAAGAACTATGCAAAATTGCTTATGCAAGAATTTATATCCCTTGATTTGGTATATTGCGTAAGTGCTTCAAATCCATTAAGCAAAAAAAGCATAAGCTCAAAGAACTTGAGGGTTTGCCAAGTTTAATGCCTATGCAAAATTCTGAGATTTGGAAAATAATAGATGAATTTCTGAGTAAAGAAAATATTAATCTTAACGCTTCAAAGTTTGGAACCCCCTCCTTTGTTGCAGCTGATTTAATTCCGCATACCGATTTTGGAGCATTTTTTGCTAAACTATTCTATGAAAAAGAAATATCTAATGGCACACTTCGTATAGTAGACCTTATTGATCCCTTGCCAAACATTGATTTGTATTTTGCATATAATAATGAAAAAGAAAACATTGCTGATATAAAAAAAGTATTCGAGCTTTTATCCACACCTAAGTTTTTAGAAATATTTAAAACCTAGGATTTTTTCAAATTCAAAATTTTTGTTTCATATTTTATGCCACTCTTACTTAGTAAAGCACTCGACTATATAATATCAGTAGAATTTAAACTGCATATTTGATTAAAAACAGTCTTAAAAAATGTAGCCTATCCAATATCCCTTCAAAATAAGAAGCAAATATACCTTGGCTATTAAAAAATTATTTAATTTATAGTTTATATATTATCAAAAATTGTAAATATATCAATATTTTCATGTGCAATATTGATAATTTTATGCCCTTTTTTTTGGGCATAAGAAACAGTATGCTCTGTTCCGCCACTTTTGCCGTCATAATAACAAATTAGTAAGGAAGAATTATCTATAAGGTATTCATTACGCACAAAATATGCACCACGAAAATAGTTTTCAGAAAGCGTAATTACTTCATCTGCGTTTTCTGTCAACAGATTATATTCTTTTGAAATTCGATTTTCATCATTGCCTGTTTTAGCAAAAGGAAGAACACAAACAAGCTTGATATGAAGATATTTCTTTTTAAGCTCAACAAGGGCTTCACCAGCATAAGTATCAAAACCGTTTGCCATGCCAACAAGAAAAGTGTCATAACCTTTATCAATCATTTGACTTATGGCATTGAGTAATTTTTTCTTAATTATTTGAATTTCAAAGGATTTTTCATCACCTTGATTTGGAAGCTTAGCTGGGCGATAACCACTGAATGCTATTGTTTTTTCAACTTGCATAAGCACCTCTATCATTCATTATTTCTTTTTTTGCTTTTCACGTATAACGTTGCGACTGTTTTTCATACCGCCAAACTCGCTAAACATTCGGTTGAGTTTCGCTTCTTCTCTTTGTTTTGAAGAAAGTCCTTCATAAGAGCTTTCGTGTAATATTTTTAGATAGTTGCCAAACCTTCTTGGGCTGATTATTCCTTCTTCAATTGCCTTTTTAATAGCACAATTCGGTTCTAAATTATGCGTACAGTCTTTGAATTTACAATTTTTTGCAAGCTCTTCAATATCAGCAAATGATGAAGACATATCTGCACTATCAACACCTATTTCACGCATTCCTGCCGTATCTATAAGCACTCCGCCGGATTCAAGCAAGAAAATCTCTCTCCCTGTGGTGGTGTGTTTGCCTTTATCATCAAAGCCAACTTCTTGGGTGGCTATAGCAGTATTTCCTAAAAGTTTATTAATAACAGTAGATTTTCCAACTCCTGACGAACCAATAAAGGCGGCTGTAATTCCTTTTTTTATAAATGGTGCAAATTTTAACTCTATATCATCATCATAGATCGAAATCGTTATAATATCAGTATAAAGCGCAATGCTTTCAACTTGCTGAATCATTTCTTGAAGTTTATTTCCTGCCAAATCTGACTTTGTTAAAAGAATGATTGGCGTAGCTCCGCTATTCCAAGCGATTGAAATATAACGCTCTAAACGATTCAAATTAAAATTGTTGTTTAATGACATACATAAAAAAACAATATCAATATTTGTTGCAACTAGTTGAGATTGATTGCTTATTCCAACAGCGGAGCGTTGAAAAATACTTTTACGAGGAAGAACATGATGTATGATTGCTCGTTCTGCATCTTTGTCATTCTGCACCATAACATAATCGCCAACAGCAGGATAATCCGTAAGTTCGCTTGCTTCAAAGCTGAATTTGCCTGAAATTTCTGCAAATATTTCCTCTTCTTCACATGCAATTCTGTAAATTCCTCTATATTGTGCAACTATTCGTGCTAGCAATAAATCAGGATATTGGTTTGCAAAAGCTAGAAATCTATCACTTATTCCATATTTCTCTAAATAATGCATAAAAAACCTTTTTAAAATTAAATTTGTAAATTTATTACAGTATTGAGATAAACTCTCTTTTTTAAAGATGAATAGCTTACCCATAAAATAAAGTAAACCACTCTTTAAATAGCAAAAGATACTATTAAAAATCTTGCTCTCTGTTATTCACAAAAAGCAGAAATAAAATTTGCTAGCCTGCTTTTTGCCTTACATTGATAAATACAAAAAGTAAAACCAAAGCTGAAAAGATTATAACTGCACCAAATAATGCAGCTTGGTTAAATGAAAAACTAAAGCCACTCTTAATTAAAATCGTACCTAAAGAAAAAGCTACATAAGGCGATGCAGCCAAGCCTACGTTTTGCATACAAGTAGCTATAGATATTGCCATGCCAGAAGAGTTCTTATCCACAGAAATTGCTGCTCCATTGAAAATACAAGGCATGCAGACTGAAATAGCTAAACCACATAAAAAAGCACCCACATAAAAAATGATAAGGTTTGAAGAGAAAATTATTAAAATAAAACCTGCTATCTGTAGCATTATACCGGCAACAATAGTCATTTTTCTAAAAATTCTTGCAAAATTACCGAAAAATAAGCCCATAAGAAGACCGCCAAAAGCCATGATAGCAAGTGCATTTCCTGCAGCTGATGAATCACCTAAATTAAGTTCTTCAAGAAATGATGAAGAAACATTTGCAAAAGTTTGCCCGCCTATCATATAGAAGCAAAAAGCTATAGTCCATACCCATAGCATTGGACTTGCTTTGAATTTAGGCCTTTCGCCGCCATCAGCAATACTTTGAGGTTTTTTATATGGCAGAAAGAAAATAGCTCCTGCAAGTGAAACAAGGGCAATCAAGTGCACTAAAAAAGGAACATTCCAGCCATATTTGCCCAAATTACCGGCAATCAATGAAAATATAATCGTTCCAAGCATTTGAAAAGCAGTCATAGTGCCCATAGTTTTATTTCTTTCTTCGGGCTCATCAAAATTTTCAATCACAAGTGCGGCACACAAGGTTTGCACCAAGGCAATTCCCACTCCAAATAAAGCCCTTGAAAGAAGAATCATTGTCATGCTATTCAAAAAATAAGGCAACAATCCCCCTATAAGCCAAATTGAAATCCCGCCAATCATCAAAGTTTTCTTCGCTTGTGTTTGCATAAGCTTGCCTGTAACCAAAGTCATCGGAATAACCACCAAGCAAGGCACTGAAATGATATAAGCAACAATCGTAGCCGGTGCAATTTCCGGAAAAGCTGCAGCAACATTTGCAATATTACTTGCAACTGCAATCACCCCCATCATAAGCAGGGCACACAAGTAAATACCTATTTTAATTTTATTTTTACTCATAAACAAATCCATTTCCTTTTTTATTCTTTTTATTTAATATACTTTTTCTAAAAAGCCAGCTCTCAAAAAAATACATATACTTATTGCTTACTGAGCGTAATAATCTCATTAAGAAGTATAGCAAAAGTTTCAAGCTCAAGCTCTTGCATCTTTTTTATAATCAAAGTATCATTTTTACCTTCGATAATAACCACTTCAATAGGCTCACTATAACTTAATTTTTCTTTATAACTTACTGAATTTATATGTCTATAAAACATTTCAAGTGTTTGTTTAAATTTTTCTCGATAAAAAAAAGTATCTATTGAAAGCAATATTCCAGCATCTGCCATTCCAAAAAGTGATTTATCTACAACACAGCACACATCCTCTTCTTTTATGCGAGATTGAGTAATACCCTTCAAAGCATTTTTCAATTTTTTGGGTGGAATTTCAGGATAAAGATATGAATTTTTCACAAAAACTTTTCCATAATTTCTTTGAATACAAGCAAGCACAGGATGTTTACTTTCCTCCTCTTCTTTAACATTTATTTTTTGCTCGCCTTTTTGTGTTGTTACCTTAGCTGGAGCATGCGTTTTTGAGTTTTTATTAGCTATAGAAGAAGCATTTTTATCAGAAGTGTAAATATTTGTGCTTAGCTCACCAAGTTCAAGCACATTACCATCATCTTCATCTTCTATTGATACTGCTTTCAAATTTGCCTTTTGAACTTCAGATTTTTTTTCATTAACATCAGCATTTTTTTGAGCAGATGCATTATTGATTTCATAGCCATTTATTTTTGGTGCAATTTTTTCTAAAAAGCCCTTCATGGAAGAAAACACTTTTTTCAATGGAGTAACCCCAAAAAAAGCTTTATTTTCGAGGTTTTCACTTTTATTTATTTTTATATTTTCATTTAACTTATTGTAAGCATTAGTTGCAATATTACTACGCTTTCTTTTCAAGGCTTTTTCAAGTGTTTTAGCTATACGTGGATGAGGCAATTCACGCCGTGAAGGGGTTCTTCCATTTTGTTCAAAGAAATTAAATACTTCTACTATATGTTTGTTTTCTGACTTGATGGCATGCATTTTAGCGGTTTTGCCTGAACTGTCAACTATATCACTTTGAGCACCGTGAGAGAGCAAAAACTTCACAGCTGCAACATGCTTGTATGCAACAGCAAGCATAAGCGCAGTTTGCCCTTCCGTATTAACTGCATTTATATCAGCCCCTTTATTAAGAAGCATCTGCAAAGCATCAAGGTTGCCGTTTATTGCTGCATACATAAGAGCGGTTTTACCATTATCACTCCGTGTATTTAAATCAGCCCCTGCAGCAATCAGCAATTCCATAGTTTCTAAATCAGCCCTATAAGAAGCTCTCATAAGGGCTGTGCC
>CAYJHJ010000088.1:0-6887 GCA_964370095.1 uncultured Desulfovibrionaceae bacterium | reverse complement strand
TTGTAAGCATATCAACAGCAGCTGAATAATCAGGTTTTGCTGTTCCTTCCATGATGCCTGGAATTTCTTTGAATTGACGACGAACTTCAACAACAACAGCACCACCAGCACGGCCAACAGCCATCATACCCATTGCACCAAAGAGGTAAGGAAGAAGGCCACCAACAAACAAACCAATAAGAACATATGGATCTTGAAGAGTAAATTCTACGTCAAGATTTGGGAAAAGACGGTTTAAGTCTTCTGTATATGAGGCAAAAAGCACCAAAGCTGCAAGACCTGCTGAACCGATAGCATAACCTTTTGTTACAGCTTTTGTTGTGTTGCCAACAGCATCAAGAGCGTCAGTAACTGTGCGAACTTCTTCAGGTAAACCTGACATTTCGGCAATTCCGCCAGCATTGTCAGTTACTGGGCCGTATGCATCAAGTGCAACTACCATACCTGCAAGTGCAAGCATTGTTGTTGCTGCAATAGCAATACCGAATAAGCCAGCGTTGATATAAGTAATTAAGATACCTGCACAGATGATAAATACTGGCATAACAGTTGCTTCCATTGAAACAGCAAGGCCTTGAATCACGTTTGTGCCATGGCCTGTTTGTGAAGCAGAAGCAATTGATTTTACAGGACGATAGTTTGTTGCTGTGTAATACTCAGTAACCCAAACCAATAAGCCGGTAACAGCTAAACCTGTGTAAACACATACCAATAGGTTTGTTGCTGTAAACTCTTGGCCTTGGATTGTCATTGTGTCAAAACCAGCAAAAAGAATATAAGTAAGTATTGTGATAAGAACTGCTGAAATAACAGATGTTCCGATAAGGCCTTTGTAAAGAGCTTTCATGATTTTTTTAGAAGCATCTAATTTTACAAAACGAACGCTATAAACTGAAGCTAAGATACAAATACCTGAAATAAGAAGTGGATACATCATCATTGTTGTTTGCAAAGCACCGCTAAAGAAGATAGAAGCCAAAAGCATTGTCGCAACAACGGTTACAGCATATGTTTCAAACAAGTCAGCTGCCATACCGGCACAGTCACCCACGTTATCGCCAACGTTATCTGCAATAACAGCAGGGTTTCTTGGATCGTCTTCAGGAATACCTGCTTCAACTTTACCCACCAAATCAGCACCAACGTCAGCACCTTTTGTAAAGATACCACCACCTAAACGAGCAAAGATAGAAATTAATGAAGCACCAAAAGAAAGTGCTATCAAAGCTTCGATTAGGTGTTGTTGTTCAACTTGGAATAATGTAAGAAGAGCATAGTAGCCGGCAACACCCAAAAGACCAAGGCCAACAACTAAAAGCCCTGTTATAGCACCGGATTTGAAAGCTATATCTAAGGCAGGTGCAAGGCCGTTACGGGCAGCTTCAGCTGTACGCACGTTTGCACGAACTGATACATTCATACCAATAAAGCCGGCAACACCGGATAAAACAGCACCGATAACAAAACCGAATGCAACTAAAAACCCTAAAGTAATAAGTAAAAGAAAAGTAATAGCAATTCCAACATAGCCAATAGTTTTATATTGACGTTGAAGGTAAGCTGCTGCACCTTCTTGAATGGCACCGGCTATGCGTTGCATTTCTTCGTTTCCTGCAGGGCTTGCAAAAACTACTTTTGAAGCTTTATAAGCATAATAAATTGCAACCGCAGCACAAGCGAATACTACGAGTAAGGAAATCATAGGACCTCACTGGAATGTTAAATGTTAACCGCAAAATGCGAAGAAAAAAACAGCACATTTGACAAATGTGCATATAAATCATGAGGGAATTTAGCCTATTTCTTTGTCTTTTGCAAGCTTTAAAATAGTGCTTTTAAAACTTCTTTAATAAAATAATCTCCTCATATAAATTATATAAGGAGATAAAGATAGTTAGAAGGACAACTATAAGCTAACTCAAAGCACTGAGGGCATCATTTTTTTCATGAATAAGCCTATTTTGAACGGCTTCTCTTACATTTGCGGTTGAAGAAGAGAATTGATTTGCTCTAAGATCATAAACTTTTGCAATAAAATCTTTTTCAGAAATTTCAAGATTTTTATCTGAAGATTCTTTGTCAGAGCTTTGTAAAGCTGCCAAGGCTTTATCAAAAATTCTTTTTGCCCCAGTAGGTCCATGATGTACAGAAGTGGACCAAACAACTTGCTGTAAAACCTCAGAATCTGTGTTTAATTCAGAACCAACAAGGGATGACATGGCCGGATCAAAATGACTATGCTTGATAAAACCTTCTTGTAAGTTTTGGAAGCGTTCAGGCTCTGCCTTAGCTATTTCTTTCCAAATAGTTGGCATAGTTCCGCTTTTTGAGCCTGTATTAGGGTTGCCGCCTTCTTTTAGTTTGTCTGCAATATCAGGGGCTTCTTTTGAAAGGAAGGAAACAAATCTATCAAAAGTGCCTACATTTGAAGCTATTTGATATTTTCCGTAAGAGGTTCCGCCAACTCTGTCATAACCTATGGCTTCAATTCCTCGGCTTCCTGACTCATATTTCGCTGAAAGAGCGCCTAAGTTATTTTCTTTTAGGATTTCTTGTTTTGCAATATCAGCTTTTAGAAGTTCTTCTTGAGTTTTTTCAGTGTTTATTTGTTCATTTTTTATAACTGTTTTTTCAGATTCTTTAGCAGTATTATCAACTTTTTCTTCTGTTATTTTAGGGCTTACAGTAGTGTTAAGCACAATGGCTTCTTCTGGCTTCAATTCAATACTATTATTTAATTTTGCACTCACTTCACTTGCATTGGCTGCTTGTCTTGAAAGGCGAGAAAGTGTGTTTAAAGATTGTGTATCAAGAGCAATAGCAACAGGGCGTATGCCAATAGGCTTTTTATCCAAAATTTCAATGCCTTCTCTTTGAAGTGAAATCCCTTTTGGGTCAGAATTTTGGCTTACTTGAGTGAGCTCTTGATTTATGATAGATGTATTTTGAAGAACTTGCTTTGAAGCTTCGTCATTATTTTGTCCAAAAAAGCCTTTAATTTTTTCAAACAAAGATTTTTCTTCTTCAATAGCTTGTATTTTTGTGCCTTTTGTTGTTGCAGCACTATGCGTTTCTTCACTTGGAAGGGAATTTATTTGAGCCAAAGAACTTTTTTGTGACAAATCTGCAAGATTTTGAGGATAGGTGCTATTTGTATTTTTTGGGAAAAAACTTGCATCAAGTTTGCCTGATACCATATTGGCATGAGATTTTTGTGCTTGAGCCTGCTCATCTAAATAAGTAGATTGCGATAAAATTTGAGAAAAAGATTCAAGCGTTTGCGGATTTTTTAACGCATTGATTTGCTCTTGCTTTCTTATATGCTCTGAAACATCAGGAGATGTGGCGTTTTTTGATTGAAAAAAAGGATGGTCTTGGATTAGCATAATGCCTCCTCATAAAGTCATACATATGAGTGAATGCAAAATTTGTTCCAAATTTAAGTCAAAAAAATGTATTAGCTAGAAAGCAGTTCCCAACCAATCAACTTCGCCGGTTTGAATGTCATATACAGCACCAACTACCATCAAACTTTTATCAGCTACTCTATTTTTTGTTACTTCACTTGAGTTGATAATTTCATCAATAGATTTCCAAACATTTTGAATCACAAGATGATCTTTTAGCTTCACAAGCTCTTCTTCACTGGGGTTTGGGTGTGAGCTACATTCTTCATAAGCAAAAGGTAGAAGGGGTGCAAGTAAGTCTTTGATATTTTTTGTAAACCCTTGGCTTGCATAAACCCTGTCAACAGCTGAACCTATAGCTCCGCAATTTGTATGCCCTAAAACAAGTATGAGTGGAACATCAAGAACAGCAATGGAATAGTCAATACTTCCAAGTACTTGAGGCCCAACAATATTGCCGGCTACACGTATAACAAAAATATCACCATTACCTTGATCTAGCAAGGTTTCAACCGGCATTCTGGCATCAGAACAGGCTAAAACAGTTGCTATAGGGTATTGCCCGTGAATGGCTGTGTGCTGGCGTCTTATTGCATTTTCTTCAAAATGTATACTTAAGTCGTTGATATACCTTTCATTTCCTGCAATAAGTTCTTCTAAGGCTTCTTCTGGGCTTATATTTTGAGTTAAACGCTCTGTCATTGGTTTCTCTAGTAATTTAGTTTGTTAATATTAAAATTCTATATATAATTTATCAAATGCATTACGAATTGCACCGATCAAAACTTGGCGAATAGCCTCTTCTTCACGGGGGTTTTCAAAGTTTTCTGAATATCTTGTTATACCGGAAGAAATAAGCATAGTATTTGTTTTATTATCAATAATTGAAAGCTCAATATCAATATCAGCACTTGAAATAAGATCATTACCGGTATAGACTTCACTAAATGATGCTATGTCAAATGAGTAAAGGTTTGCATTTATAGAATAATCGCTTGTGCCCGTGCTTTTCCAAGTGGCAAAGTTTCTTAAGCTAACTTCATCGCGTATTGTGGTTGAAATAAGATAAGGCACCCAAGGGTGAATGCTATTTTGTTCAATTTCTCCAATATTTATTGTTGAAAGAGCAGGGATAACCTCTTTTGAAGGGAAGTTTTCAGAGTTTTTTATCTGGTATCCGCAGCTATTTAGCACAAAAATACAAAGAAATGTGCAAATATAAAGTATATTTTTTTTCATAATTATTTAGGTTTAGCTACAATGTTAATAAGCTTTTTGGGAACAACAATCACTTTAACAATATTCATGCTTGCAAGATGCTTTGATACATTTTCATCACTCAAGGCTAATTCTTCGGCTGCCTTTGAATCAATATTTGCGGGCACTTCAAGTTTGCCGCGTAATTTACCGTTTATCTGAACAACTAAGGTTACACTGTCTTTTTCAAGGGCATTTTTGTCAAAGCTTGGATAAGGCATATCGCAAAGTACAGAACTATTCCCGATAGAAGCCCAGATTTCTTCACAAATATGCGGAGTTATAGGACAAAGTAAGGTTAGCATTGTTGAGATTGATGAAGAAAGAGCCTCTCTTCCTTCTTCACTTTTAATTAATTCATCTTTTGAAGAATATATTGCATTTACAAATTCCATAACAGCTGCAATTGCTGTATTAAATTGGAATTTATTGCTTAAATCTTCTGTTACTTTTTTAATAGTGCTATGCTCTTTGAAACGTAAATCTTTTGTGAGTTGATTTGTTGCTTCAGTAAATGAAGCCGGTAGTACAGGAGTTAAATGTTCATGAAGCTCTGCACAAAGTCGCCATACTCTGCTTAGGAAGCGATAAGCACCTTCAATTCCGCTTTCACTCCAGTCAAAATCTCTTTCAGGAGGGGCTGCAAAAAGGCAGAACAAACGAACAGTGTCTGCACCAAAAAGTTTTATCATTTCAGTAGGATCAACAACATTTCCTTTTGATTTTGACATTTTTGAGCCATCTTTTAAAACCATACCTTGCGTGAGAAGTCGAGCAAAAGGTTCAGCTAAATCAGCAGGGTAGTAACCTGTATCTCTCAAAATTTTTGTGAAGAAACGTGCATAAAGTAAGTGCAAGATAGCATGTTCAACACCGCCTATGTATTGATCTACAGGCATCCAATAAGAAGCTAGGTCTTTGCTAATGGCTTCGTCTTCGTTTCTTGGGTCAATATATCTGGTAAAATACCAAGAAGATTCAACAAAAGTATCCATCGTGTCTGTTTCTCTGTGTGCTTTTGCTCCGCATTTAGGGCAATCAACATAGTAGAAATCTTCGCTTAGAGGAAGTGGTGATTTTCCATCAGGATTTACTTGCACTTCTAAAGGCAAAATAACGGGTAAATCTTTTTCAGGAACGGGCACAATCCCGCAAGTTTCACAATATATAACAGGAATTGGTGAGCCCCAATAACGCTGACGTGAAATGTTCCAATCGCGAAGGCGGAAATTAACAGTTTTCTTACCAAGGCCAAGTTTTTCAACTTCGCTTATAACTGCTTGTTTTCCTTCGTTGTTTGGCATGCCATCAAGTTGTGGAAAAAGGGTTGAATTTACCATAAGCCCTTCACTTGTCATAGCTTCTTGCATGCTTGCAACTTCTAAGTTTTCGTCAATTGGATTAATAACAACTTTAATTTCAAGGTTAAATTTCTTAGCAAAAAGAAAATCACGCTGATCGTGAGCAGGCACGCCCATAACAGCACCTGTTCCGTATTCGGCTAAAACAAAGTTTCCAAGCCAAAGTTGGATTTTTTCTTTTGTAAGAGGGTGAATGACATAAGCACCGGTAAAAATACCATCTTTTTCAAGGCTGTCAGACTGACGATCGTTTTTATCCATAGAAGCAACTTTTTCAATAAAAGCTTCAATTTCTTTTTTGTTTGGCATATCTTTTATGATTTCAGATACTAAAGCATGTTCAGGTGCAATAGTAAGAAAAGTTACGCCAAATAAAGTGTCAGGTCTTGTGGTAAAAACAGGGATTTTTGTATCAGAATTTTCTAAAATAAAATCAATCTCAGCACCTATGCTTTTGCCAATCCAGTTTCTTTGCATAGAAATAACACGTTCAGGCCAAGCATTTTCCAATAAATCAAGGTCTTTAAGAAGTTCTTCAGCATAGTCTGTGATGCGCAAAAACCACTGTGTCATCGCTTTTTGTTCAACCAAAGTGTCGCAACGCCAACAAAGCCCTTCTTCAACCTGTTCGTTTGCAAGCACGGTATTACATGAGGGGCACCAGTTTTGCATAGCATTTTTACGATAAGCAATGCCTTTTTCATAAAGGCTTAGGAAAAACTTTTGCTCGAACTGATAATAACCTGGGTGGCAAGTGGCAATTTCACGCTCCCAATCATAAGAATAGCCAAGTCTTTTGAGTTGTGTGCGCATATTGTCAATATTTGCATAGGTCCATTTTGCAGGATGTGTGTTATTTTTG
>CAYJHJ010000087.1:0-6987 GCA_964370095.1 uncultured Desulfovibrionaceae bacterium | reverse complement strand
ACTATAAATATTAAAAAAATAAAGTCTCATAAGCACTTATGTACATTATGAGACTATAAATATTAAAAAAATAAAGTCTCATAAGCACTTATGTACATTATGAGACTATAAATATTAAAAAAATAAAGTCTCATAAGCACTTATGTACATTATGAGACTTTATAAATTGTCAGGTGGCGAAGCGGAAGGGACTTGAACCCTCGCCCTCCGGCGTGACAGGCCGGCGTTATAACCAACTTAACTACCGCTCCGAAGACATAAAAAGTGAAATTTATGTCGTGAAAAAGAAACTATAACTTTCCTTGAAACTTGTCAAGAATTTTTTTTCTTTTTTTTAAAATAAAAATTTACTTGAAAAAGGAGGCTTGGTTTTTTTGCTATAATTAGCTGTATATTCAATATTAATTACTAAAACACCATTTTTTAAATAGACCAAAATATTTTCTTTATCAAGCCCCTCTGCAAGAAATATACGAAGGAAATAATCATTTTCAACCCATTCCATAAGCTGAATTTCTTTTTCACTGTTATCAGCGTACTTATCTGTAAGAGGAGAAAATAAATCAGAGAAATGATTATCCATAATAGCTCTAAGAAGCAAGTTATTATTTTCAATTTCAAGAAAAATATTCTCTTCGCTCACTCCTGGAATGTCTACAAGAATGGCTATTCCATTTTCAATTTCAATAATGTCTGCAAGTGGTTGCAGTTCATGCCTTTGTGATGAATTTGAGAAATGCATTCAGCTACTCCTTAATGTTTTGTGTGTTGGCTGGGAATAATTTCAATTTCTTTGCTTTCTTCCTTGAAAAGCCAAAGGGAAAGCACTCCGTTTTTTAGTTCTGCATCAATATTATTTTTATCAATACATCTTGTGAAGGTGTATTTTCTAAGAAACTCTTGTGATGGCCTTTCTTTATGAAGAAATTTGCATGAACCAATTTTAAACTTGCCTTCGAATATTAATTGATTTTCTTTGAGTTTCAAGGTAAAATGATTTGCCTCTAAACCGGGAACAAGAATTTTTAAGTAATAAGCGTCTTTGGTTTCGCAAAGAAAGCTTGGTGGAAAATCTTCTGTGTTAGGAATAAATTCTTGCTCTTTTAGGCGATTGAGATTATGAAGGTTTTGTGCAGAGAAATGTGAAATAAAATGTTTTTTTAAATAAATCATAATAAAACTCCAAGGCAATGTTAAACTTTTCAATAAAACTGCAATAACTGATTTTTTATGGTTTTTCTGTTATTAAATCTCATTAAAGCATTAAAAGAATAAAGAAAGCAATTATTTTGCTTTGGATTAAGAAAATTTATGCAATATTATATTCAAACTTTCGGCTGTAAAGTAAGCCAATATGAAAGCCAAGCAATGCGTGAAAGTTGGCAAAAGAAATTTAAATCTTCTAATGAAGTTGAAAATCCAAAAGAAGCGAACTTGCTTGTGATAGCATCGTGTGCGGTAACACGTGAAGGTGTTACAGACGCAAGGCAGCTTTGCAATAAATGGAGAAGGGAATTTCCAAAAGCCCATATTATTGTAACCGGTTGTGCTGCTGAAGTTGCAAAAGAAGATTTTAAAAATGCAGATGCAATTATTCCACAAAAGATAAGGCATATGCTTTTAGAAAAAAATCCACTCGAGCTGCAAGGATATTATGAATTTGAAAAAAAACTTAGCTATCCTCCATTTTTTATAGAAAAATTTAAAAGATCTCGCCCTGTAGTTAAAGTACAAGACGGTTGTTCACACCTTTGTTCCTACTGTATTGTGCCTTATACTAGGGGCCCTTCTCGTTCACGCCCCCTACATGAAATTCTTCTTGAAATTCAAAGACTTCTTGAAAATGGATATAGAGAGATAGTTCTTTCGGGAATAAATTTAAGGCAATACGACTATGACGGGCTTGATTATTGGGATATCACAAATGCTATTCAAGAAAAATTTGCAAGCAACTTTGAACATAAGGCTCGTTTTCGCCTAAGTTCCTTAGAGCCGGCACAGCTTAATGAAAAGGGTATTGCAAGTATAACACGCTCAAAATTAATTGCTCCTCATATACATCTTTCTTTGCAAAGCGGCTCTCCATCAGTGTTAAAAAGAATGAATAGAGAGCATTATGAGCTTTGTGATATTGAAAAATCTTTAGAGCTTTTGGAAAAAAAATGGAGCTATTTTGGGCTGGGGGCGGATTTTCTTCTTGGCTTTCCTGGAGAAAGTGATGAAGAGTTTAATGAAAGTGTTCAATTTATTAAAAAAATTCCATTTACCTATGCCCATGTTTTTCCATATTCTATACGCCCAAACACAAGGGCAGCACAAATGAAAAATCAGATTGAAAAGCAGATAAAACAAGAAAGAACGCAAAAGGTGCGTGAAATTATACAAGAAAAACAAGATTTGTTTTTGGAAAGGATTATAAAAACTTCAAAACTTGAAATTTCTTTTGACATTTCATCGCATGAGAACGATACTAAAAATAATCTTTTAGGGATTGACCAATACTACAATAATTGCTTGGCACATGGCAAAGTGCAAGGGCATGGATTGATTGAGGCAAAACCCAAAGGTATACAAGACCATAAAATTCTTGTTGAAATTAAAGGATAGAATTATGTTGTATAGCATGACAGGCATTGGCCGCCATTATGAAGAAGCACAAGGGCTTAGCTTGAATTGGGAGATTAAAAGCGTAAATAATAAATATTTTGATATTCGCTGGAAATTACCACAAACATTGCGTATGCACGAAGATATTTTTGATAAAATTCTTCGTTCAAGAGCACACAGGGGTAGAGTTGAAATTTCATTGGAAGTTAAAGCAAGCTCTGAAAACAGCAACAAACTTCTTTCTTTTGATGCAGTGCAAGCAAAAGCTATGCTTGAAGAATTAAAAACTTTTGCAAAAGATAGCTCCTTGGATTTTAATCCTGATTTGAATAGGTTCTTCCCTATTTCTTCACTTTGGAAAAATCAGCTGGAAAGTGATGAAAGCCTTTTGGAGTTTTTTAAATCCAGTTTTGAAAAAGCTGTGGACGATTGGAATAAAAGTAGAGCAGCAGAAGCAAAAAACCTTGCACTTGACTTGTTTGAAAGGCAAAAGAAAATGCTTCTTTGGGTGCAATTAATAGAAGATAAGTCTGAGCAAATTAAACAAGATAGAATAGAGCAGATACGTGATAGGGTGAGCCATTTATTAAGACATATGGGAAGCGAGCTTGAGGAGAGCCACTTTTTGCAGGAAATGGTTCTTATAGCTGACAAAATGGATATCAGCGAAGAACTGACACGTTTGCACTCTCACCTTAAAAGATTGACAGAACTTATAAATCAAGGGCAAGATGCAGGAAGAAAGCTTGATTTTACTTTACAAGAATGTTTCAGAGAAATAAATACTTGTGGAAACAAAGTACAGGATATTCAAGTAAGCCATATAGTAATTGACTTAAAAACTGAATTAGAGAAGTGCAGAGAACAGGTGCAAAATTTGGAGTAAGCACCTAATTAGTATAACTAAATTATATTTAATTAAAGTTTTATAAGGACTGAGAAAACTTTATGCGTGAATCATTGATAATCCTTTGGGGTGCAATAATAACTTTATTTAAAGGGGTTCATCTGCCACGAACAGGAAGAAGCCGTTTAAAAGTTTTTTTCACAAATTTATTTACAAAAAGGAATTGCCGTTATGCTATCAAAACAGGTATAGCGGTTATAATTTCCTATTTAATTTCAATGGCATTTGTGCCTGAATATGCTTTTTGGGCACCTATTTCTGCTATTATTGTTATGCAGGTAAATGTTTCTTCTTCAATAAATTCCAGCTTAGAGCGTATAATTGGTTCTTTATACGGTGCAATAATTGGCTTAGCTGCACATTTTGTATTCCCCTTAGATTATATTTCCGTAAACCTTGGGCTTTTCACAATTTCAATTTTCTGTGCTCTTTTACTTTTGTTAAATACAAGATACAGGCTTGCCGGCATTGCAGGAATAACAATTTTTCTTGTAGGGCCAAATGCAACAACTGAACATATTTGGGCTTTTTCGGGTGTGTTTCTTTTTCATATTATTGTAAGCATTATAGTTGCCCTTTTGGTTTCACTTCTGCTTTGGCCTGTTTCGGGTGCAGAAACACTGAGGCAATCACTTAAAAGGCAATATCTTTTGGCAGCAGATTATCTTGATTCTATCACATTAGCTTTTTTAGATGAGCAACACCATCTTCCCCCCTCTTTTTTAGACGTTCTTCACGATATCGTAAGTGAAAATAGGTCGACATATAGAGAAATCAAAGAATATGAAGCTATGAATATTGCTCGTAATTATGCAGAATTACATGATCTTCTTGTTGGGTTGGAGCATATAAGCGTTCACCTTGCTTCTTTGCTTGATGCTCTTGACAGTGAGGCAGATGCGATAAAAGAATTTCCGCTAAAAGAAGAATTGCTTTCTCTTTCTTCTTCAACTTCATCAGGGCTACGCTGGATTGCTTCACATACTGATGATCAAGGCTTACCTGAAATCCGTTGGAGCATTGAAAAATTTGATGTGCGTTTAGCTAACTTGAGAAATGAAAATATTTTGAAAAACCTTAATCTCCCACAGCTTGTGCAGGTTTTTTCATTTTATAATGCTATGAACCACTTATCAGAAACTGTGGCAAACTTAGAAGAGCAGATTGAAATTATTTCACATAGAAAGAAAAGAAGAAATAAAGTTCATAGGTTAAGAAAGCTATTCCATAAAATAAAAACAAAAAGTTTAGATGAAAAAGCAATACATGATAAATATAAATAAAGAAAATCCGTGGCTTGCCCCTTTAGCCGGGTATAGTGATTTGGCAATGCGTTTGTTGTGCCGTAAATACGGTGCCAAAGTGTGCGTAACTGAAATGGTAAGCTCTAAAGGTATTGTTTATCAGGGCAAAAGCACCAAAGATTTATTAAAAACAACGGATGAAGATAATCCGTTAATTGTGCAGATTTTTGCTTCCGAAGCACAATATTTAGCTGAATCAATCAATATAATACGTGAAAACCATGGTTTTAAATATTTTGATATAAACATGGGTTGTTCTGTTCCAAAAGTGGCTAAAACAGGTGCAGGTTCAGCTATGTTAAAAGATATTGACAATCTTTTCAAGTGTGCTGAAGCTGTAATAAAAGCAAGTGAAGGCAAAACAGGATTTAAATTTCGCCTTGGCTATAATATGCATGAGCAAGTATGGAAAGAAATTGTTCCTACTCTTTGCCAGATGGGGGCTCTATATCTCGTTTTGCACCCACGTTATGCCAAGCAAATGTTTCAAGGCAAAGCAGATTGGTCCCAACTTCAAGAGTTGAAGGAATTATCCACCGTACCTGTGATTGCATCGGGCGATCTTTTCACAGCTCAAGATGCCATTGATTGTATAGAGCAAACAAATGTTGATTCTGTAATGTTTGCAAGAGGGGCTTTGGCAAATCCTGCTATCTTTCAAGAATATCTTGCACTTCTAAAGGGTGAAAAGATTAAAGAACGCACTATTGAAGATGCTTATGCTATGGTTTTTGATTATGCCAATCTTTGTCAAACATTTTTTCCTGAACGTTCTTTGCCTCGTATGAGAGTTTTTGTGCCAAGAATTTTGCATTATTTTCACAATGTTTCGCATTTACGCAAAGCCATTGTTGCCACAAACTCATGGGAAGAGTTTTATAAAGTTATGTATCAATATTATCTAATCGAAACAGGAAAGGAATATGCTTCAAAATAAAAAAACTGATCTTCTTTCACTTGAGTATAACGCTTTGGAAAAGTATGTTGTAGAAGAACTTAAGCAACCTAAATTTAGGGCAAAACAGCTTTACGAATGGCTTTGGAAGAAAAATGTTTCTTCTTTTGATGAAATGACTTCTTTATCTAAAGACTTTCGTCAACTTCTCATGGAAAAAGCAGAAATTCTAAAGTTATCACTTGTAGATATGCAAGAATCAAAAGACGGCACAAAGAAGTTCCTTCTTTCATTGCCTGATGGTGAATGTATAGAAACAGTTCTCATTCCCTCAACGGACAGAGAGGGAAAGGTTCGCATAACGCAATGCATTTCTTGCCAAGTGGGATGTGCCATGGCGTGCACTTTTTGCTCAACCGGCACACTTGGTTTTACACGTAATATGACAATGGGCGAAATTGTAGGGCAAGTACAATTTGCAAGAAGCTATTTAAATGATAATGACCCTTCGCACCCGATTATACGAAATATTGTTTATATGGGTATGGGAGAACCTTTGCTCAATCTTGAAAATACTATAAATTCACTTAAAACTCTTAATAATGTAAATGGTCTTGCATTCTCTCCAAGGCGAATAACAGTATCGACTTGTGGGATAAAAAAAGGGCTTGAAGACTTGAGTGATTTGGGTTTATCCTATCTTGCACTTTCGCTTCATGCTCCGAATCAAGAACTACGCGAAGAGATTATGCCAAAAGCAGCCAAGGGCTGGCATTTAGAGGATTTAATTGATAATTTAAATAATTATAAATTAAAATCACGTGAACGTATCACTTTGGAATATCTGCTTATAGGTAATGTGAATGACTCTATTGAACATGCCCAACAGCTTGTGCGTATTTGTTCGCATTTGAAGGCAAAATTGAACCTAATTCCATATAATTCCACACCACACTCTCAGTATAAATCACCTAGTCCTGAAAGGTTACGTGCTTTCCAAAAATATTTGAATGATAAACGCATTGTTGCCGTTTTCAGAAAATCAAAGGGGTCTGACATCTCGGCAGCATGCGGGCAATTAAAAGGCGAGCACATAGCGTGAGAACGAAGTGAACAAATCTTTCATATTATAAAATAACAATAAAAAAAGTCCAATATAAATAATATTGGACTTTTTTTATAAATAAACCTTACTCTATAAAAGAGTAGGAATAATTACTTAACTTCAACAGTTGCGCCTGCTTCTGTAAGTTCTTTAGCAGCTGCATCAGCTT
>CAYJHJ010000086.1:0-7208 GCA_964370095.1 uncultured Desulfovibrionaceae bacterium | reverse complement strand
TTCACCTGGATTAATCTGATTTTCAGCATGAACTGTGTGAGATACTGTATCTCCATCGCCGTCTGTGAAAGTGAGTTCTACTGTTTTGTCTACTGATTCCATTGCAAAAGATACTGATTCAACAGATTTACCGTCAGCACTGAGTTGGAAAGTAACATCGCCCATTTTGAGGGTATTATTTACAGTGTCATGCACAAATGGTGAACCTGACGGATTGTTTTGCTCGCCCCAAAGACCTGTAGTAGCATTATATACAGCCACCATTGGCAATGTTGCGCCAGAGTAAGGCACGCTGATTGTAGCACCGTTTATATCAGCACCAAAGTCAACATCAAGATCTGCTGAAGCTCTGCCATTAGCAACACTTGCCATGCTAGCATCAGGTGTGCTTGTATCACTGTCATGGTCAAACAAGTTAGAACCTGCTGCTTCAGGAGCATCATCATCAATATTTACTTCAATATCAACATCATCAGTAACGCCGTTTACGCCTGTAATTACCATATTGAAGCTTAAATCTACGTCAATATCAGCTGCATTAGCGTTTTTATATGCTTCATCAAGAACATATTTATAGCTTATTACACCATTTACTACAGATGTAATTGTAACAATACCATTAGCAACAGAAGCAGAACCAGTCCAATCTGGGCCTGTGAAAGTTATTCCGCCAATTTCAATGCTCGCAGGTGCACTGCCTTCAACTGTTACTGTGCCTGTTTGAATAAGTTCATCGGCATCTGTTTCTGTTCCATCAGGAAGGTTTGCTTCGTCAACCTCTACATCTGTGTTTGCAACAACTGTCAAATCAGCAGCTTCAATAAGAACAGGAGCAATATCAGCATCGCCGTCTTTATCGGTTGCTTTAATGTTGAATTCAACATCAATTCCGTCTGTGCCGTCTTTTTTCACTAATGTCCAAGCACCTGTGTCTATATCTATAGCAAGTTCATTACCGTATTGATCTGTATAAAATGTAACATCAGATGTTGATTTTGCAACATTCTTTACAAAGCCTTCAGTTGCTGTACCTTCAACTATTTCAAAGATAAACGGACCATCTGCACCACTTGCAGAAGCATTGCCTGCAAATGTTGTTATATTATCAACTGTAAGAAGTTCAATTCCGTTTAGAGTAAAGTCGCTGTTATCACCTGTTGAACCGTTATCAACTGCGTAGAGTTCAAAGGAAGTAAAGGCATTAGGCACAATTAAATTAAACTTGCCTGTTCCTGTAAAGCCTTCAATCAACCTTTCATAAACAAGAACTCTATCACCATTTTCATCTATATTATAGAAGCGAACATAAGCTGCTTCATCATCAAACCCGCCGGCATCTTTACCACCAAAGAGGGTTCCTAAATCAAGTGTAACACCTGCAGCAGTAAGACCATTGCCAATTGTAACTTGAAGTGCTTCTGAATAACCATTGCCATCATTATAGTCATAATCAACTCTGTCAAGTTTTGTAGGATCGTCTGTTGATTCGATATAAAGACCGGGAACAGAATTTTCACCTGCAGTTTTCTCTGTCCAAGCTAGTGTTCCTGGATTTGTAGGATCAAAATCACCATATGTGCTGCCATCAGCTCCTGTTCCATAAATTTTGCCCGCTGTAATTGTAAAGCTGAGGTTATTATCTGTTGGGTCTTTATATGTCCATTCAGAAGAAGTTAAGCCGGGGTCAGTACCAAAAGTCAATCCGAAATTACTGTCAATAAGTTCATCATTGCTATTGAAGTTTGAATTTGTAACATCTACAACATCATCTTGAATATTTACATTGATAGAACCATTCACACTTTCGTTTCCACTGTCAGTGATAGTGAATTTAAAGTTAAGGTCTGATAGTAAATCTTCATCAATATCGCCGTCAGTACCAAAATCAGTGTTGTGGTCAGCACCTTTTTCATCAGGATCGTCATGTCTTAGAGATTGTTTTAATTCAACAGTATATTCAAACTGATTGTTGCCGTCATTATTTGTTGTTGTTAAAACTATTACTTCTGTTGTTCCAACATAACCTATAAGAATAGTTGCGTCATCAGCATTTACACCACCAAATTTCCATTGAACTTCAGCACCTTCAGAAGTATAAAGGGTTGGAGCTTGTGCTATATCCCATGCAAAGGCATGAGTGTCATTGGCATCAGAATCACTGAATTTAATTGTGCCGCTTATATCTTTGGTTTGGTTCGGGAAGTTAGGGTCATCATCACTTTTTGTGCCATCAAGAAGATATGCTTCTGAAACTTGTGCATCAGTAACTTCAACAATTTCAGGGGCTTCATTAGAACCATTGATTTTTACTTCTATTGTTTTTGCATCCCAAGCACCTTTATCGTCTAGCACATAAATTGTGAAAGATTCGGTGAGTGATTGATTTGAATTAAGGGCTTCAACATCGTCATAGTATTCACTTTTGAGTGTATAAGTGTATTCGCCTGTTGACATATTGATTTCTAAAGTTCCGTATGTGCCTTCTTGAACATCATACTTCACGCCATTTCTTTCAATAATTGTTGAGCCTGTAATTGCATCAGGTAGTGGAAGATCAGGGAAGGCATCTGAGCCAAGGAAAGCATCGTCAAGTATACCGTCATCATTAGAATCAAGAAGTTCTTTGAGATTATCAAGAGGAATCAAGCCATTTTGAATATCGTCATAAGCGTTTTGAGCAGCTTCAAGGTTATCTTCTGCATTGCCAAGAGCTGCGGCAGCCTGCCATTTTGTAAATGCTGCTGCTTTTTCTAGAGGTTTCCAGTTAGAAGTGTTATCATAAGCTTGTTTAAGTGCAGCTTCTTGATCTGAAGTAACACCAAGCAAATCTGCAGCTGATTTTGCAGTATCATAAAGCCCTTGGTTTACAGTAAGCCATGCACTGAAAGCACCTTCAATGGCCGCACTTGTATCTTGTGAATTTGTTCCTTCCATTGCTGCTTGCAAAGCTTTCACAAACTCATCAATAGTTACACCACCGGCAGGGCCGACATAATATGTGGCTGTTGCACTTGCATCAAAGTCAGTTGAAGAGGCTTGACCTTCTGCTGTGTAGTTATTAGTAGCATTTTCAGTGAATATAAATACTTCAGGTGAAAGAGTCAAGATTGGTCTATCGTTTTGACCTGTAACATTTACTGTGATAGTTGAAGAGGTTTCATTGCCGAAGATATCAAATGCTGTGATATCAAAGTTTTCTGTAGCTTTATCGCCTCTATCAAGTGCTTGAGTATCGCTATCGGTATTATCTAGTTTATATACATAGCTATATTCGCCATCACCTTTATAAGTAAGCTCAAGATCGCCATACACGCCTTCTAAGGTGTAAGTAATTGATTCTTTAATGCTTTCGGTAATTAATGTGAAGTCAAATCCGGCTGTAAATAAAGCAGATATATCTTGAAGATCAGGAGCGTTTTGTAAGAAATCACGAATTTCTTCAACTGTTACGCTTCCATCAAGCAAGCCTTGCAAATTGCTAAAGCTTGAAAGCACTTTTGTTATGCTTTGAATAGCATCAGCAGATAAACCAAGTTCACCGCTTGCTACGCTTTCAGCAATATTTGCTGTAAGCTTTACTGCAAAATCTGTAATACTAAATTGTGGTGCTGCACCGTCAAGTGATAGGCGAGCATTTGTTCCAAAGATATAATCATCATCATCAGAAACTTTAATTGTGCCTGATGCTGTTGGATCACCAAGATTTTCAGCATTTGGAAGATAATTTTCTTTTGAAAGATTCAAGTTTGCCAAGAACTGCTCTTTAAGGTTTCCTTCTAAATCAAGATTAGAAGTATCCATACCTAAACTTTCTAAAAGTGTTTTCACAACTTCATTGTCTGTTATTGTTTCTAACATATCAAACAATGCGCTTACTGATGGATCATCAAAGATAGCTGAAAGAGCGTTAGTTACAAAAACACCTTCAAGTGAATTGCCAACACCAGCTTCAGTTACTTCAGCATCAACATTTTCAAATTCAATCACAGGCACATCGCTGATGCCATTTACTGTGATAGTTACATTTTGTGAATCCCAAGCATCATTTTCATCTTTTACATAGATAGTGAAGTTTTCTGTTGGAAGTGCGTCGTCGCCATCATCACGTAATTGCAAGGCAACATAAGCAGCCAATGTGTCAACACTGCCTTTTGCTTCATCCCAAGTGTAAAGGGTGTATTCATAAGCACCGGTTACTGTGTTTACAGTCATTTTACCGTAAAGACCATAAATGATGTCTATATCACCTACAGTTTCTTTATCACCATATTTAATTCCCGGAATGTTTTCAAGCAAAGAACCTTCAGGTTGACTTGTAAGAGTTTGGAATAATTCTTCAATCACACCTCTTACGCTATCAAGAGCATTACCTGCAGGTAAGCCAACAGCGTTGAGAAGAGATTCAACTATAGTTTGCAAAGCTTCATTGCCAAGTTCAGGGCGTGTAAGACCTACGCTAAATTCATGCGTATCATCTAAATCACCCGCTTTATCAACATCAATAAGACTTGCAACTGTGCCTGAAACTGAATTTGCAACATCACCATTATTTTCGTCAATTGTGAATTCATTTTGAGAAAGTGTAAGTTCAGGCTTATCGTTTGTGCCTTGAATATTAAGAGTTACTTCTTTCACTTCGCTTGTGAGCTGGCCATCATTTACTGTGAATTTGAAAGTAAATTCTTTAGGTTCACCTTCATTCAAAGCTTGTGTATATGGGCTATCATTATCTAAAACAAAGATATAGCTGCCTTTAGCTGAATTGAGATATAATGTGCCGTAATCATTGGTTAGTGTTGTATCATATTCGAAAACATCAACATTAGCCAAAGCTGTAAGCTCAAGGCCTGTCAAATCTTTTAATTGTAATGAACCGGCATCTGCAATTCCGCCTTCAACTTCAAATTCAAGATTATTAAGCATGTCATTGATATCATCAATAGCAATCATTTGACCAAAAGCTGCTTGCTTGCCAAGGTCTGGTGCATTTGGCAAGAATTCTTTTGCAATCATAATGCCAACGCCGGCTTCTTGAACATTAAGGTCTTTTGCAAATTCGATAACAGGCCTGTCGTTAGAGCCAAATACTTCAACTGTAAGTGGTTCTGAGTTCCAAGCACCTAAATCGTCTTTTACTGTTACTGTGAAGTTTTCTTTCAAAGCATCTTCATTATCATCACGATATTTCAATGCCCAATAAGCAAGTTCATAAATATCGCCAAGTGCTTCTGCTTCTGTTTGAGTATATAAGGTATAAGTGTATTCACCTGAGTCAGCATCTATAACCAATTTACCGTATAAGCCATTAAGTTCAGTTGCAGAACCTGTGTTTGGAGCATAAGTTTCATACACGGCTTCAGTCATGTTTTCAATTCTGTCAAGTAAAGCTTGATCAAAAGAAATTCCCAAAGCTTTAAGGCCTTTTGCAATTTCTTGCACAAGTGTAAGTTCAGGGCGAGCATATTCAATGCTATAAGTTAAAATTTCGCCTTTATTGCCATCAGTATTGTCTGTATCAATGTCAACATCAGTACCTATAGCTTTGCCGCTGTCTGTTTCCATTGAAGGATCAAATAAAGCACCATCTTCGGTTACTTTTAAAGTTGCTTCTTTAAGTTCAAGTTCAGGCTTGTCGTTTGTGCCTGTTATGGTTACTGTGAAAGTATGAGTATCAAAACCACCTTTACCATCAGATACTTCTAATGTATAAGTAATATCTTTTGTTTGATCTTCATTAAGTTTTTGAGTGGCATCTTTTGTATTATCAAGAGTGAACACATAAGAAAAACTATTATCAGGGTTTTGAGTCAAAACAAGTGTTCCGAAATCATTTTCAATATTGCCGGCACCAAAAATCATATTGTTTTGCTGTAATGAACCATCAGTTAATGAGAATGTCAATGTATCAATCAAATCTACATCTGAAAATGAGAATGAGCCAGAAGCAGTCAAATCGCCTGCAAAAGGTGTATTTGGAGTTTGATTGCCAACTTCTTTTACGCCTTCTTCAACAACAGATGAATCTTCAGCATTAAATGTGATCACAGGAGCATCATTAGTACCATTTACTGTTATAGTGATTTGCTCTGCTCTCCAAGCACCATTGCTGTCTTGAACATAGATAGTAAATTCTTCATCAAATGTTTGTGGTGTGCCTGCTGAATCTAAAACACCAAGTTCTTGAGCTTTATTATTATCTAAGGTATAGGTGAATTCGCCTGTAGCAGGGTTGATAACTAAAGTTCCGTATTGACCTAAAACAGTTGTGCCAACACTATTTGCATCAGCTTGACCATTTGGATTAACTACCAAAGGAAGGTCATTGGCGTCATCTGTACCGCCAACAGCATCATTATCAAAAAGATCAAAAGTTGCTGTTGAGCTTACAAAATAATTAAGTGTACCGGCTTGAGTTGTATCTTCATAACCAACGTCTTCATCATCAAGATCAAAACCTTGTGCTTGACCTTTAACTACAATAGCTTCATTGCCGTCGATAGCGTTATTATTGTTCACATCAAAAGCAGGATCATCTTCAGTGGCTGAAAATTGATTAGCATCTAATGTTAAAGTAGGTCTGTCATTTGTGCCTGTGATGAAAACTGGAACAGTAATTGTTGTTTCAGCACCTTGATTATCTGTAACAATAAATGTGAAAGTTTCTTGAGCTGTTTCACCTTCGTTTAAGCTATCCAAATCATCAAATGTATAAGTAAATTCGCCGGTAACAGGATCAATTGTCATTGTTCCGTAAGTTCCTACGCCTGAACCTTGAATTGAAAATGATAATGTTCCGCCTTCAGGATCGTTAGCAACGATTTCACCTTTTGCGAATAAATCACCTGCATAAGATTGGTTAGGAGATTGTGAAGAAATTGTGCTGTCAAAGTTACGGCCTTCACCTGATTCAAAAATATCAAGACTTGTATTAAATTCATCAGCTTCAAAAGTACCGTCTTCATATTCGTCAGCAAAAACATTAATGCCCAAGATTATCGGTGCTTGATTTGTAGCCTCAGCTTCAGGTAAAAATGAATTTCTTCCGTATTCTGAACCACCTGTAAGGCCTTCACTTCCTGTAACACCGCTTGCTAAAAGAGCATCAGCAGCAATAAAGAAAGAGCCGCCACCAGTTGCAGCTGTTGCTGCAGGGCCGGCTGCAGGCATAAGAGTTGGATCTAAAGCTGCAAAAAAGTCTTCACCCAACA
>CAYJHJ010000085.1:0-7333 GCA_964370095.1 uncultured Desulfovibrionaceae bacterium | reverse complement strand
TATAAAGCCACATCTAAAGAAAAAGAAATACAATATCAATCTATAAATCAAGGCTTTAGAATGGTTGGAAGCACTAACCAAAAATATGATTTAGAGATAAAAGCCTATAAGACAGGCGAGCGAGTAAGTTTAAATCTTTTAAATGATTATGTTTTAAAAGCTGAAAACAAAGTTGATATTAACAAGCGATTTAGACCTTCTAAAATGAGCCTAGAAGAAGCTAAAATCAATTTTCCAGAGTGGTATGAGCAAGTAATAGTAAAAGGGTGTGTAAGCCTTAAAAAATGGGATATAGGCTACCGAAAGAAAACAGGTGTAAAAGATTATGCCCTTTATGAGTGGTGGCTTTCTAAGGTTAATGAAATAAAAGCAGGAAGCAGATATTTTTTTATGATGTGTCTTGTTATCTATGCTTGTAAGAATGAAGTACCACGAGAACGATTAGAACGAGATTTACAAGATGTTTTTGATATTTTAAAGCATATTGAACATAAAAACCCTTTAACCAAAGAAGATATATCAAGTGCTTTAGAAACTTATGATAAGGGCTACTATAATTTTACTATCAATGATATTGAGCATTTAACTAAAGTTAGGATTGAACGCAATAAAAGAAATTATAGGAAGCAGGAACAACACCTAGAAAGGGCTAGAGCAGTTCAATTTGTTGATTATCCTAACTATGAATGGAGAAACAAAGAGGGCAGACCTAAAGGAAGTGGAACAGCCCAAGCAAAGGTTAATGAGTGGCGAGAAGCAAATCCACAAGGAACAAAAGCCGAGTGCCACAGACAAACGAAATTAGACCCTAAGACCATTCGTAAATGGTGGGATAATAAGGAGTGTGAGCAATGAATAAGGACTATTTGACAGTTAAAGAAGTGGCTGAAATGCTAGGTGTATCAGTTCAAGCAGTTTACAACCGACTTGAAAAAGATTTTAAACCTTATTTAAAAGAGTTTAAAGGGCGAAAATGCCTTGATATAAAGGTTTTAGAAGTTATTGAGAAGCCTAATCATTCAAGTGAAATTGAAAATAATTTTAAACCTATTTTAAACTTGCTTGAAAGCCAAAACGAGCAAAACAAACAACAAATAGCAATACTTCAAAATGAATTAGCCATAAAAAACAAACAAATCGAGGACTTAAATTTAAGGCTTGCAGAAGCCCACCGAATGACGGAGCAGGCACACTATTTGCAAGGTGCTGAAAAGATAGAAAAACTTGCTGATAGTTCTTCATCAGAGCCAACGCAGGAGCAAGAGCCACCAAAACAAAGCAAATCATTTTTAAGTAAATTATTTAGAAAGGACTAAGGAACAATGACAGAGAGAGAAAAACGAGAGAAGCAGGAGCGAGAGGAAAGAGCCAACAAAAAGACCACGCAGGAGCAAGAGCCGAAGCAGGAGCAGAAGCGAGAGGAACGCAAGACCAATGAGCAGGAGCAGAAAAAGGACTATAACAGGTACGGAAATCAAGGGCTAACAGCCGAGCAAGTAGAAATCAAGTACAAAGAAGCCATTGAGCAGGCGAAGAAAGAGCAGGCAAAGGAAAAAAGCCCAATGGAACGATACGAGGAGCGAGAAAGGGCAATGAAAGAGCAAGTACAAAGGGAAATGAAAGAAAGAGAAGCCCAAAGAACAAAAGAACAGGGCAAAGAGAGGTAAATTTTAATTATGGCAATGTTGATAGGATATTTTATAAAAATTGTAGGTTTTTTCTTTAAGGCTTTAGCTTTTATGGGTATAGGTTGGTTTTTAATTCCTTTAGGTTGTTGGTTAGCCTATGAAACGATAACAGGGCAACAACTACAATACGCAAACCCTATTATATTCTTTATGATAGACAAAGTTTTGTATTATAGTTGCTTTTTACTAGCACCATTGACCTTTTTACAAAACATCATAAGAACAGTGAAGAAAGACCGTACATTTAGCTTGATTAAATTTGTGGCAGGCTTCAAGGAAAAGCAAGGTTTTGTTGCTACCATAGACAATAAGAGCATACAAGCCCTAAAGGTAAATGCCTTAAATGGTGTAGTTTTTGGGAAGCAGGGCAACGACTATATAACGAAGTCAGAGCAAGCAGACGGACACATTTTAGTTATTGGTGGTGCAGGAAGTGGCAAGACGGCATCTATTGCAATTCCAACCCTTATGAGTTGGCAACAAAGGGTATTTGCAATAGATATTAAAGGCGAATTGTACCAAAAGACCAAAGGGGCGAGAAATCAAGATAATATCAAGGTTTTTAACCCAAGTGAAAGAACATCATACCACTATAACCCCTATTATATGCTTGAAAAAAGCGATAATTTAGCGAGTAGTTCAAGGCAATTAGCAATGTCAATTATTCCTTTACCTGCTGATACAAAAGACCCTTACTGGATACAGTCAGCACAAAACCTACTTACAGGGCTAATCATTTACTTTTTTGAACAGGGTGTATCATTTAGCGATACTATGCTAAAAATCAAGTCAAAGAGTATGAGAGAGCATTTAACACAGATATTGAGTGTAGACGAGGAAACAAGCCTTATTTGTAAAGCACATCTTAATGATTTTTACGAAATGGACGATAAAACCCTAAGTGGCATTGTTTCGACACTATCCAACGCAATAACAGTATTTGCGACAGATAGCGACCTACAAAGGGTATTGAATAACAAAGGGAAATGTATTACCCCTTATGATTTAGAAAATGGCTTCGATATTTATTGTTGCATAGCAGAACACAAGCTAGAGGAATGGAAAACACTTCTAGGAATGATGTGTAATCAGTTCTTAAAATCATTTGAGGAACGCAAGGAAAACAGCACAACCCCTATTTTATTTCTAATAGACGAGTTCCCAAGACTAGGAAAGATAGAAACCATAAGCAACGGACTTGCAACCCTTAGAAGTAAAAAAATACATATAGCCTTAGTGGTACAGAGCAAGAGCCAATTAAACGCAATTTATGGCAAGGATATTGCCGAAGTAATAGCCGATAATTGCAGTTACAAAGCAATTTTAAAGGCTGGAGAGCCTGCAACACAAGAATGGTGCAGTAAGCTAGTAGGAACATTTGACAAGAAAAAAGTATCTAGTAGTTGGAGTGCCGACACTCTAGGAGTAGGCAAAGGGCAAGGCACATCATCAAGCACAGAAGAAAAACGCATTATTAAGCCTGAAGAATTTTCATACTTAGAAGATGTGGTGTGTGTGTTCCCTAACGGATATAAAAGGCTTGCAAAGGCTAACTACTATGAAGATAAGTTTTTATTGCAAAAGACAATGATATAAGGGTGATATGATGAACGATGAACAAAGAAAAAAAATGGAAGAAATGGCAAAGCAACTAGGTGTTGACCTAATCACTTATGAAGTTAAAGAAGATTACCAACCACCACAGCCGAAAAAATCTAAAGCAAAATATAGACCAAAAAGGCAAAGCCGAGTTTTACAAGTTTTAAAATTTGCCTTAGCAGGCACATTGCAAAAACTCTTTGAAGTTATATCAAGAATTTGTTTCTTTTTAGGCTTCTTGATACCTCTAGGAGTGATTTATTTTATATGGAAATTAGTTGAGGGCGAAGCCTTTACATTTCAAGTTATAAGCACACTTTTAACCCCTTTAGCAATTTATTTCTTTGGATATGTTGCAGGATATATTGCTGAATACTTTGAACAAATTGATTAAACCAAGAGAGGAAAAAAAGAATATGAAACAAGGATATTTAGTATTTGATTATGAAAGTGGAAGATATGATTTTGAGTATGGAATAGAAACATATTATGGTGGTTTTCATTGTGGCGATTGCTTAGAAGCATATATCAATGATAAGTGGGAGCATACAAGATTTGAGTACAGCCACAGCGAAAAAGAATGGTACTTAGTGGGCTTTTCTGATGTGTCATTGAGTGGCTTGTTGGTGCGTGTCGAATAGGCACGAAAACAAAAAAATGACAATATGCTAAACCGCATATTTTACATTTTTTCATTTTCTTTTTTATCGCTAAAATGAAAAGAGCCATAGAAACATAGCAATAAAAAGTGTGATTGCTTCAACATCAATTTAAGCAAAAATTGAAGCAACCACGCATTAAATAAATTCGTTATCACTCATTTTTTTAATGCTCCCTAACTCGACACAGTTCGACGAACGGAGCAATAAAAAATAAGCAGAGCGAGAACCGTCAATGAGTACCCACTGCGTGGGTATCATTGACAGACACTTCGCTTCGCTTCGTTTTCTCGTAAGAGGGGAAACCCCTCGTTAACTCCCCCTGGCACTTCGTTAGAATCGGAAAAATTTCTTGCAAAATTTTTGCCGGATCTACTTCGTGCTAGAGCAATAAAAAATGAAAGGAAGTGAGGACTTGCCAAACAGAAAAAGGAACAAACAAATTAAAATTTATTTGACGGAAGAAGAACATAAAATATTTTTGGAGCAGGTGGAAAAATCGAACTTATCGCAAACCGATTTTTTTATAAAGTGCATTAGCAATAAAAAAATAAATGTGGTAAGTGGGCTTGATGAAGTGATAAGCAATTTTAAAAAAGCAGGTAATAACCTAAACCAAATTTCTAAAAATTTGAATGGTGGATTTTTTCAAAATGCAGATAAAGAGCTTCGAGCAGTAAAAGAAGAATTGCAACAGATAAGATTATTACTTCACGAGATTTTAAAGAGGGCTAAATAATGGCAGTGATAAAAAGAATGTCGAGCAAAGCGAAAGTATCAAAAATTGAAAACTATTTGAAGTCAGAAGAAAAGACAAGCGAAAATTTAATAAGTGCATTAAATTGTGATAGTGAAAATTTTGCAAAAGAATGTCAAATGACAAGCGAGTTATACAATAAAAATCAAAACAAAGAAGATAGAAAATATTATCACATAGTACAAAGTTTTTCGCCCCAAGATAACGAACGATTAACCCACGAACAAGCCCACCAAATAGGCAAGGAATTTGCCGAAAAGAATTTTAAGGGCTATGAGGTTTTAATAGTTACGCACAAGGACAAAGACCACATACACAATCATTTTGTAGTGAATAGTGTTAGTTATGAAAATGGCTTGAAGTATCGAGCCGACAATAAAAGCCTTTTGGAACTCCGAAAGACTAGCAACGAATTATGTAAAAAAAATAATCTCACACACTCTATACAGGACTTGAACAAGCGAGCCAAAGACAAAATGCCGACAGGGGAACTAAGGGAAATTGTAAGAGGTGGCGAGAGTTGGAAGCAGGACTTAAAAGCAAAAATTGAAGATGTAGCAGGCAAGAGCCAAAGCAAAGAAGAATTTAAGGCAGGCTTGCAACAAAAATATAATATTGCATTGACCGAGAGAACACGCAAGAGCAAAGGGAAATCAAGCACAATTTACGAGTATCAGAGCGAAGAAATGAAAAAGCCTTGTGGCGAACATAGGCTAGGTGTAGACTACGGAAAGGAGCATTTAGAAAATGGGTTTATTAGACAAAGCCAAAAAGAAGCAACAAGAGAAGATAGAGGAATTACAGGAGCAAGAGCCGAAGCAGGAGCAGGAGCAAGAACAGTTAGTGCAAGTGAAGTTATCAGAATGGCAAATGATACTGAACAAAGTAACAGTACAAAGCGAGAAGATAGCGAGCAAAGACGAGGAAATAGCGAACTTGAACGAGCAAATAGAGAAACTGCACAAGAGCGACTTAGAACTAAAGCAGGCGAAAGAAATCGAGCAAATAAGCCGAAGAACAATAGTAGAAGCGAGAGATAGCCAAAGGCACTTTGAAAGAAAAGCTGAACAGATAGAGAAAGACAAGGAAATAATAGAAAGTAGCTTGAAACATACATACAGAAACATAGTAGACAGGGAAAAAAACCACGCAAGCAAAGTTATCTTTGTGCTGATGGGCTTCAACCTCTTATTTGTGCTGATGTGGGCAACCGACCACCAAGAAGCAATAAAAAGTATAAGTATGTGGTTTGCTGATACTTCTAGTATGCTTGTAGAGAGTGCCACAAGCCTTAATTTGACCTTACAAGGCTTTGCAGGGCAAACAGTAGGCTTTATACTGTTTTGTGCCTTAGGGCTTGTCCTAGTGGCTATAATCGGTATTGTGGGCTTTATTGGTATAGATATATTGCTAACAATGATAAAATCAAGCAAAGATGACGCAAGCGACCTTTTAAGACTAACCACATATACAGCAATATTTATATTGTGCTTTCCTATGGGTGTATATGCCTATGAAATGGGCTTACCCTTAGGAATAGTGCCAATATGGATAATAGGGGCTATAATAGGCAATATAGGGGCTAAAATCGTTATGGATAGGCTTTATATCTAACGCAAAAAGAGGAATGTATACACATTCCTTTTTTTTGTTGACTTTTGCACCTAAAAAATGTTATTATTAAATAGGGAAAAAACTGTATTGATAATCTAAGCCCCTATAAGGGTATTTTCCCATAGTACCATAGTGTCAATATATTGTACAAGTTAGCAGGCTGATTTTGAGCCTATATTTTTTTACTAGCAAATAGGGAAAAAACTGTATTGATAATCTAAGCCCCTATAAGGGTATTTTCCCATAGTACCATAGTGTCAATATATTGTACAAGTTAGCAGGCTGATTTTGAGCCTATATTTTTTACTGCAAAATGTACAATTAACTATATTGATAATCTAAGCCCCTATGAAGCTGATTTTTTCTTTTATTGCTATTATATGCAGGCTGATAGATTTTATACACCTTGCAACTGTATTTTTAGATTGTGAGGCAAAGAAAACTTAAAGTTTCATTTAGCCTAATGTAGAGGTTTTTCGTGCTACACTAGACTAAACGAAACGCAAATAATTTTAATTTACTGTATTTTTGAGTTGTTTCGGCACATCTTGAACAGCACGAAAAAATAACTAAGTCAAGGGTAAATGAATGCTTCGCACCCTTGACTTAGTTATAACGAAATGGACGGATAGAGCAGGAGGTTTCAAAGTATGACAAAAAGCGACAAAAAAAATAATGATTTAGTTTTGCAAGATTATTTTGATGTAAATAATTATCTTGCTGCTAGATATGATGAAGTGAACGGATATGAATTTTATCGAGATATATTCCCCAACAATGAAGTAACAGGAGAGCAGAACACAGACTATTCAAAGCCTAATGCAGTTTACTTGTATCAAGATATGGACTTCGAGCCGACAGAAGATAGACAAAGGCTTCTAAGTCGAAAAATAATGTTAAATGATACTTGGGAGCAAGATTATATGGACTTTGTAGAGTGTAACCCTATGACCTTATGTAGTGGGCTATCTTATCGAGGTAAATATAATAGGCTTCAAAATGCACAGTGTATGCAC
>CAYJHJ010000084.1:0-7346 GCA_964370095.1 uncultured Desulfovibrionaceae bacterium | reverse complement strand
GGAGTATGTATGGCAAATTATCCCTTAACACGTGAAACAACAGGTTTTTATAAACCCTTCAACACACTTGAAAAAGGTTATGTGAAACTTACACAAATCTTGATGCTTTTTGGTGCTGTATGTTTAGGATTGTTGACAATTCCTATTTGTATTGACGTGTTTCTTCGTTCCTTTACCACCACTTCAATGGATGGAATAATGGAAATTCAGATGCTTGTTTTGGTTGTTATTGCTTTTTCTGCAACAGCTCTAACCTTCATAAAGAGGCAACCTGTTCAAATTGACTTGTTTTATGGTGGATTCAAGGCACAAAACCAGTGCAGAATTGACTTGTTTGCTAATATTTTAGGGCTATTGGCAACTTCAGTAATATTTTATCAAGCAGTAAAAACAACTATGCACCACGCAGGTGCAACTCCGGTTTTGCTTATTCCTGAAAATTATGTAATTGGTTTTACAGCTTTTTCCTTTGCTCTTGTAGTTATTGCAATGGGTTTCTTGCTTTTGCATATACTAAAGGAAATGATTGATGCCAAAGACTATTTTGGAATTTTCCTCTCAATCTTTGCTGCAGCAGCAATAATAAGTTTGCCAATTATTTATAAAATGTCTGGCGCACGTTTTTCAGGTTTATTCATTGGAACATTTGGTTTTGCCTTACTTATGGTATTGCTTCTTATACGCGTTCCTATTGCTGTTGCTATGCTTATTATAGGTGTGTGCGGTTCTGTTGCAATTTCAAGAAATCCATTTGCACCTTTCAGCGGCCTTGGTATTGCACCTTTTAGGCATACCTATGAATTTACTTTTGTGGCTCTTCCTATGTTTATGCTTATGGGTGAATTTATTTATTTTTCTGGTCTATCGCATGACTTATTCGATTGCGCAAATAAATGGATGGGAAGACTGCCAGGCGGTTTAGCTGCAGCAACTGTTGGCGGTTGTGCAGGTTTTGGTGCTGTGTGCGGTGAATCTTTGGCAACTGTTGCCACAATGAGTTCTGTTGCACTTCCTGCTATGGAAAAAAATAAATATGATTTATCACTTGCTACCGGTGCTCTTGCAGCAGGCGGAACTTTAGGTATCTTGATTCCACCTTCAATGGGCTTTATTTTCTATTCTATTATGACACAAGAATCTATAGGCAAGCTCTTTGTGGCAGGTATTATTCCGGGAATTCTTCTTACCTTAATCTTTATTGCCATTATTGTTTTCCAAGTATGGCGTAACCCTGAACTTGCTCCTAAATCACAAGTATATACACTTTCAGAAAAACTTATTTCAACTTTAAAATTAGTTCCTGTTGCTATACTTTTTATTATTGTTGTAGGCGGTATTTTACAAGGTTATTTCACACCTGGCGAAGGCGGTGCTGTTGGTGCTGCAGGTGGCTTATTATTTGCTATAGCAAGAAGAAAACTTACAAAAGAAAATTTAAAAATATCTCTTGTAAAAACAACTGTTATGTGCGGAAGAATCTTTATGATGATTGTTGCCGTGCAAGTTTTTGGCTCTTTCTTAGCTTCTTCACGCCTGCCTACACTTTTGGCTGATTTTATTACAAATCTTGAAATGAACCGCTATATTGTGCTTGGTTTTATTGTTCTTGTGTATATCTTCTTGGGCTGTATTATGAATATCATGCCTATGATGATGCTTACTTTGCCGTCTATATTCCCTACTGTTCAAGCTTTAGGTTTTGACGGAATCTGGTTTGGTGTTTTGACTGTTATTGTTATGGAAATGGGTATGATCACGCCTCCTGTAGGTATGAACGTATTTACCATGGCATCAATAGCCACGCATGTTCCTATGTCCCAGATATTTAGAGGGGTTATGCCTTTCTTTATCGGTATGCTTATCTGTGCTCTCTTAGTTATTATATTCCCGGAACTCGCTTTGTGGCTACCAAATAGATAGTATGTTTTTATCTCCTTTGTGTATGTAAAAGTATACAAAGGAGAAATAAAACATAATATTATATGTTTATTTCTAAAATGAGAGGATTAAATTATGACAAATGTTATGAAAAGTTTTTTTGCAGGAGCTGCTTTACTTGCTTTCTTAGCTCCAACTGCTGCCCAAGCTGTAGTTGATTTCAACTATCAATCACCGTACACACCGGTACATATTTTTGAAAGAGAAGTGATGAACCCTTGGAAAGATGCTTTGCCTGAAACTTCTGAAGGCACACTTCAAGCTTTTACATTTAGTAATGGTGGTTTAGTAAAACCACTTGAAGTTATTGATGCCCTTATGGACGGCACGCTTGATATGTCTTCCACTGGACCGGGAATTCAGCCTGCAGTTCTTCCTTTATCATCATTTATCACTGTGCCTTTCTCTACGGATAATGCCATTCATGCAACAATTCTTTTAGAAGATATAGTTGCTGATAATGCAACCATAAAAGCTGAAATTGAAAAAGTTGGAATTCCTTTAACTTATTGGGGTGCGGATAGGGCAGCCTTCTTCTCAAAAGTAGGGCCTATTAAATCAGTTGAAGATATTAAAGGTAAGCGTGTATTGGTTTGGAACGGCTCACAGCTTGATCAAGTAAGAGCATGGGGCGGAATTCCAACACAAGTTGCTTCAAACGACACTTATATTGCTTTGGAAAGAGGCATGGGCGATATTTTTTATGGTCCATTACCAACAGGTGTTGCCAATAAATTTATGGAAGTAACAAAAGATATAACTCCAATTCCAGCTACAACATTATATATTATTACTTGGGCAAGCCATGATTTGTGGAACTATCTTTCTGATGAAGAAAAACAGTATTTAGCTGATTCAGTGAAGCCTTGGGGTAAAAAAACCGGCGAATTAATGGTTCAACAAACTGCCCGTGATATTAAAATCATGGAAGAAGCCGGCTGTACTTTCTATGAATTACCACAAGAAGAAATTGAAAAGTTCAAAGAATTGGCTATGCCATCATATATTAACTATATCACAAAAGATTTTCAGCGTTTAGGAGTTCAAGAAGATCCGAAAGCTTGGGTTGAGTATATTATGACTATGTCTGATAAAGCCAGAGAAAAAATGAACCAAGAATAATTTTCCTATATAAACCCTAATATCATAATTGGTTTCAAGTTCCTTTCTGTGCAAAATGTACAGGAAGGAACAAAGAAACACATTATAGTAAAATGTGTAGATTATAAACTTAGAGGAGTTTAATTATGTCAAATCTTGTGAAAAAATTCATTACCGGAGCTTTTATTTTAAGCCTTTTAGCTCCCGGAATAGCTAATGCAGTAACAGATTTCAATTTTCAATCTGTGTACTCCCCAATTCATACTTTTAACAAAAATGTTATGGAGCCATGGAAGGAAAGCTTGCCTGAATATTCAAAAGATACTTTAAATGTATTTACTTTTGCAGCAGGTGGTTTAACAAAAAATCCTGAAACTCTTAATGCGATTATGGAAGGCACGCTTGATATGGGAACAGGAGGGCTTGCTTTTAATATTGGTGAATTTCCTTTGGCTGCAATGTTAAACATTCCTTTTTCAACAGATAATGCTATCCATGCAACAGCCTATCTTTATGAATTGTATAATACAAATGAAGAAGTAAAGAATGAAATTGATAAAGCAGGAAAACTTTTAGCAATCTGGGGTGCAGACAGTAGTGCTTTCTTCTCAAAAGTTGGTCCAATTACATCTATTGAAGATATAAAAGGCAAACGTGTGCTTGCTTGGTCCGGCCCACAGCTTGATCAAATCAGGTCATGGGGCGGTATTCCTGTTCAAGTTTCGCCGAATGATACTTATATAGCTTTAGAAAGAGGCATGGGCGATGTGCTTTTATGCCCAATTCCAGCCGGTGTTGCCAATAAATTTATGGAAGTTTCAAAAGATATCACTATAATTCCTGCTACTACCTTATCTGTATACACATGGGCAAGCAATGACTTGTGGGACTATCTTTCTGATGAAGAAAAAGGATATCTTGAAAATTCAACTAAAGATTGGGGTGTAAGAATGGGTCAACTTCTTGTTGAGTCAACAAAAGAAGATATTGAAACCATGAAGAAAGAAGGTTGTGTTTTCCATGAATTACCGGAAGCTGAACTTGAAAAATTCAAAAGTGCTGCTTTAGCATCTTATACAAATTATGTTCAAAAAGAATTCGATCGTTTAGGTGTTAAAAAAGACGCGAAAGAATGGGTTGATTACGGTCTTTCTGTTTCTGATAAAGTAAGACAACAATAATAATTGTATTTATGAAAAAAGGGGAGCATATAAGCTCCCTTTTTTTATTAAAAATATTTCTTTTATAATAAAAAAGCTTGACAAAGGCTGATTAATAGTAGTATAGATTCTTTGCATTAAAGAATACACACTCTTTTTCTTCCTTTCTTTTATGTAATTTTCTGAGGTTGCCTGTTGTGGCTACCTTTTTTTTGTATTAAAGCAGGATATTATGCAAGAACTTGTTGATAAAATTGAATACCATGTTCGCCCTATAGTTGAAAACCTTGATCTGTCTTTATGGGGAATTGACTTTCAAAGCGGTGCAAAATCTCTTGTCAGAATTTATTTAGAAGATGACGGGAAAGCAGGCATTGATGAATGTGCAAAAGTTTCAAGGCTTGTCGGGCTTGTGCTTGATGTTGAAGAATTTTTTTTAGAGCCTTGGATTTTAGAAGTCTCAACCCCGGGACTTGACAGAATGTTTTTCAGCCTTGAACAAATGCAAAATTATGTAGGTGAAATTATTCAAGTATCACTTTATAAAAGTCTTGATGCAGAAGGCTCTTCTTCAAGAAGAAAGATCTTGGGCAAACTTTTAGAAGTGGATAATGCAAAGAGCAAAAGCTTTATTATCCATTCTACAGATGATAATAACACATTTACAGTTGAATGGGATAATGTGAAGAAGGCAAAGATTGTGCCACAGTTTGAAAAAGCGGAAAAACCCATAAAAAAGAAAGAAAAAAATAATTAGGAATACAAGTTATGAGTCAAGAACTAAAAAAAGCCATTGAGCAAATAGCAAAAGATAAAGGCATTGAAAAAGAGCTTCTTATTGACACTTTAGAAGATGCTGTACGTACTTCCGTATTAAAAAAATACGGCGATGATTTAGACGTTGAAGTTCGCTTTAATGAAGACAGTGGCGAAATTGAAGTCTATCAATTCAAAATTGTTGTAGATGATGTTGCCAACGATATCAATCAAATAGATATAGAAGAAGCAAAATTACACGATCCATCAGTAATGCTTGATGATGAAATGGGCTTTAGATTAAAGGTTGAAGACCTAGGTAGAATTGCAGCTCAATCTGCTAAGCAAGTTATCATTCAGCGTATGCGTGATGCAGAACAAGGGCTAATCTATGAAGAATATAAAGATAGAATTGGTGAAATTATATCAGGAAATATTCAAAGAAGAGATAAAGCTGGCTTTATTATAAGCCTTGGCAAGGTTGAAGCTTTACTTCCAAAAGAAGAGCAAATTGCACGTGAACATTATAAAAGAAATGAAAGATGCCAAGCTTTATTGATTGACGTTAGAAAAGACGGCAGAGGCCCTCAACTTATTATTTCACGCTCTCACAGAGATTATTTAGCTGCTTTATTCAGAAGAGAAGTGCCTGAAGTTGATGATGGTGCGATTCAAATCATGGCTGTTGCACGTGATCCCGGTTTACGCGCTAAAGTTGCTGTTTTTTCAAAAGATAAAGATATTGACCCTGTTGGTTCTTGCGTGGGTGTTCGCGGTTCAAGAATTCAAAACATTGTTCAAGAACTTCGCGGAGAAAGAATTGATATTGTAATTTGGTCATCTGATATTGCTCAGTATGCAAAAAACGCTCTTTCACCTGCTGTTATTTCAAATATTATGGTAAATGAAGAAGAAAACTTACTTGAAATAACTGTCCCTGATGAACAACTCACTGCAACTATTGGTAAAAGAGGACAAAACGTTAAACTTGCAGCACAACTATTAGGTTGGAAAATCGATCTTTATACTGAATCACGTTATGCTGAATTGGTTGGTTCAAACCAAAAGCAAGGTCGTGGTTTAGAACAAGTTGCAAGCGTTGCAGAAATCTCTGCTCAAGCTTTTCTAGATGCAGGCTTTGGCACTTTAGAAGCTTTAATTGAAGCAAGCGATGATGAATTAGCTGAAAAATTAGCAATTTCAAAAACACGCATTGATGAAATACGCACTGCTATTAACTTTATTTCACCTTCATTACAACAAGATGAACTTCGTTTATTTGAAGTTTCAGAAAAAGAAGAAACAGACGAATAATAATGTTAGAAAAAGAAAATAAAAAACCTCAAAGAATGTGTGTTGTTTGTAGGCAAAAATTTTCTAAACAACTTTTAAATCGCTATATTATACCTAAAGAGTGCGATCATCATGTAGTTTTAGGGATAAATATGGTTTTAGATATAAATAAATCAATCGAACAAAGAGGCTATTACCTTTGTAATGAAAGTAATTGTCTGGAAAAATTCCAAAAGCTCAAGTTGAAAAACAAAGGGGCAAAAAGGTTGTCTAATGGATAAAAAAATAACTATAAAAGAATTAGCACAAGAATTGAATGTAGATCATTCTACTATGTTGCGTGAAATCAAACACGATTTAAATATCCATTTGAAGTCAGCAACCTCACAAGTTGAAGAAGAAGATATTGAAAGTATTAGAAAATTTTATAAAAATTCAAAAAATACTGTTACAAGCAGCGTTTCATCAGAAGACGGCGGTGTGATACTTCGCAGAAGGCGTTCAGTTGAACCTGAAGCTGAAAAAGAAAAAAAAGAAAGCACAAAAAAAGATGATGCTAAAAAAAGCACTTCTGAAGCCAGTGCTGTAAAAAAAGCATTAAAAGAAAAAGTTTCAGAAAGTGCTGTAGAAAAAGAAAAAAGCACTTCAGCAAAAAAAGAAAAAACTGTTAAGCCTGATGATTCTGCTAAAGTTGTGAAAGATACAACTGCAGAAAATGAAGAAAAACTAACTAAAGAAAGCAAAGCTACAAAAAATCAAAAAAGCACAAACAAAGTGGAACAAGCTGATACAGCTAAAACTGATAGTGCTGTAACAGAAGCTTTTGCAGAAGAAATTCCTACTAAAGCAAAACCTATTAAAAAAGATCAAACTGATACTTTGGAAGAAAATAAAAATGCTAAAGTAGCTAAAAAAGATAAAGATTCAGCCAAAATAATTAAGCCTGCAGCACCAAAAGAAGAAAAAGTTCTTGAAAAACAAGAAGAAAAAATTGAAAAAAATGAAGTAGTTGATAAAACTGATAGATCTGAAAAAACTGATAAAGACGTCAAAACTGTAAAAACTGAAAAAGTTGAAAAAGAGTCTCATGATTCAAAA
>CAYJHJ010000083.1:0-7438 GCA_964370095.1 uncultured Desulfovibrionaceae bacterium | reverse complement strand
AACCTTTTTTTTATAGTTTAAGTCGATTTTAATCACTTTTATACCATTAAAAAATTTAACACTTAGCTAAATTTTTATAAATGGCATTATTAAAAAAACCTTGATTATTCTTAGATATTGTCTATAATAAAAGAAGAAAGAGAGGAAAAAATATGAATTATGCACTCATTGTTGCAGCCGGCCAAGGCAATAGGCTAAATTTTCTCAAAAACAATGTAATATCAACTAATTATAATAACATCATGCCTAAACAGTTCATAATGTACAAAAATAGGCCTTTATGGTGGCATAGTGCAAAATCTTTTGATGCTTCATCATTAGTATCAGGAATTGTTATAGTTTTTCCAAAAAATTGCATGGATTTCTCACAAGAACAAGTTGATAAATATAAGATAGATTTTTCATTACCCATCATTTTAGTTGCAGGTGGAGATACAAGACAAGAAAGCGTTCAAAATGGCTTAAACGCACTTCCAAAAGATTGTTTAATCGTGGCCGTTCATGATGCTGCACGCCCATTTATTTCAACTGCTTTCATAACTAAAAGCATCGAATTTTTGATTGTTAACCATGAGAAAATAAATATTAAAGGCCTTGTTCCCTCATTGGAACTGACTGATTCTGTGAAATTTATCGAAAATAATTATATACTTTCAAGCCCAAACAGAGAAAGATTAAAAACTGTGCAAACTCCTCAAATATTTTATAAAAACGCACTTATCAAAGCTCATAAAAAAGTTGTTGAAGAAAATTGTGAAATAACAGATGATGCTTCTGCACTTGAATTGATTGGAGAAAAAGTCCTTTGTATTCAAGGGGAAATCACAAATAAAAAAATAACTCATATAGAGGATTTAAAACTTTTGGAACAGGAAAAAATAAAAGATACTATCACTGCATTTGGATATGATGTGCACGCCTATTGCGAAGAAAATTCTTCTAAAGCACGTCCTTTTAAACTTGGAACGATTTTAATTCCCACAAAAATTCATATAAAAGCACATTCTGATGGTGATGTTTTGCTGCATGCCTTGATGGATGCACTTCTTTCCTTGATTGCAGCAGGTGATATAGGCAAACATTTTCCTGATAATGACAAAAGCTTTGAAAATATATCATCAGCGATACTCCTTGATAAAGTTATGAATTTATTATTGAAATATGAAAAAATCATCACCCTCACCCATGTTGATATAACACTTATAGCACAAGAACCAAAAATCTCGCCTTACACAAGTCAAATCCAAAAAACATTGGCGAATTTACTTTCTTTAGAAATGCACCAAGTAAATATCAAAGCTACAACTGAAGAAAAACTTGGCTTTACAGGCGAAGTTAAAGGAATAAAGGCCATTGCTCTCGTTTCAGCTACGCGTGAAAACAGATAAAAGAAGGATTTATAATGAAAACAAATACTATCTATAAAGCTGATGAATCACTTCAAGATATTGAAATTATACTTGAAAATAAAAAATTTTTATTGCTAGGAAATAATGGAGAAAAAAGGGAATTACAGCTTTATGAACAATATATAAATAGAGATAAAAAAGAAGTGCTCCCTGTTTTTTTAGGCCTTGGCTTTTGCCATGCGATTGAAAAATTTCTTGATAACACAGAAAATTCCCTTCCTCTTTGTATTATAGATAAGGAAGACTTCATTGATATTCCTGAATATAATGATTTAGTAAAAAAAATTATTTCAAACCCTCGTGTCTTTTTTATTCAAGAAAAAGACAATAATAAAGCACTTGCCGCACTTACTGCTTGGCAAAGTAAGCATAAAAATTTACCTTTGTTCCCACTTGTGAACACGCAGTATTTACGAATTGATTCAGGATATTATAAAGATATTCAAGAAAAACTTCATGCTTCTTTCAAGTTTGATTTTTGGTCAAAAGTAAGAAAAAAACGTTTCACAGCTGAAAATCCTAAGATTTTGCTTATTACAAGCAAATATTTTTTAATGGGCGAACTTGTTCGAGCCTGTGAAATTTCAAATATAGAACATAAGCTTCTTATTTTAGAAGACGAAAAAATGCTTAAAGAAGAATTTGTTCGCACGCTTTTAGAAGAAGTTGCACAATTTCAGCCGGATTGCGTTCTTACCATGAACCATTTAGGAGTTGACAGAGAGGGTGTGCTTACTGATTTATTGGCAAGGCTTGAACTTCCGCTTGTTTCTTGGTTTGTGGATAATCCTCACCTTGTGCTTTCTTCATACCCAAAACTTTCGTGTGATTGGCTTACAATCTTCACCTATGACAGTGATAATATTCCTTCATTAAATCAAGCTGGTTACGATTATGTTTATTATTTACCGCTTGGAACTGATCCTGAAAGATTTAACCCTAAAAACCACCAAAAGCCTTTTGACAAGAAATGGAAAAGCAATATTTCTTTTGTTGGAAATTCAATGATAACAAAGGTTTCTTCCGCTTTAGGAAGAGCCGATATTCCAAATGAACTTTTAAAAGAATTTGAAAAAATAGCCACAGCTTTCATAAAAAGCAAAAGCCATTCTGTTCTCACATGTCTTGAAGAATCATTTCAAGAGCTTATGCCATTTTATAATGCCCTACCTACAATTGAAAACAAACTTGCTTTTGAAACAGCAATCACTTGGGAAGCCACAAGAATATATAGATTTAATTGTGTAAGCAAGATTTTTGACTATAACCCACTTATAGTTGGCGATTCTGCTTGGCTTGATGCTATGAATGATTATGAAAAAACACAAAACAAAAAAGTTAACTTTAATTATTTTGATACCTTATCTTATTATAGTGAACTTCCGCAATTTTATTGCCATTCAAAAATAAATTTCAATACAACTTCACAACAAATGAAAAATGCTGTCAACCAAAGAATTTTTGATGTTCCTGCAACAAATTCCTTCGTTATCACAGATTGGCGTTCACAGATGGATAATCTTTTAGAAAGCGGCAAAGAGATTGTTTCCTATAAATCAACTGAAGAAATACCTGAACTTATTAAGTTTTATTTAAAAAACGAACAAAACCGCATGAAAATTGTTGAAGCAGGAAGAAAAAGAATTATAAGCTCTCACACTTGGCAGCACAGATTAAACACAATTATAGAAACAGTGAAAAAAAGATATGCATAATACAAAAATTTACGATATAATTATCTTGGGCGCAGGTACTTCAGGGCTTTTTGCAGGCTTTTTATTAAAAAGAGCAAACTTTCAATCATTTCTGATACTTGAAAAAAACAGTGAAGCAGGAAAAAAACTCACAATTGCAGGTGGCGGAAATGGAAACCTTACAAATAAAGAAATTTCTCATCTAAACTATATAGGGCAAGACAATAATTTTGCAAGCTATGCTTTAAAAAAATTTCCTTACAAAAAAGCCTTGGATTTATTCTATGCCCTTGATATTCCATTAGAAGAAAGAGATTTTGGGCAAATTTTTTCAACAATTTCAGCTAAAGAATTCCGTAATGCCCTAGCTTATGAACTTCCTATTTCTCATGATACTGAAATATCAAAGCTTTCTTTTCATAATGATATATTTATTATCGAAAGTTCGCAAGGCACTTTTCAAGCAAAAAAAGTTATTCTTTCAACGGGTTCAAATGCTTATCCCCAACTTGGTGCAAGTGATATAGGAATAGATATTGCCCGTGATTTAGGCATTGAAGCCTATGCTTTTGAGCCTTGCCTTACGCCTTTTCATCTTCCAAACAGCTCACCACTTTCAAATCTTTCAGGGATTAGCATTGATGTTGGAATTAATATCAACAACAAAAAAATTATTCGCCCTTTGCTTTTTACGCATACAGGCATTTCGGGGCCTGCGGTTCTTTTACTTTCTTGTTATGTTTCAACCACAAAAAAAGAGAAAATTCTTATTGATTTTCTTCCTAATGAAAATGTTTTATCGCTCTGTCATGAACCTAAAAACGGTAAACTTCTTGTAAAAAATCTTTTTTCACGATTTTTCCCGGACAGATTGGCTGCAAAACTTATTCCTTTGGAATTACAGAATAAAAAAGTTGCTGAACTTTCAAAGGCGCAAAGGCTTGAACTTGAAAAAAATATTAATTTCCATTCTGTTATTGATTTTGAGCTTGCTCCGCTTTCAAAAGCAGAAGCTGCAAAGAACGGAGTTTTAACAAAAGAATTAAATAATAAAACAATGCAAACTATAAAAAATGAAAACCTTTATATAATAGGCGAAGTAATGGATATTACTGGACAATTAGGAGGTTATAATATACATTTTGCACTTGCGTCAGCTTATTGTGCAATTCAGCATATTTTAAAAAATTGACTTTATTTTTTTAATATATAAACTATTTTTGTCAGTTGAGAAATACTTATAAGTATTTTTGTTTCAATAATATATAATTTCCTAAAAAATAAGGATTTTTTATGAGTTCAACACGAAATAAAGCCATTTTAAAAGCTAGTTATAATGACACTGCTGTTTCATCGCGTCTTTGCTCACTTGAGCCACAGTTTAATATTGAGGCTGTATATGGAAAAGATGTTTTCAACCTTCATGCCATGCGCCAACGTTTGCCTGAAGATGTGTATAGATTAATGGAAAAAATTGTCAAAAAAGGCGAACAACTTACTGATGAAGTTGCAAATGTAGTTGCAGGTGCAATGAAAGATTGGGCTATTGAACACGGGGCAACCCATTTTGCTCACTGGTTTCAACCAATGACAGGCACAACTGCTGAAAAACATGATGCATTCTATTCTCCTTCTTCCGATGGCTTTCTTATAAATAAATTCTCAGGAAAAATGCTTATATGTGGTGAACCTGATGCCTCATCTTTTCCTTCTGGCGGTTTACGCTCAACTTTTGAAGCAAGAGGCTATACCGCATGGGATCCTACTGTTCCTGTGTTCTTGCTTCCGGGCAAATATGGGCACACGCTTCATATTCCTACAGTTTTTTATTCCTATTCAGGCGAAGCCTTAGACAGAAAAATTCCACTTCTTCGCTCTATCGAAGCAATTTCAAAATCAGCTTTAAGAATTTTACGTATATTTGGCAATGAAAAAGCTGAATATGTAAAAACAATGGCAGGGGTTGAGCAAGAATATTTCCTTGTGGATTCACGCCTTGCAGCCCTTCGCCCCGATCTTTTATTAACAGGCCGCACGCTTTTAGGTGCTCAATCCACCAAAGGGCAAGAAATGGAAGATCATTACTTTGGAGCAACACCCCCTCGTGTTATGGCTTTTATGCAAGATGTTGAAGTTCGCTTATTTGCACTTGGAATTCCTGTGCACACTCGCCACAATGAAGTTGCACCGGGGCAGTTTGAGCTTGCTCCTATGTATGAAGAAACAAATTTAGCCACAGATCATAATATGATGACAATGAACGTGCTAAAAGCTGTTGCAGCTGAGCATAATTTTGTTTGCCTTCTTCACGAAAAACCCTTTGCCGGCGTAAATGGCAGCGGAAAGCACAACAACTGGTCTTTATGCGATTCAGAAGGTAATAACCTTATAGATCCGGGTGATACACCTTTAGAAAATGCACAATTCTTAGTTTTCTTGGCAGCAATTTTAAAAGCTGTGCACGAAAGCTCAGATGTTTTACGTTTGGGAACAATTAGCGCAGGCAATGATCATCGCCTTGGTGCAAATGAAGCCCCACCGGCTATCACTTCTGTTTATCTTGGTGAACTTCTTACAGAAGTTTTAGAAACCATTATAGCAGGCGGTGATTCACTTTCAGCTAAAGAAAATAAATTGCAAATAGGCATTTCCTCACTCCCTCAACTTCCACGCGATTATTCAGACAGAAATAGAACATCACCTTTTGCTTTTACAGGTAATAAATTTGAATTTAGAGCTGTAGGTGCTTCGCAATCTGTTTCTCCTATAAACTTCACGCTTAACGCCTCTATCGCTGTTGCTCTGGAAGATATTGCCAATGAAATTGAAAGTGTTATGGCAAAAGGTAAAAACCTTCAAGACGCCTTGAATGAGCTTTTGCCAAAGATTTTCAAGGCACATATGCCTGTTGTTTTCAATGGTAACGGATATTCCAAAGAATGGCATGAAGAAGCTGAAAAAAGAGGTTTATTAAATCTTCCAAACACTGTTGTGGGCCTCAAACGCTTCACTTTACCGCATGTTGTGGAAGTTTTTGAACGCACAAAAGTGCTTACAGAAACTGAAGTTTTTGCTCGTCAAGAAATTTTGTTTGAAGTTTATGTTAAATCTTTATGCGTTGAAGCCTCAGTTATGCTTAATCTTCTCAAAGAACGTGTATTGCCTGTTGTTCAAAAAGCACAAAAATCAGTTGCAGAACTTCTTATAGCCACAAAACAAGTAACCGATGATTGTGAAATTGAACAAAAAGCATTTGATTATATCAAGAAAAATCATGTAGGGCTTGTAAACCATGTTGAAAAACTTGAAAAATCCCTCAAAGAAATAAATAAGTTTGATTCAAGCGTAACTCAAGCAGATTTTATCCTTGAAAGAATTATTCCACTCATGAATAAATGCCGCATGTTCTCTGATAATTTAGAGCAAGTTATTGACGATAGCGAATGGACTTTACCAAAATATCACGAACTTTTATGGACACATTAGGATAAAATTTAATGAAATTCACAAAAATGCACGGCATTGGTAATGATTACGTTTATATAAATGCCTTTGAAGTTGATGTAAAAAACCCTGAAAAGCTTGCCCCTATCATGAGCGATAGGCATAAAGGCATAGGCTCTGATGGCATAGTGCTTATTATGCCGGCAACAAAAGAAAGTAAAGCTCAAGTAAGAATGAGAATGTTCAACAATGATGGCAGTGAAGCAGAAATGTGCGGAAATGCTATTCGTTGTGTAGGAAAATTTGCCTATGAAAACAAGCTTGTAACTTCAACAAAATTCCTTGTTGAAACCTTAGCTGGAAACAAAGAATTAGAACTTTTTTTAGAAAATGATAAAGTAAAAGAAGTTATTGTTGATATGGGTATTCCTTATTGGAAATCAAAAGAAATCCCAGTTAATGTTGAAAGTGAAGAATGTTTGAGCAAAGAGCTTGAAGTTTTGGGTCAAAAATTTATTTTTTCTGCTGTTTCAGTAGGAAATCCGCATGCTATTATCTTTGTTGACGATGTTGAAAGCATGGACTTAACAAAAATTGGCCCTGCCATTGAGTGCCATGAGCTTTTTCCAAGAAAAATCAATGTGGAATTTGTTCAACTTATCAACAAAGAAAAAGTGCGTATGCGTGTTTGGGAGCGTGGCTCAGGCGAAACAGAAGCCTGCGGAACAGGTGCATGCGCAACAGCCCTTATTTGTGCTAAATTAGGGCATACAAACAAAAAAGTAGAAGTCGTTTTGAATGGCGGCTCATTAGAAATTGACTGGCGTGAAAACAATCATATATTTATGAAAGGCGAAGCAAGCCTTGTATTTGAAGGAGAATTTTATGAAA
>CAYJHJ010000082.1:0-7441 GCA_964370095.1 uncultured Desulfovibrionaceae bacterium | reverse complement strand
CAAGCTATTAAATGGTGATTTAATTTTTACCAAAGGTGGTTTTAACATTGGTGATTGCGTGTCTTTTCAAAGAAAAGGCGGAAACGGCTCACTTTCAAAAACTATACCCAAAAATAATATTAAGCACCCAGGAAATAATATCCAGTTAAAGATAAAAATACATAAATTTATAGAAAAAGCAGAAAAAATACAAATTTACAAATACACAATATGAGCTTTATTCTGAAAGTTTTGTAGTTTTTGAATCTTTAGGAGCACTTTCACTTGAAAATGCTTCTTTTTTTTGCTCATGTGGGGCAGAAATTATATTTGAAGCACCAATATCGTATTCTGAAGTGCTGTTTGCTATGTGCATTAAAACCTTGAAGGAATTATCAAAGCCATCGTGCAGAGCAATGGTTTGTGTTTTTAAAGGATAGTTTTTTGTATCTGTAATAAGCAAATAATATTTTTTTGAAGCTATTTCAGCACTTGTACTATTCAAAGAAAATAATACAATCCAATCGTTTTTTGTGTCATTATTCCAGTCAAGTACTGCAATAAGCTCTCCGCTAAATCTGTCTTGGCCTTTTTTAAAATAAAATTTATCTGAAGAAATAAGCAGTTCTTCTCCGTGTAAATCAGCGAAAGACTTAATGTCCATGCTTGATCCATAGTGAAAAGAAGGGTCAAGATGCTTGTAAAGAGTTTCGCCAGCTCCAATAATTGGTAAACTCACAACAGGGGAATACCAGTGATTTTCTTCATCTGTAAACCCAAGGATGCGAAATTCATTTGGCATTTGTGAAGCAAGGTTTTGCACCTGTGCAGGATTAACTGCTTGAATAAGCTTTGTTTTTTTTAAAGAGCAGGCAGGCAGCATAAGAACTATACAAAGCAAGAATAAATACTTTTTCATTTTTTTCTCACATTTTAAAATTTATATGTTATTTTTTATCAACTATGAGCAAGGAAGTAAAGCAAAAGAAACTAAGAGAAAAAAATAACAATAGCCTTCAAAAGAAGAGATTGACAAAATTGTAAAAAGTAAAATGGCTTATAATGCTGATTAATTTGATTTTTTCAAACTTGCAATTTTTAAAAAAATAGTATATAAATAATTAAATTTTATGAAGGAGAAAGAATTATGTCTAAAAAGTTTTTTGCTGCTTTAGCAGGTTTTTGCCTAGCTTTAAGCACAATGACAGCATATGCTGCACCAACATTCGTTACAATAGGAACAGGTGGAATTACAGGTGTTTATTACCCTACAGGTGGAGCAATCGCAAAAATCGTGAATAATAAAAAAGATGAATATAATATTCGTGCTACTGTTGAGTCAACTGGTGCATCAGTATTTAATATTAATGCTATTATGTCAGACGATCTTGATTTCGGTATTACACAAGCTGACAGACAATATCAAGCTTATAACGGACTTTCTGAATGGGAAGGGAACCCACAAAAAGACTTGCGTGCTGTTTTTTCTTTAGCTCCTGAAATGATTACTTTTATTGCAGCTGAAGATTCAGGCATCAAAAGCCTTGAAGATTCAAAAGGTAAAGTTATCAATATTGGTAACCCAGGTTCAGGCCAACGTCAGAACGCTATCGACCTATATACATCAAATGGTATTGACATTGAAAAAGATATGAAAGCTGAAGGTATTAAAGCTGCCGACGCCCCTCGTATGTTACAAGATGGCAGAATTGACGGCTTCTTCTATACTGTTGCTCATCAAAACGGAAAGATCAAAGAAGCAACAGCAGGCAAACGTAAAGTTCGCATAGTGCCAATCGAAGATATTTCTGCATTAGAAAAAGATTTTCCTTATTACACAAAAGGTTATATTGATATGAGCCAATATCAAGATGCTACAAACGCTGCTGACGGTCAAGTGCCTACAGTAAGCATGCTTGCAACTTTTGTAACCGATGTTGATACACCTGAAGAAGTTGTTTATGCTTTCACAAAAGAAATTTTTGAAAACATTGATGAATTCAAAACTCTTCACCCTGCTTTGGCAAACCTTTCAAAAGAAGGTATGCTTGAAGGTTTAACCGCTCCTCTTCATCCGGGTGCTGTTAAATATTACAAAGAAGCCGGTTTGATGAATTAATTTTAACTGTTTTGTATATTGATATAGGGGGAAGAAGAATGTTTCTTTCCCCTAGTTTATTCTAAAATTAAGGTATGGGTGCTTTTATATGAGAGATAGCGATTACAAAGAAAAACTGACGGCAACCGAACATGGTTTACGCGGAGATAGCATTGGCGTAACACAAATACTTACAGCGGTAATTGCTATTTCATGGTCTTTGTTTCAACTTGCCTCTGCAAGTGTTTTACTTCTTGACAGTCTTTATATAAGAGCTATCCACTTAGCTTTTGCAATTTCTCTTGTATATCTTAATATACCCATGCTCAAAAGCACAAAATCACCCGCTTGGGACTTACGTATACTTTTAGCTATGAATAGGGTTACTGTTCTTGACTATGTTTTTGGAATTTTGGCAGCTTTTGCCTCTTTATATGTAATTTTTGATAATGTTGGTATTGCGGGAAGAGCGGGTATGCCAATTACTCGTGATATTGTTTTTGGCTTTATCTTGGTTATTTTGCTTTTAGAGGCAACAAGAAGAGTTATTGGCCCGGCCTTACCTATAATTGCAACGGTTTTTATTATCTATGTTTTTGCAGGCCCTTATCTGCCTGATGTCATAGCCTTTAAAGGTGTAAGCCTAACACGTTTTGTTTCTCAAATGACAATGGATACCGAAGGAATTTATGGTATTCCATTAAATGTTTCTGCCACTGTGGTTTTCCTTTTTGTTTTATTTGGAACGATGCTTGAAAGAGCGGGCGGTGGTAATTATTTTATTCAGCTTGCTGTTGCAGGGCTTGGCTCATTTAGGGGCGGTGCGGCAAAAGCGGCTGTTTTGGGTTCAGCTTTAACAGGTGTTGTTTCAGGTTCAAGTATTGCAAACGTGGTAACAACAGGAACTTTTACTATTCCCCTTATGAAAAAAGTGGGTTATCCTGCTTCTAAAGCGGCAGCTGTTGAAGTTGCTGCGTCAACAAATGGGCAACTTGCACCTCCTGTTATGGGTGCTGCAGCTTTTATTATTGCCGAATACGTGAATATTCCCTATATCGAAGTTGCTAAAGCGGCAGCAGTGCCAGCATTTGCTTCCTATATTGCCCTATTATGGATAACGCATATTGAAGCTTGCAAACTTGGTTTACGCGGGCTTTCAAAAAATGAATTGCCTGAATTTGTAAAGGTTTTATTATCAGGTATTCACTTCCTTATTCCGATTCTAATGCTTTTATACGAACTTGTTGTTGTGCAACATTCAGCAGAATTATCTGTTTTTAGAGCGATCATCTTGCTTGCTTTTATAATGGTGGCACAGCCTATAGTTGTTGCAAGATTGCAAAAACAATCTTTATGGCAAGGCTTTAAAGATGGTGTGAAGCTTTTATTTAATGCCTTGGCAGGCGGTGGAACAAACATGGCAGGCGTTGCAATGGCAACAGCCTCAGCCGGTATTATCGTTGGTTGCGTATCTTTGGGTCTTGGTCAGCAGATAACATATTTTGTTGAAATTTTATCAGGCGGAAGCATTGCACTTCTTCTTTTGATAACAGCTATTGCCTCTCTACTTTTAGGTATGGGCTTACCAACAACAGCAAACTATATCATCATGGCCTCACTTACTGCTCCTATCTTGGTTCAATTTGCTTCAAGTGTTGAAATTCACGGAATGACACTCACTATTCCACTTATAGCGGCACATCTTTATTGTTTCTACTTCGGAATTTTAGCAGATGATACCCCACCTGTTGGTTTGGCAGCTTATGCAGCCGCAGCTATTGCAGAGTGCGACCCTATTAAAGCAGGTATTCAAGGTTTCTTGTATGATATAAGAACTGCCATATTGCCTGTTATGTTTTTCTTTAACCATGATATTATCCTTTGGGGCATTACTTCTGTTCCGGAAGCTTTCTTTATTTTTGGCATGACTTGCCTTGGTTGTGTGAGCTTTGCTTCCTTGGTGCAGGGTTGGTATATACGTTCAAATAAATTATTTGAATCACTTGCTCTTGCTCTTGCCACTATTTTATTTTTCTATCCATACCTTATCACAGGTTTCTTCTTGCCGCATGACATGAGATATGTCGGTTATTTAGGCGGTATTGCTATTATGCTTGTGCTTTATTTTATCCAAAAACAGCGCCCTGAAATTGCAACTCATAGCCATTTATCATTTCAAAACTAGTAGTTAAGTGATAAAATAAGGATACTTTCTATGAAACATATTGAAAAAGAAATAAAGAAAAGAAGAACAATAGCAAGCGCAAAAAAACATCATAAAGCTCGTAAAAGAGAAGAGATTGCAGAAGTTTTGGAAGGAAAATCAAGCAAGCTTCTTTGTTCAAATTGCAAATTTGTTTTTTCAAATTATCTAACACGTTGCCCGGAGTGTGGAAGCGAAGAATGGATCGGCTATACAGAGGTCAATCCTTATTCACGCATGCCCTTAGAAAATATTATCAAATCTTGCGGACATGCTCTTTGGATTTTTGGAACTTTGTGTGCCCTTTATTTCTTGTGGCAAACTGACAATACAAATGAAGAAGCAAACATGCTTTCTATCTATTTAGCTATTGTAAGTATTGTTATGGGGCTTTTACTCTCGGTAATGTATTTTTCACTTGGTGAAATCATTCAACGTTTATTAAGAGTTCAAAGGCGCTTGAAAGCATTCCATGAAACGCACATCGACTCAAGCAATTCAAGTTATTTCTTTCCACAAAGAATAAAGAAAATTAAAACACTAATTTCTTATGGAAATATAACAAGAAGAAGATAATATAAATCAGATAAATATAATAATCACTGAGAATTTTCTCGGTGATTATTTACTTTAAGGTAAAAAAAGCTTATATAATAATTTGATTGGAAAATAGCAATGTATAATCATAGCTATTTTCAAGTAAATAATTATTTTCTTATAAAACAGTTTTAGGATTTTTTTTATGATCTCATTTTTAGTTTTTTTATTTGCGTTCACAATAACCTGTGCTTTATATATTTTTGGGCGTGGGGTTTATCCTTATGCCTTACCGATATGGTTCACAAGAACAGCTTTTATTTTATTGATTGTATTTTCGCAGTCTCTTTTGATAACAAGAATTGTGATGCGTTCGGGCGTGGAATTTCCTCTCATAATTTTAAGGGGAGTAAGTTTCATTCTTATGTCTATGATGTTTGTTTTTGGACTTTTGATTTTACGTGATATTTTTCTTCTTTTTTTCCATTTCATTTCAAGAATTACAGGAATTAATTTCAGCCTCTCACATGTCTTGGCAGGCGGAAAAACAGTTGTTTTTATTTTTCTTTTTGCTATAGGTGCTAATGCTTTTGGAATGTATAAAGCTATAAAAGTTCCTGACATAAAAGATGTTACTTTAACAATTCCCAATTTGCCAAATGAACTAAAAGGGCTTGAAATAGTACTTCTTGCTGATTTACATATAGGTTCTGCCTTTGATAAAGCTTGGCTTCAAGATGTGGTGGACAAAGTGAATAGTATGGAAGCAGATTTTGTTGTGCTTTCAGGTGATCTTATAGACGAATCAGTTGATATTGTCGGCAAAGAAGTAACTCCTATAGGTGATATACAATCAAAATATGGTTTTTATATGGCTTTTGGTAATCATGAAAATTATTCAGGGCCACTTGAGTGGAAAGAGTATTTAGAAAATTTAGGTGTGAATGTATTGATAAATGAAAATCGCGTATTTGATTTTAATGGTGCTAAAATCTCAATCATTGGTGTAGGCGATCCATCACGATCAAAAGGAACAGTGTATGGCACAGATCATGTGAAAGCTTTGGAAAATGTTCCTGAAGATGCGATTAAAATTCTTTTGGGGCATCAACCTGTAATAGCAAAAAATAGTTCAACCTATGGATATGATGTGCAATTAGCCGGCCATACACACGGAGGGCAGGCATTTTTCCTTGATCCTATGATGAAAAGTGCCAATGATGGTTTTGTTTCAGGGCATTATAATGTTGGCGATATGCAGCTTTATGTTTCAAACGGAACCGGGCTTTGGGGCGGCGGGGTTTTTCGCTTTGGCAGAGATTCAGAAATCACAAGAATAAAATTGCAATAGAAAAGATATAAAATATGACAGAACTCCATATAGAAATAGATAATTTTTCATTTGAGAAAGCCCTTTATTCATGTTCTTTAGCAAAAGTTAAGAGTGCAGGCTTTTTATATTCCGATATTTCTTTAACAGAAAAAAAAATTTTTGAAACAAAGAAAATTTTAAAAGAACTTGCTCTTATTTATGATATAGAAATATTTTTGGGTTTTAAAATTTCTTTTGTTCCGCCTGCTCTAATAGATGAATACACTAAAAGGCAAAGAGAAAAAAGCTTTGATTATATCTGTGTTGATGGTGAAAATATCTATAATAACAGGCCTCAAGGTACAAATTTTGCGGCCTTGAATGCAAATGTGGATATTTTATTAAATCCCGGTTTTATAGATGATACGCTCATGGAATATGCCAAAGAAAAGAAGACAGCTTTTGAATTTAACACACACCCCAAAAACACAAGTGCAAATGCCTTACTTGCGGATTATGCAGTAAAAGATAAATATAATGAATTACTTATCTTGTGGGGAAATACAATACAGTGCGAAAAAGATTTTATTTATTCACACTATAGGAGTGATTGTGCAAAAGTTTCTTTAAAGCAGAAAGCTAATGACTTGATTAAAAAACTAAATCAAGATACTAATACATTTATACAAAATATGAAAAAATCATTCTGATTTTAATAGATTAAATAATACTGATTGAAGAGGTTTTTTATGTCAACACCTATTATTATTTCACTTATCTGCTTAGTTGTGATACTTTTTTTAGCCCGAAAATTTTTTGGCGGCACAAAAGATCAAATGCCTACAGATGATAATTCAGCACCGTCTACATCTTCAAGTTCAGACGAAGTCAGCGTTTTGCCTGAGTTTCAAAATGAATACGATCGCGGAATGAAGCCAACAGAAGCAAAAGATTTAACTTTTTATACACTAACAAATTGTGTTCATTGTGATAGGTTAGAGAAATTTCTTGTGAATAATGAAATTCCTTACAGCACAATTTTATTGGATAACTTCACAGGGCAAGCCCGTAAAAATTTGATGGATAAAGTTCGTTTTTATAACCCACGTGGCTCTTTTCCAACCTTGGTTTCACCTGAAGAAGATGTAACTGTTGGTTTTCGTGAATGGCAAGTACGTGAAAAATTTATGAAATATTCACTAAGAGAAAATCAAGCCGATTCAAACCCTCAAGAAGACAGTTCAAGCGAGTAATAAAATGTTAGACTTAAAATTATTGCAAAAGCAACCTGAACTTGTAGCTGAAGCTCTTA
>CAYJHJ010000081.1:0-8318 GCA_964370095.1 uncultured Desulfovibrionaceae bacterium | reverse complement strand
AAAAGAATATTTTAGTTATAAAAAACCTATAATTTCATATGGTTATGTTTTATTTATAGAACAAAAGAAATATAAAAAATATAAAAAATATTTTTTTAAAGATTTTAAGTTTTTTAATTTGGCAATGTATTTATTATAAAATTCTAAGCTGAAGCAATTCTCAACAAATCGTCTTGAGTAAGCCCTAATGAAGCAATTTGTGCAGGAGATATATTTAGAGCAGCAAAAATATCAACAATTCTTTGGGCATTGGTTTGCTTTGCATGTTGTTCATCATTTAAAATTTCTTCCATTGAAAAACATACTTCATTGCCTATGCGCGCATTAAGACTATCGGTATTGTTTAATGAAGCAACTAAAGAACGAAGAAAGTTTACAAATTTATCTTTAGTGCCGGCAGGTAATTGATAGCCACTATCTTCAAGATAATCTCTTGTATTTTTAATCATTCTGTGAACACCTTCAGCTGTTTCAGTTGGATTATTTTGACGGAAAGCAGGTGAGGCTATTGCATCTGCCAAAGCCTTATATTTTGTCTTGACAGGAGTAGGAATACGCTCCTTGCGTGAGCCTGCCAAATCATTTTGAAATCTTGTTATAATATAATCTTTTGCATGCATTGCAAGATTACCAAAGTCAGAAAGTTGTAATGCACGGCTTGCTCTTCCACCGGTATTTCGTACATTATTATGTGCAAAACCAATAGTAGGCCTACAACCAAAACCTTCGCACTTCAAAAAAATACGACGTGCGGCAGCAGGCTCATCGTTTTGAGGAATTGCCGCAAACAAAACAGTGGTTTTTGAACTGGGTAATTTTGAAGTATCACTAAGGTCAATACCTCTATGCATATTTGTATGTGTGCCTACTCCATCAGGGTTAGCAATAGAAGCTTCTTGTTTGCTTTCCATATGGCTTGATAGACGCAAATATCTTTCACTGGAGGCATCTAAAAATTCATACAAAGCACCATCAGGGTCTTCAAGTGTATAAGCCCCCTCAGAAAAAACATTGCCATTTAAACGTGATTTTGCACTCAAAAATAGCATGATATCGCCTATGTCTTGATTGCTTGCTCCGCCTGCAGGCGGATTTCCGCCAAGAACGTCTTTCACAAGGCTTTCCCCACGAGTTATGCGATCAAGCAAAGTTTGAGCTATATTTGCTTGAAAAGTTGTTCGATTACCTTTTGCCATGCTTTTTAGTTCACGAGCAAAAAAAGTTATATTTTGCCCTTTAAAACTTATTGTTTGATCTTGCCAACCACCGCGAGGCTTAAAATATTCTCTAGCAGGCTTGAATAAATTTGAAATTGACCTGCCAATGCCCTTTATTTGATTTCCAATAGCACGAAAAGGGGTTAATACACGAGCTTTCACGGCTCTATAAACTGAAGGGCGCCTTTGATTTGCCCCAAGCAATCCTACATTCACTTGTTGCCTTCGAGCAGCTTGTTGTGCTGCAGGCGCTACACCTGCTTCTTGATTTACATGTATTTGAGCTGGGTTTGGATTATTTTGAATCTGTGCCACAAAAATCTCCTTTCTTTTATAATATATACTCTTTTAGAAGCAATATTTGTGCCAAAAAATATAATTATTTTATATAATAAAATCAATAAAATAGGATAAAATACAATGTGCCAATTATGTTGCCAGCGAATGCAATTATAATATAATCTTACAGTGGCAAGTATTAAACTTTCAATAAATTATCTGAAATAATTTGTAGGTTTTCAGTATTTGGATCTTCTTCAATACGCTCAGCCCAATACTTTGCAGCAGAAATAAGTTGGATAAAAATATCCATAAAAGCACTCTGTTCGATGGGCAATTCCACAATACGTGTCAAGCAGCATAATTCTGTTTCACTGTCTATGCCTATAGTGCCGCCTGCTGTAAGCCCCCACATGTAATTGCCTTCCAACAGTTCATACATAAGCTCCGCCCCTTTTGTGCTAGATGGTTCAACAGAGCCAAGAACACAGTTTATAATCAAGCCTTCAACACCGTCAATTTCATCTTCAAAGTTGATTATTACGGGAATTTTTTCTTCAATTGCAAGTTCCAAAAAACCGTTTTCATCAAAATCAATTGCTTCACCCAAAAAGTTCATTGTTAATGACTTAATAAGTTCACTAGCTTGCTCTATGCTCATACTATACCCTTTTTATAATATTTTTTTATAATTTTGTGGTTAAAATCATTTAATTATAAGAAGCTGAATTTATCTATAATTTATAGATTTCTTTTAAATGAGGAATGTTTCGTGGGTTTATTTCAATTCTGCTAAATTGCTTATTCGCCAAATCGCCCGGATCCATGCCCCATGCGATTTACATCAGCTTCTTCAAAGGAATCAAGTGTATACAACCTAATTTTATTGCTACGAGGAAATTCACGCTTCAGCAAAGTTTTCAAAAGTTTTTTCACTTTTTCTGCAGTCAACCCATCCCATGATTCTTCAAAAAAACCACGCTCAATCACATTAAAACTATCTTCACCTATGCACACAATAGCTACAGAGCGATTACGTTTATACGTTCGCATATCCAAGCATTGGCCTATTTTTAGTTTGCTAAGCCGCTCTAAAATACTGGGCATAATAGATGTTTTATTATTCATTATATATTTTTATAACATAGAATGACTATTTTTTCAAGTTCAAATCCATTCTCATCAAAAGATGTGAAGCTCATGAATTTTATAATATAAATTAATGCGGATTTTTATTTGATACAGCAAAAAAAGCAGAACAAATAAGTAATATACAAGCAATAATAAGGGGGCTATCAACCCTTTCGCCACCAATAAGCCAACCAAGATAGAGGGCAATAACAGGATTTACAAATTCATAAGAAATCGCAATCATAGGGCGAGTTCTTTGCAGGAGCCAAAGGTAAGAACCATAACCGCACACAGACGCAACCACTTGCAAAAACAAAGTTAAAAGAAATTGAGGTGCCCATGTGATCTCATTAAGCCTTTCGCCTACCAAGATTGCAAATAAAAAGGTTTCCACTCCGCCTATAAGCATCATAAAGCCAGTTGAACGCAATAAGGACATAGGAGTTTTTGTTTGTATGGTTTTTGTAAGCTGTGAACCATACACCCAACCGACTGTTGAAAGCAATATAAGCGTAAAACCAAGAAAAGAAGCTTGCCCATTTGCACCTTGATACCATTGCATCCACCCCATTGCACCTATACCTATGCAAAGCCCAAATACTTGGATTAAACTGGGTCGAATTTTTGAAAAATACCAATCAGCAAGCACCATCCATGTTGGCACAACACTTAAAAGCATGGCAGTTGTGCCTGAGGAAACACTCTCCTGCCCTTTTGAAACAAAAGCACCGCCCACAACCACCAAGAAAAAACCCAGTATTGAATACGCTTTAAAGTCTGTATAAGTGAATACAATTTTTTCACCCATTGCCCTGCTTATGCCTATGAGTATAATCCCTGCCAAGCTCATACGCAAAAAAGTCAACATAAGTCCCGGCGAATACAGGAGTGCAAATTTTGCAACAATATAGCCTGAACCCCATGATATATAAAGTAAAAGCAAGCAAAAAATAAAAAAGTATTTACTGCCGATTATTTTCATTTTATAAACTCACTATCAATAAGAAAGTTAATCAAAATTAGAATTTTCCTTCATGAACTTTAGAAAAATCAAAAAAATCATCTGTATAAGAAGGAATTTCTTCATCTTTATGACCTATAGCCAAAACACAAAGAGGCTCAAGATGAGAAGGAAAATTATAGCGTTCACGCAAGGCATCAATCGAAGGCTGCCCTGCTTTATTAGTTCTATTACGCATTTGTATCCATGTTGACCCAAGGCCCAAACTCTCAATTTCAAGCTGCATAAAAATTGTGGCAAGGCTTGCTTCTTCAACCCAAGTATCTGTTTTAGTGCTGTCAGCAAAAACAATGATTGCTAAAGTTGCTGTTAAAAATGGGCTTGTGCTATGGCTTTTGCAATTTACAAAATCTTTAATTTTTTCTTGATCTTCTTCAATTAAAAACTCTACTGTGCGCACGCCTCTTCCCGCAGGTGCCAACAAACCAGCTTTAAGAATTGATTTTTTATTTTCTTCCGATATTTTTTCAGAAGTGAATTTACGGATAGAGCGTCTTTTCTTTAATATTTCAAGCATATAAAATTCCTTCAAAAGCTGTTTATTTTGCTTTAGTAAAGCAATAAAGCATAAAAAAGTAGTATAATTATTTTAAAAATTATGCAATAGATTTTTTTACATTTTAGCCCTTTTCTCTATAAAAAGAAAAGGGCTTGAAAGGTAATCTTTTTAAAAGATTATTTATTCAGGAAAAGTAATAACATATCTTCCTGTATTTTTTGCACTTGGATCATGGAAAGCATCAAATGCTTCATTGATATCTTCAAGTTTGATTTGTTTAATCACAAGGTTATCAAGGCTATATTGTCCATCAAGATAAAGTTGGGCAATACGTGGAAAATCATTAAATGGATTTACTTCACCATAGAAAGCACCTTTAATAACTTTACCAAAACGGTGGAAGCCACCTGCAGGAAGCTTTAATTCACCGTCAGCAGGGTAAGCACCGATAACAATAATTGTTGCACCTTTACGTGCTGCACGCCAAGCTTGTGCACCAACAGCCGGAATTCCTGTGCAATCTATGCAATATTCAGAACCAAGTCCTTCAGTAAGCTCTTTAATTGCATCAACCGCATCAGCCACATTTCGTGAATTAATTACGTGAGTAGCACCGTATTCTTTTGCAATTTCAAGGTTTTCATCTTTCACATCTACAGCAATAATTTTGCTTGCACCTGCAATTTTAGCTCCTTGAATTGCATTTATGCCAACTCCGCCAATGCCAAACACGCACACAGATGAACCTGGGCGAACATCTGCTGCACGAACTGCCGCCCCATAACCTGTTGCAACACCGCAACCAATCATAGAAGCAGGAATCATCGGCATTTCATCAGGCATAACAACACAGCTCATTTCAGGTACTACAGTATATTCAGCAAATGTTGAAAGTAAAGACATATGATAGCAAGTTTCGCCATTCAATTTCATACGGCTTGTTCCGTCAAGGAGTGTACCGTTAAACATTGGGCCAAAAGCAGTTTCGCAAAGGCTCACTTTTCCTGCACGGCAAAAAGCACAAGTGCCACAATAAGGAAGCCAGCTAAGAGCAACTTTATCGCCAACTTTACAAGTACTTACATTTTCACCAACTTCAACAACAATACCCGCACCTTCATGCCCTAAAACTTGTGGAACAGGAGTTGTGGGATCTTCTAAAGTATTCAAATCACTGTGGCAAACAGCAGTAGCCAATATTTTTACCAATACTTCATTTGCTTTTGGTTTATCTAATTCTACTTCATGAATTTCTAATGGTTTGTTTACGCCCATCATAACGGCGGCTTTCATTTTCATTTTATAATCTCCATATAATTTATATAGATTTTGGTCTTTGACACAAAATCCTCACTTTCTAAAAACGTGCTTTTCATTCCCTAAAAAAAAATTAATAGGCATACCAAATAGCTTTTGCTCTGGTGTAGTTTTCTAAAGACATTTGCCCGCACTCTCTGCCCCAACCGGAGGTTTTGTAGCCACCAAAAGGTGAAGCAGGGTCGTAACAACCGTATTTATTGATAAAGATTTGCCCTGCTTTTAAGGCTTTGGCAACACGTTGTGAACGGCCTATATCAGAAGTCCAAAAACCTGCTGCAAGCCCATATTCAGAGTCATTTGCCATTTTCACAGCTTCTTCTTCTGTATCGAATGGAATAACAACAAGAACAGGCCCGAAGATTTCTTCTTGTGAAATACGCATATCATTTGTGCAATCAGCAAAGATAGTAGGATCTATGAAATATCCTTTTGCATTTGTTCCTTCTGTATTGCGTGTTCCGCCGCATACAAGGCGAGCACCCTCTTGTTTGCCAATTTCAATATAGTTCATAATACTGTCAAAATGATCTTTAGAAACTTGTGCACCTTGATGATTTTCTTGATTGAAAGGATCGCCCACTTTCCATGTTTTAGCGTATTCAACCAAGCCTTCAACAACTTGATTATAGACTGAGCGCTGAACAAATAAACGTGTTGGCTCAGAACATTTTTCACCTTTACCGCAGAACATTGCAACAAATGAACGTTCTATGGCAAATTTCATGTCAGGAGCATCTTCAAAAATTATATTTGCTGATTTACCGCCAAGTTCAAGGGTAAGAGGTTTTAGATTTGTATCCGCTGAGTCATGGATAAGCTGACGCCCAACACCTGTTGAACCTGTGAAAGCAACTTTGTCAACTTGAGGATGACGTGTGATAAATGAACCCACTGAACCTTTTCCTACTATAAGGTTTAAAACACCTTTTGGCAAAAGCTTTGATTCATGGATCAGTTCAAAAAAACGAATAAGCGAAAATGATGTTACGCTTGAAGGTTTGATAACAATAGTATTACCCATAGCAAGTGCAGGCCCTAATTTATATCCTGCCATATCCATTGGGTAATTCCAAGGGATAATTTGCCCACAAACGCCAATTGGTTCACGAAGTGTATAGGAAAAGAAATTGCCGGAAACAGGGTTCACATCACCATAATATTTATCAACCCAACCTGAATAATAATCAAAGAAAGTTGCTATATTTTCAATATCTTCCAATGATTCTGTGAAAAGTTTGCCATTATCAAGTGTTTCAAGTGTAGCAATTTCTTCAATATTATCACGAAGTATTTTTGCCAAGGAGCGCATAAGGTTGCCTCTTTCACGAAGCGCCATTGTGCTCCAAGGGCCATTATCAAAGGCTTCACGAGCAGCTAAAACTGCATTGTTCACGTCTTCTTCGCTTGCACCCTTGATTTTACCGATAACTTCTGCTGTTGCAGGATTGGTAGATTCAACCTCATTTCCTCTTGCCATCACCCATTCACCGTTTATATAGCAGCTTTTAGTGGTTTTTAACCATTCTTTGGCCCATTCTAATTTTGGTGTTGCCATAATAAAAAACTCCTTAGTTTCTCTTATCTTATTGTATTATTGATATTAATGCTTTTCTTCAGCCAAGGCTCTTTCATAAAATAAAGCTGAACTTTCCTCAACCTTTGTAAGCATTAATGGATCGATAAATTTATCAGCTTCCTCTTTTGATAAAAGCTTTAAATCAATAACCGCCTGCTTTATGGAAACAGAATTTTCTGCTGCATATAAAGCCACTTCTGTTGCTTTTTTATATCCAAACAAAGCAGAAGGAACCGTTGCCATTCCTAAAGACATATGAGCTTTTTGCTCATTCAAATCCACATTCACCTCAAGAGTTGCAATGCATTTTTTTGCAAAAGCATCCACTGTGTTATAAATAAGGCGTGCAGAATTTAAAGTATTTACAGTAAAAACAGGATACCATGGAGTTACATCTAATTCCCCTGCTTCCACCGCCATATCAACACTTACTGAATAACCACAGACTTGATAGCAGGCTATGTTTACAAGCTCAGCAAGTGAGGGATTAACCTTCCCCGGAAAAAAAGAAGATCCGTTTTGCACAGGAGCAATCTTGACTTCACAAAAACCTGCACTTGGCCCGCTTGACATGATTCTGATATCTCTTGCCATCTTTGATATGCCTGTAATGGTTGATTTAAATAAAGATTGCACTCTCAAAAAGAAATCAGCAAACTGAATTTGAGCAATAGGGTCTTTTGTGTGATAGGTTGGAATATCAAGTTCTTTTGATAAGATTGCATTAATTTTGCTATGAAAGCCCTTGAAAGAACCTAAACCTGTGCCTATCACAGTATAGCCAATTGTATGCTCCGCACATTCCAGCTTAATTTCATTCAACTTATCGATTTGCCTTTGAAGAAATGTTACTGGTGCTCCAAAAAATTGCCCCATATTAATAGGTGCCGCATCTTGAAAGCAAGTGTGTGCTACTTTAACATTATCTTTATATTTTATAGCTTTATCTTTATAAGCTAAAAGTAAGCTATTTAATGAATCTATCATCTTTGTGATTTCATAATAGAGGGCAAAACGGGCTGCAGCATAGGTTGAATCACAAGTAGATTGCCCCATATTAACATGCGAATTTGGCGAAATAAGGCTATACTCTTTGCTGCCGGTAAGAATTTCATTTGCCCTAGCTGCAATAACTTCATTAAAATTCATATGTATAGGTGCAAAATCATTTCCGCTTAGCATATCAAGCACTAAGTCCTTATCAAATTTACCCTCTTTCATTTCCTCGCAAGCCAAAACAATTGCATCTTTAAATTCTTCTGACAAAAGCCCAAG
>CAYJHJ010000080.1:0-8354 GCA_964370095.1 uncultured Desulfovibrionaceae bacterium | reverse complement strand
ATGATTTCAATTTTATTGCCCCTTATGATATATATAATATGAGCTTCCATGATAATTCATACTCTAATCTTTATGCAGATTTAACAGTAACATGGCAGGGTAATTATGTTATGGGTTCAGGCGTGCTCTCTCCAAGTGCAGGCCTTGGTCTTCGTCAAAGCTTGACAGGAAGCGATATCGACTCAAGTTTTGACATGTTCGGTGCACGCTATAAAAGCGAAGCAAGCACAGATAGCACCACTTTCCTTGCAAATGCAGGATTGGAATGGACAAGCGGTAATTTCAGCGTAGGCGCAAATTATAGCGGCGAATTTGGTTCAGACCAAACCAGCCATACAGGCTCATTGAACTTTAGATTTAAATTCTAATAACTTTATTTTATTATAACATACCCTCATTCCTCTGTGAAAGCAGAGGTTTGAGGGTATTTGTTTTATGTGCAATTGATGTAAGTTTATGAGGTTTAAATGTTTTCTCACTTATGAATTTCCAAAAGAATGTGGCTTTTGCGTTTCAATAGATGATTTTGGTGCCGGCCTTTCTTCTTTAAATAGAATAAGCACTATTGAAGCTGACGTTCTTAAACTTGATAAGGCTTTTTTTGGCTTGGAAGGAAAAGAAACTATTAGAATCTAAAAAAGTGTTTAGCCTTGATTAGAGTGAGTTAGTATAAAAGCAAAAAATCATAAAATCAGTATTTTCTTAAAAATTATTTATACTTTCAATTGTGTTATAGAGAGATTTTGTCTTGTCTGCTCTTGGATTGTCTTGCCCGACTTGAAGACTTGTGATGGCTGTTTTGCCTAAAACAATGCGTTCATTACTTTCAGCTACAATTCCCCATGCACTATGAAACATCATTGATTTTGAATTTTCTTGTCCGATATAAAGCATGATATGCCCTTTTTTATATATCAAAGAGGCAAAAGGCTTTGCTTTTTCTGCAATCAATTTTTCAATATTTTCTTTATCTTTAAAAGAGATCACACTACCCACTTTTCCTTGCAAAGCTGAGTTTCTCGGCAAGTAAATCCCAAAGGAAATAAAAAGATCTTGCAACATCAAAGAGCAATCTCTATTTCCTAAAAAGCCACCCCAACCATAAACTTGCCCCATCATTTCTTGCCCAAGCTCTGCCACTTGAAAAGCCGTATAATCAAGAGGAAAATTTTTATAGCTTGTTTGTGCAATTTCAACAGGATAAAGTTTTGTAGCTTCATTTATGTTGTATATTGGTGCATATACATTACCTTCTTTTGAGGGTAAAAGTGTTCCTATTGAAGCAAAGTTATAAAATTTTGAATTTATTTCCAAAACACTTCCCTCTTTCACTATTGCAATCAATTCAAATTTTTGCCAATCTCCTATAAATTCTTCATCTATAATTGCAATATCTTTGCTTTGCACCCAGCCTGCTGAATTTCCTGTTTCAACAAAATACCATGCCTTATCCTTGCTTACATGAGAAATATAAAGAGGTAAGGCAAGAGGCAAATGAGAATATTGTAACATATCAAAAGGATAGGCGTCTGAAAGTCCTTCAGGCTCTAAAAACAAAGGCGTTAAACTAGGAAGTGCTCGTAAAGGGCTTTGATTGATGCTGATTCCTTTTTGAGAGGTATTTGGAAAATTTTCAAGATTTGCGTTTTCCTGTAGTTTCTTCCATTTTATACTATCCCAAGGCTTGAGATTTTCAGCATAAGAAAAGTTTTTATTCTTGAAAGAATTACTTACAGTTTCAAAGCTGATAAAAGATTTTTCTTGCTTCCAAGGGCGAAAATATTTTTTATAAAAATCTTCTTCATATTTCTGCATTTCTTCTTCTGATAAAAGTGGAGTTAAAGGTAATTTTCCTGCATAATATATTAAATTTTGAGGATATTTTATCAAATCTTCAACATGATGAGCTTTTGCATATTCCTCATGATTAAAACCTTTATCTAAGCTAATATTTTCATAAAAATACACAAAACAAAGAAGCATAATAAGGAATACACTCAATTTGATACTCAAATTTTTTATCTTCATTTTACTTCCTTTCTGAATATTTTAATTTATTTTCTATTTTAAATTCAATAACTTTATAAACTTTTATTTTAAGCATGCTTCATCTTATGCTAAATCTTTAATAGAATGACAAAATTGTTTTTTCATGGATTTCATCTATTTTTTTATTTATAGGCATTTTTTCAAGTAAAATTTCAAGCTTTGCAAGCCCTTCAGATATTTCTTTTTCACACTCTTTCCATGAATATTTGCCTGCCTTAATGTCTTTAAGATGTTCTGCGTTTTTTAGCGGAAAAATAAGATTGCCTGTTTTTATAAGCTCTTCAACTTGAAAAATACAACGCATAGCATGCGATATCGCCTTCCAGTCAACATTTTCATTATTTTCCGCCTGCACAGCTCTTTCACCGAATTTTTTATACATTGTCTCAAGCCTTAGCACTACTTCCAAGATTTTTGTCTTCTCGTGAAAGCCAGAACCACAAAGATATAAAACAGTATGCCCCTGTGCATCTTCTTTAGCAAAGCAAAGTTTTTCATCAAAGAACAAATTTTTGAGTTCCGGAATTAAAATTCCAAAAAAATCATACTTAGTATACTTATTCTCGCCTAAGGCTTTTATTATTAAATCATACACAGATTTTAGCAAATGAAGCCGTGATCCTTTCAAAGCATATTTTTTAGCTTGATTATGAACATAAGCGATGTATGAAGTATTTTCGCGAAGATTAATAAAGTCCATAGGCGTTTTAAATACTTGAGCTTCCTTAAGAATAGGGGAAATATAGATAAGCGAATCTTTATTTGTATAAGAAAAAAGCATATCAATAGCTTTGGTATCACCTCTTTTAAGGAGCGAAAACCAATGCTGTAACGACCATAAATCAATGTCCACATCAACATTTGAATTTCTTACTGCATTACTATTTGTATTATGCACGATGGATTGACACTTCTTTTCAAGTATCAAACTCTCTATATTAGGAAGGAAGATGCCTTTATAATCGGTGTCAGAATTTTCTGTATTTGTGCCATAAAGATGAGAGCCAAATTTTACAAGATAAAGTAAAACACCTTTAGCTTCGCAAAGTGATTCAACAAATTTTATTACTTCTTGCATTGAAAGTTTCTGCCCAAAAATTGCCCTTTACTCTATTTATGAGTTAGCTATTTTTACTATTAATATATTTATGAAGCCTTTGCATGGCTTTTTGAAGATTTTCCATAGAATTTGCATAAGAGATGCGTAAATATCCTTCAGTTTGTGAACCAAACTCACTTCCCGGGGTTAATGCTATATTTGCCTTTTCCAAAATATCATAGGCTAATCTTACAGATGACCCTTCAAATTTTTCAGCTAAATGCCTTGCATTCACCAAGACATAAAATGCGCCTTTTGGTTCAACAGGAATATTGAAACCAAGTTCTTTCAATGTTTTAATAAGGTATACACGACGTTCGTTATAGATATTTCGCATTTTTTCAACTTCTAAAGCACATTCTTCTAAAGCAAAGGCTCCTGCATATTGAGTCATTGTGTTTGTTGACAAAAAGAAATTTTGCATAAGCGCCACAAGGCTTTTCACATATGCTTTAGGAACAATTGCATAGCCAAGTCGCCAGCCTGTCATAGCATAAGCCTTTGAAAAACCATTAAAAACTATAGCATTATCAGTATATTCCAAAATGCTATGCTCTTTACCTTCATAAACAAGCCCATGATAAATTTCATCAGAAACAATCAATGGACTTAACAAATTGTTGTTTTTAGCAAAATCATCACAGGTTTTGACAATAGCCTTCATCTTTTCTTCACTCATCACAATTCCTGTGGGATTAGTAGGAGAATTTATAACTATTGCTTTGGTTTTTTCATTTAAAGCTTTTGCTAAATCGTCTTCACGAAATTGAAAGCCCTCTTCTTCAAAAGTGAGAATTTCACGGATTTTTCCACCATTATAGCGTATAAAATTTGCATAACAAGCATAAGAGGGATTTGATAAAATAACTTCATCATTTTTTTCAAGTAAAGCCCCAAAAATGAGGGACATTGCAGGCGAAGTTCCGGGAAAAACAAGTACTTGCCCGCTTTCAATATCAACATTATATTGTTTTTTATAGTATTTTACCACTGCATTTTGCAAGTGTAAAACACCATGTGATGCAGTATAATGCGTTTCGCCATTATCCAAAGCTTTTTTGCCTGCTTCTATAATAGCTTGAGGCGTGTCAAAATCAGGCTCACCTATTTCTAAATGAATAATATCAAGTCCTTTGGCTTGCATCTCTTGAGCTTTTGCCAAAATTTCCATAACCAAGAACGGGCTTACTTCACTGCAGTGATGCGCTAATGAAACCAATGCCATATGATCTTCTCCATAAAATAAACAAACTGAAAATACAAGAAAAGCAAGTTGTTATACTTGCTTTTCAATAATTTTGTACTATTTAATTTTTTTCTCGATAGCTTTTATGTTCACTTATTCAGCTGGTGTTGTTGAAGGAAGCTCAGTTTGAGCTTCAGTAGGAAGAGTTTCTTCAAATTGAACATCTAAAAGTGTTGAAGCTTCATCTTTTTCTGTTGAAGTCATTATATTATAACCAAGTGAAGTGCACACAAAAATAACTGCTAAGGTTGCTGTAAGCTTTGTAAGCATGCCGCCTGCTCCGCCTGAACCTACATTTGATGTATTACCACCGCCGAAAATAACGCCCATTCCATCTTTTCCTGCTTGCAATAACACAAGAATAACCAAAATAAGACAAACTAAAATATGAACTGATAAAATTGCGGTATCCACAAATATACTCCTTAATTATGCTCTAGCAATTTGGCTAAAGCTTTCTGCTTTTAATGATGCACCGCCAACCAAAACGCCATCAACATTTTTAATTGACATAATAGATTTTGCGTTCTCCGCCTTTACGCTTCCACCGTAAAGAATACGTGTTTCATGGGCTTTTTGAGCCAAAATATCTACCAAAAGTTCACGCACTAAAGCATGAGCTTGTAAAATATCATCTTCACTTGCAACTTTTCCTGTGCCAATAGCCCAAACAGGCTCATAAGCAATGGCCAAATCTTTGGCTTTATAATCAGTTGGTAATTTTGCCAAACCTTCTTTAAGCTGAGTTTGAAGCACTTCTTTCAACTTGCCTTGTTCACGTTCTTCCAATGTTTCGCCTATGCAAAAAATCACGCGAACATTGTTTTTCAAAGCAAATTCAGTTTTTTGTGCCAATAAAGCATTGTCTTCATGAAAATACGCTCTTCTTTCTGAATGGCCAACAAGCACCCATTCAGCAGAAACAGCTTTAATCATATCAAGTGAAATTTCGCCAGTATATGCGCCTTCTTCTGCTGGGTAAAAGTTTTGAGCACCAAAGGAAAATTCAAATTCTGGCATTATTGTTGCCTTGGCAACCAAGATAGAAGGCAAGTCAATAGCTGGAGCAAAGATAACCACTTCTTTTTCTTTTGGGTTTTCCATTGGTTCAGTATTAAGCCTTGCAATAAGTTCTTTTGAAGTTTCAAGAGCTTGCGAAGGAATTTTATACATTTTCCAATTTGCAGCAATAAGTTTTTGCATCATCTATTCCTTATTAAAGTGTCGAATTAATATTATCGAACAAGTATTTTTGCCATTTCTTCTGAAAAAGTCAAGCTAAAATTAATGTAAATTTAAATTAAATTTTGTAAATTATTTTGTAAAAATATTTTTTATATCAGAATAATTAAAATCTTGACAATATCAACTTTTCTTTATATAAATATTTCACAAAATAAATATTTACTTTTACAAAAAGGAATATATGTTCGCTCTTAAAGGATTGAAAGCACTTGCTGATGAAACCAGACTAAGGCTTGCCCTTATTTTATCACGCTATGAATTATCAGTAAATGAAATAGTAAGCCTTATGGATATGGGGCAATCTAGGGTTTCAAGGCATTTGAAAATCTTGGTGGATGCAGGCCTTCTTGAATCAAGGCGAGATGGGCTTTGGGTATATTATTCCGCCACCCCCTCAGGCGAAGGCAAAACTTTTCTTGATTCCATAATCCCTCATGCACTTGATATGCCCACAACAGCTCCTGATTTTGATATGGCACACCATATTTTAGAAGAAAGAGCAAGAAAAACACGTCAGTTTTTCAATGCTATAGCCGAAGATTGGGATGCATTAAACAAAGAATTATTGGGCGATTTCAACCTTCCTCTCTCTATTGCACAAAAAATGCCGCAGAAGGCAAAAACTGTTGTTGATTTAGGTTGTGGCACTGGCGGAGTTTTAGAAGAACTGCTTCCAAAAGCCAAAGAAGTGATTGGAGTTGACGGCTCAGCCCGCATGCTTGAACTTGCAAGAAGGCGTTTTAGTGAAAACAGCACAAAAGATATTTCAAATATTTCATTAAGAATTGGCGAGCTTGATCATCTTCCACTTAAAGATAATGAAGCGGATTTTGCTTGCATTAATCTTGTTTTGCACCATGTAACAGACCCTAAACTTGTTCTTCATGAAATAAAAAGAATTTTGCAAAAAGACGGCTCTTTATTGGTTACCGAATTTTTAAAGCATGAAAATGAAATGCTAAGAACAAAATACGGCGATAGATGGCTTGGCTTTGATAAAGATAATTTTATTCAAATGGCTCAGAGTGTGGGCTTACAATTTTCGGATATAGAAATTATACCCGTAAAGGAAAAGCTTTCACTCTTTCAATTAATTTTAAAAAAACAGTAGGTAGATTATTATGATACGTGAAATTGATCTTTCCCTCCCTTATGCAGTTGCCGATATCGAATTGGCTGATTTTGGACGCAAAGAAATGCAACTTTCTGAGCGTGAAACCCCGGGCCTTATGTCTTTAATTGACAAATACAGCAAAACAAAGCCATTGAAAGGCTTGAAAATCATGGGTTCACTGCATATGACTATCCAAACAGCTATGCTTATCAAAACTCTGCATGCTTTAGGTGCTGATATTCGTTGGGCTTCTTGCAATATTTTCTCAACTCAAGATCATGCAGCCGCAGCTATAGCAGCTGACAAACTAGCCGCAGTTTATGCATGGAAAGGCGAAACTTTAGAAGAATATTGGTGGTGTACTGAAATGGCCCTCACTTGGCCTGATGGTTCCGGCCCTGATTTAATCGTTGATGATGGAGGCGATGCAACTTTATTTGTTCATAAAGGCATTGAAGCTGAAAAAACTCCTGAAATTCTTGACAAAAAGTATGATAACAAAGAATTTCAAATTATTATAGACAGAATTTCAAAAGCCTACAAAGCTAATCCCACACATTTTACAAATTTAGCAAAAAATATCAAAGGCGTATCTGAAGAAACAACAACAGGCGTGCACCGTTTATATCAAATGGAAAAAGACAATACTCTTTTATTCCCTGCTATCAACGTGAATGACAGTGTAACAAAATCTAAATTCGACAATCTTTATGGTTGCCGTGAATCTTTGGCTGATGGTATTAAACGTGCTACCGATGTTATGGTGGCCGGCAAAGTTGTTCTTGTTTGTGGATACGGTGATGTTGGTAAAGGTTGTGCTCAATCAATGCGTGGCTTTGGCGCTCGTGTGCTTGTTACAGAAATTGACCCTATTTGCGCTTTACAAGCAGCTATGGAAGGCTATGAAGTAACCACTGTTGAAAAAGCTTTGCCTGAAACAGATATTATTGTAACTGCTACAGGCAATTATCACGTTATCACCGGCAAACACATGGAAGCTATGAAAGATGAAGCAATTTTGTGTAATATTGGGCACTTCGACAATGAAATCGATATGGAATGGCTTGAAACAAAATCAGGAGCAACAAAAATCAACATCAAACCACAAGTTGATAAATGGGTGCTAAAAAGCGGCAATGCACTTGTTATTCTTGCAGAAGGCAGATTGGTTAACCTTGGCTGTGCAACAGGGCACCCTTCATTTGTTATGTCAAACTCCTTCACTAACCAAGTGCTTGCTCAAATAGAACTTGCAACAAATTCAACTTTAGAAAATAAAGTATATATTCTTCCTAAAAAACTTGACGAAGAAGTTGCTCGCCTCCACCTCGATCGCCTTGGCGTAACCCTTACTCAGCTTACAAAAGAACAGGCTGATTATATAGGCGTAAACCCACAAGGCCCTTATAAAGCCGATCATTACAGATACTAAAATATGGCCTGTTCTGTGAAGTGGCTGAACAAATCTTTAGCGAGCGAAACATTTTCCACGTAAAATGTAAGCGAGGATTTTGTGGCAAAGCCCAAAATCTATCTAAATAATGACACAGGCTGATTATATAGGCGTAAACCCACAAGGCCCTTATAAAGCCGATCATTAC